>JAHDEQ010000295.1 GCA_020628755.1 Saprospiraceae bacterium
GATAGGTAGATTTAGGAAAGCAAGTATAAAAGTTATTTTCCTAAACTTGCGGGAGTCATATAGCCAAAGAGAAGTTTAGTAAAATTGTGAAATCACAAACCAAAAAATAAATGCTTGTCGCAGTTTGCAACTGCGATAAACTACGCTTAATAATATCAATAATTCATAGTATAAATTTTAGAATGAAAAAAATATCCATCACTCTTTCCTTAATCCTTGTACCAATCGCTTTGCTCTTGGCACAGGCCGACCGTTGGCAACAACGCGTCGAGTACACAATGGACATCAAAATGGATGTCGAAAAACACCAATATTCGGGAACTCAAAATTTGGTCTATTACAACAATTCGCCCGATGAATTGAATAAGGTTTTTTACCATTTATATTACAATGCTTTTCAGCCTGGTAGTATGATGGATGAACGTTCTCGCACGATTCAAGACCCCGACCCACGAGTAGGCGGCCGTATTGGCAAATTAAAAGAAGATGAAATTGGCTTTCAAAAAATCAATTCATTAAAACAAAATGGTAAAGAAGTCCAGTACAAAGTAGAAGGAACAATTTTGGAAGTAATGCTCAACGAACCCATTGCTCCCAATTCAAAAGCTACTTTTGATATGGAGTTTTTGGCTCAAATTCCTGCTCAAATTCGTCGAACTGGTCGTATGAACAAAGAGGGAATTGACTATTCCATGTCGCAATGGTATCCCAAATTATGTGAGTACGATTATCAGGGCTGGCATGCAAATCCCTACGTCGGTAGGGAATTTCATGGCGTTTGGGGAGACTTTGACGTTAAAATAACCTTACCCAATAATTATGTCGTTGGAGGTTCGGGTTATATCCAAAATGGAAATACAGTTGGTTATGGATATCAAGACAAAAATATTCAAGTAAAGCATGCGCCTGGGAACGATTTGACTTGGCATTTTAATGCACCCAATGTACATGATTTTTTCTGGGGTGCCGACCCTGATTATACGCATACACAACTCGATGCAGAAGGCGTAACGATGCACTTTTTGTACCAAGAAAATGATAAAACTAGAGACAATTGGCAAGCACTTCCTGGTATTATGGCGGAAGCCATAAAATATATGAACAAGAATTTTGGGAAATATCCTTACAAACAGTATTCATTTATTCAAGGTGGCGATGGTGGTATGGAATATCCGATGGGTACGCTTATCACGGGTGAACGCCAATTGGGAAGTTTGGTTGGAGTGTCGGTGCATGAGTGGTTTCACTCTTGGTATCAAATGGTTTTGGCTTTCAACGAGGCATTATATCCTTGGATGGACGAAGGTTTTACCTCTTTTGGGAGCAATGAAACCATGAATTATCTCAAGAAAAATGGCTTTTTGATGGGCAAAGCTAGCGAAGGGCCACATCCGCATATGCGTTCCTACAAAGGCTATTTTAATGTCGTAAGTGCGGGCATGGAAGAACCTTTGATTACGCATGCCGACCACTTTGTGACCAATACCGCTTATGGAATTGGCTCGTATAGCAAAGGGGCAGTTTTTCTCAATCAATTGGAGTATGTCATTGGCAAAGAAGCCTTTAGAAAAGGGATGATTGATTTTTATGAAACATGGAAATTTAAACATCCGAATACAAATGACTTTATACGTGTGATGGAAAAAGTTTCGGGTATGGAATTGGATTGGTATAAAGAATATTGGGTCAATAGCACACACAGCATTGACTATGCCGTCAATGCTGTCAAGCCCGCCAAAAAGGGTTCTAAGATTGTATTGGAAAAAATTGGTGTTATGCCGATGCCGATAGATTTGATTATCACCGATACCAAAGGGAACAAAACCAATATCACGATTCCTCTCCGTATTATGCGAGGCGAAAAAAGAAAAGATGGTAAAATGTCTTTTGAAATTGCACCCGAAGATTGGCCTTGGACACACAACAAATATGAATTGTTTGTACCATTAAAAGGTAAGAAAATCGCCAAAGTTGAAATTGACCCCAGCCAACGTATGGCCGACACCAATCCAGAAAATAATGTCTATGAAAAGGTAGAAAAATAGGATTTTGTCAAAGAAGGATAAAAACAAAAAAAGCAAGGAGCGAAGCTCCTTGCTTTTTTTGTCCAGTTAATTTTTGACTACCTTTTCAAAAATCTTTCCTTTGTCGGTATTAATTTCTAAAATATAAAATCCAGCATCCCAAGTAGAAGTGGGAATCGTCAAATTGTAGGTTTCGATATTTCTAAAATGAAGTAATTGGCCATTGACAGTCCAAATTTTATAATCCAATATTTTTTCGGGTGACTGAATATTTAGTTCGGTCATAAAAGGATTGGGGAATACATCAATGTTTATTTGATTGATTTCTTCTACACTAACCGTACAATCAAAATTGGGATTGATAATAATATTGGATGAGAATGTATTGGTACAACCTGTTGAACCATCGGTAAGTTCTAAGATATATTGACCCGTTTCTACAGCACATAGGCTTGGAGTGGTTTCACCCTCCAAGGCTTCGCCTTCAAAGTACCATTGTAAAGAATTAAATTCGGGTAAACCATTTAAATCAAAAAGAGTCAAAACATTATTTTCATTAGTATAAGCTGGACTCGGAGGAAGTGGATTTGGTTCAAAAACGATGCTTTCGCTTTGGTTTGTACATCCAAATTCGTTGGTATAAATGGCATAATAAATTCCAGCTTCTGTAGCCTCAAAATTTGATGCTGTACTGACCAATTCGTCATTGTAAAACCATTGAATATTATCCTCATAATTGTCCACACTTAAACTTAAAATATCGCCCTGACAAGGGTTTTCAAATTCAGGAAAACGGACATCGGGCTTATTGGGTATGGGATAAACAATTACAGAATCTATTGAAGTAACTGTCGTTATTGGATTGATAATGTTGATGTTAACGCTTGCTTCGTCATCAACTAATAGACCTTGCGAATCCAAAGTAAAATTGACCACGCCACACAAGTCATCGGTTCCATCAATACCGCCATCTTGATCCCAAACTTCTAATCTATAATTTTGATTGCTTAACAACATATTCAAATCAATCGTTATAGGAAGGGCCAAATCTTGTTGGCTAGGACTATCGAAAATTTGACTACCACTTTCGTTAAAAATACGAATAAACAAATCGGGCGAGCCATCACTTATCAAAGGCACAGGAATATCATCGCAACTCACCGTTTCGATGGTGACTTGAGTCAAGATATGTCCGATGGTATCAATCGTTGCTTCATAAGAAATATAATGAACTCCAGCTTCGTCATAAACTTGCGCTGGAGGCGTTTCCATTTCAGAAATCAAACCATTACCAAAATCCCAGTTGTAGGTAAATTCTGTTTGACCATTGCTAGGAATGTTGTTTTGGATATTGACTTCTACTTGGCCACAACCTGTATTATTGACCAAGGCAAATCCCTCTGTTGTGCTTGTCGCTGGCAACACCGTCATGGGCAAGGTCAGGCTTGACGATTGATTTAAAATAGAAACCTGAGCCGTCAAATTGATTTGAATATCTTGTGTTGTTGGCATCAGTGGCGTACCACAAATTTCGAGGCAACCATCTTTTTCATCGGGTAAAATATAGGTTTCTTGATTAGATTTCCAAGATAAGCCTGCTGGAAGATTACTAATACTTTCAATGGTAATTGCATCAATGGTTATGCCTGGAACAACGGTAGAGTCGAGCACCGCCACCGCATCGGTGGTGGTTGGGAATCGGAAATTTATGCTTTCTTCATAATATACGCCTACTGTAGCATCGGGAATGGGGGGAACAAACATGGTGTCACTTGGTAAACCTTCAGGCAAATTGACGGTACAATCGGATTCGCCTTGAGCAAAAATACTTAGTGAATAAAAAATACAAATTAGGGTAAATAGTTTTTTCATAATCGGGATGTTTGTATAAAAATAATAAAAAACGCTTGACCACTCCAATAATGGAATGACCAAGCGTGTGTTTTTTTAAATTAAGTAGCGTTTAGTAAATTTAGCTTTACTCTCGTTCGTCACAGTTTTTAAACTGCGATGAATC
>JAHDEQ010000296.1 GCA_020628755.1 Saprospiraceae bacterium
CGATGCAAAATCTGTATCACGATGGCGGATTTTCTAATATGGGAATGAACCCTGCTTTGCTAGACGAATAATTAATGTGGCTTCTTGCAAAAAATAATTGTAAAAGAGTTTATTAAATTTGTCGTTTCAAACAACTTTTTGATTTAAAAAAAGCTCTTTTGGTAAAAGAAAAAATGCATCAAGCCCACTACCTAAAAATAATAGCGTTGATTGCCTGCCTTTTGGCAGGCAATAGCCTTTTGGCCCAACGTGGTGGCGGTTTCAACAGCAATCCTAATTCTACGAGTCCTTACCCACAAGATACTTTTCCTATTTTAGATAGTTTGCCCTTTGAGCGTGTACCTGACACTGTCCGTATCACCTATATTTTTGCAAATAATCCGAGTCAAGAATACCTTTTTGCAGATACCTTATTGGAAAATTTTCAACAATACGAGCCTACACGTCGTACAAAAAATCCGCACGCTACCTTGGGCAATCTAGGCTCGCCCACTCGCCCACTCGTATATGAACTACGAGACAGAAGAGGTTTTGACACAGGCTTTCATCAATTTGATATTTACAAATCCAAACCCGAAGATTTAAGATATTTTACTCTAGCTCCTGCCTATTCCAATTTGGATTACTCACAAGGTGTTGACCAAAACGATTCTCAGGTAAATGCCGAATTTAGTCGAAAGTTTTCGGGCGGCATGAGTATGAGTTTGTACTACAACCGATTTTTGGTTTCGCTCGAAGATGATGAACGTCCTTTGAATCAAAATATTTTTTATAAGTATCAAGCTGCTCGTCATACTCAAACAGGAATTGGTCTGTGGTATCGAGGCAAAAAAAATCGCTATGATGGTTTTCTGTCTTATCATTTTAATCAGAATCAGCATATCAATCATGGAGGCATGATACCAAATCCGCTTGCCGATAGTTTGTTGTTGGCAGGCAATGATTCCGAACGTACCAGTATTTTAGTCTTTCAAAATGCAGAGACTTCCAATACTAAACAGGATGAGCAAGTGTTGAATTTCATACAACACTATCGTTTTGGAGGGCAGCTTGATTCACTAGGCCAACCCAAAAGAAATTTTCGACTTTCGCATGAATTAAACTATGAAAACGCCAAATATAAATTTTCTGAAGAACAGCCCGATTCTAGCTATTATGGTTTGCTATATACAGACGAGCGAGGTTTGCGCCAGTTTGTACAAGTTAGAGCTATAGAAAATCATTTTTCGATTAATACCTTTAAAAATATTGGCCGCAATGCCAAACAACAACGAGACCTCCTAAAAGTCGGTCTCCTACATCGCTACAATAATATCGAGCAAGAAGTAAGAGATTCTGTTGTACAAAACTTATTTCTCACAGGGCAATGGAATTTCAAACCCAATGACCGTCTCAAAATCGAGACTTCTGCTCACTTAGGACTTTGGAATCAAGCAGGTGATTACCAAGCCAAAGGCAAACTCTTTTTGGACTTAAAAACACTAGGCCAACTCGAAGTGATTGCAAAGCAACAATTGTATAAGCCTAGTCTTTTACAAACACGTAGTTATATCTCTGAACGACTCATTTGGAACAATGACTTTCGCAAAACCTTAGAAACTCAACTCGGTGGCACTTGGTCACGTCCCGAATGGCAATTGCGTATTTCGGCCAATTATTTTTTGGTCAATAATTTAGTCTATTTTGATTCTGATTATATCGCACAACAAGATGCTAGAGCATTTAGTATTGGTCAGTTGAGTATTCAAAAAAACGTTCAATTTTGGAAAATTCACTTGGACAATACTCTGATATTACAACAAAATTCAGCAAACGATATTTTGCCTTTGCCGACCCTTACTAGCATCAATAGTTTGTACTACGAGGGGCGCATTTTTAAACAAAAAATGCTGGCTCGCTTTGGCTTTGACTTTTTGTATCATACCAATTATTTTGCTCCATCGTACCAAGCTGCTATTGGACAATTTTATATTCAAGACCAACGCCAAGCAGGTAATTATCCTGCGACCGATGCTTTCCTTAGTTTTAAAGTCGATCGTTTTAGAGCCTTCTTCAAAATCGAAAACATTAGTGCTTTAGCAACTCGCCAAATTTATTATCAAATTCCTTATTATCCACAAAGAGAATTGTACTTCCGCTTTGGTGTGAAATGGATTTTCCTAGACGCTGCCTTGCCGCCCGACAAAGAACGGAGAGGATGATTTTTTTTTGAGGAGTCAGGCTTTTCGCTTTGCGAAAAGGAGGGGTCAGATTTTTAGCCTTGCAAACCTGACACCTCTAGCCCTGCAAAGCAGCGCGTGCTGACACCTGACACCTCAAAAAAACCACAAAAAAACGTATCTTTAGCCACAATGGAAGACAACTATAGACACAAGGGAATGCGGCGACAATTGGTCGAAGAATTACGAAGTAAAGGTATTCAGGATGAAGCTGTTTTGAGTGCCATCAATCAGTTGCCCCGACACTTTTTCTTGGAGAAGGCTTTTGTAGAATGGGCCTATCAAGACAAGGCTTTTCCGATTGGTAAAGAACAGACAATTTCTCAACCTTATACGGTAGCTTACCAAACTGCATTATTGAAAATAAAAAAACGAGAGAGTGTACTGGAAATTGGTACAGGTTCAGGGTATCAAGCAGCGATTTTGGCACTATTGGGGGCAAGAGTTTATACATTAGAACGTCAGGAGTTGCTATATAGTCGTTCTACCCAATTGCTGAAAGCATTGGGTTTGGGAGGTGTTCGGACGTATTTGCGTGATGGTTATAAAGGCTTGCCCGAATTAGCTCCTTATGATAAAATCTTGGTTACTGCTGGTGCGCCTGAAATACCCCAAAACTTATGCAAACAACTAAAAATTGGCGGTGTGCTAGTTGTACCTGTCGGAGAAAAGGTGCAACGAATGTATAAAATAACCCGTCTTTCTGACACTGATTTTGAACATCAACAATTGGATAATTTTAAATTTGTTCCTTTTCTAAAAGGCATAAACAAAGCATAGCGATAAAGTAAGTCTTCATCGCTATGCTAAAAAAGGACATGCCTCAAAATCCGTTTAATATTTTACGTTGTTGAATTCGTCCGTTTTCGGTTTAAAAATAGAAAAACAGATTTAAAAGGCATGGCCTAAAGTGTCAAAATTTATTTTTTTTACACGTCTATAATCTACGGCCTTCGGCGGTACGACGTTTCACTTTTGTCTTTTTGATTCGTTTCAAGTCCACCATCAAAGCTGCATAAGCACTTTCTGCATCGCAATAAAAAGTACGACCTTCATAAGTTATTTGGCCTTTCTTGCGTTTCCATTCTTTGGCAAGTAGCATATAGCGATTACCTGCTTTAGGGTTGGGGCCAAACATCAAGTAGCGTTCGTCTTTGCCATCTTCAAAACTCACCGCAAAACGGTCATCTTTGGGCGAAAAAACCAGCACACCTGGTGTTCCTTCGGGGATAACGACTTCTTCTACTTTGCGTCCTTTAACTTGACGAATTTTACCTCCCTCAATACGAGAAGTTCCCTCTGTAGCGTCCCGATACAATTTGATGTCGTCAGACAAATAAAATTGTATGCGCTGCAATTCGTCATCTGACCAAGCATTTTCTTCATACAAGCGTTGGGTAAACGGAGTCAATCGAGGGCTGCAAGCACTCGCCAACAAAAGGATACCAAAAACGATAATGAGATTTGAGGTTTTCATATCAATAGCTTTTTAGTAGTTCGATAATTATTTGTGTAAATATAAATGCTTCATTTTGAACTTACCAATTCTTTAAAACTCTTTAACCTGACTTAACGCAACCTTAACAGGATTGTGGCTTTTTGTCCTATCAAGTATTAGTCAAAAAATTACTTCCCGATATACCTTTTCGCAAATATAGCTCGATAGTCGTCCATACTGTCCTTTATATCTTCACTAATTTACGAAATCGGGATTTTATTTTTTGACCGTTTCCAAATAAGTTTTTTTGTTTATGTAAAATAGATAAGCTGTCACAAAACTTAAAATA
>JAHDEQ010000039.1:0-8702 GCA_020628755.1 Saprospiraceae bacterium
CCAAAAGAAGCAAAATCTCCATCCCAAAACGCATTTACAAAATTGCCAGCATGAACCACCACATTCATAGATTCCCCATTATTTCCTAAACCATTCCAATCAAATTTTTCAACTAACAAGTCATAAAATTTCTCTGTACAATAATGTGCATCAATCGCAATTTCGTCTTGGTTTTCATTGGTCAAATCCCAAAAATTATCTTCATCTGTAAAAATATCACCTTCACTATTATATACTGCATTGCCTTGTCCTCTCGAAAAATCTTGTAAAACAAAATGGTCGGGCGCAAGCGAATCAACCGAAATTGTTTGTTCGCCATAATATTTACAAACTCCTTGACCAAGTACAGTGGTATGGGCAAGTAGCGGCAAGTCCAAAAGCACTTGCCCTGTTTTTGCATCAATGAAATAACGTTTTTTATCAAAAGGTTCTGCACTAAACAAGTCTATCTGATAAGCTAATGCGTAATGCTCCGAAGACTTAGGAAATGCTTTGTCTATGATAACCAATTGTGGAATTGGTTTATCTCCCCTACCCTCAAATTTTTTCATGGTATTCGACTCCCACATATATAAATCTGCTTGCATTTCTTGTTGTGCAATATGTAGAGCTTGTTCTTTGGAAAAACGAATCGCATCAAAAGGCTCAATCAAGGGCAAGTAATAGCCACTTGCTCGCCAAACTTTATCATTTTTTGTATGTAAAATATAGGAGCTACCAAAAATCGGGATATTATTGTAAAATTGCTGATATTTGGAGTGTTGAAAACCATTTTTGCCCTTTATCGTAGATACTAATTGCATCGAATTGGGACTAGACAAGCCCATTTTTCGATATTTTTGGGCAAAAAAATCAGCTTGAGCAATTGGATTTTCTAATTTTAGGTGCTGATACTGTTTCTGTAAAAATACTTTGGACTGACTTATCGTTTGAGAGTAGGTAGTTTTGCCAAAAGCAAAAACTACTAAAATGCAAGTAATGAAAAAGTTAGTTTTATAGCTCATAAGGTTATTTGTAGTGTTTTTTCAAAAAAATTCTGGAATATATAAATATAACCTATTTCTAAAATAGTTTTTGTCAATGATACGATATTTATTTACACTTGTTTGTTTCTCTCTTTTTTCAGCATCTACTTTGAATGCTCAAAGTATAAAAGCCTTTTCAGAAGACCGTGCTGCCTACCTTTCTGAGTTAGAAACGTTTATGACGGCCAGCAAACGCAAAGTTCTCGAAGATGCTTTTAAAAAATACAAGAAATTTTTTGAAAGTGGGATTTTCACAGACGAAGAGTTTGCACAAATTCGGCAAACGTCGAACGATATGCTCGACCAAAAAATGACAGCAAGCCCTTATTTTCAACAATATTTGGAATGTCTGCAAATCATCAAAAACGATGAAGCAGGCGAAGCTCGCTTCAAGAATTGGCACGAAATCTTGGATGGTATTTTAGGCGATATTCAAAACAGAAAAGTCAAACCTTACAAAGATTTTTTGGCCTTTAGCTACGATTTTTATTTACAGAAAGCCTTGCGCTATACCAAATCTGGTATTTCTTGGTATGGCCATTCGGACAAATTCAATTTACAATATCGAGCAGGTGTGCCAATAGTAGAGTATGAAGAAGTTGATATTTTGGGTGTAAGAAAAAATGATACAATAAGTATCAATAAAACAAGCGGAATTTACTTTCCTGTGGAGCAAATGTGGCGAGGTGAAGGTGGCACCGTTTCTTGGGAAAAACGTGGTCTAGAAAATGTATATGCCGAACTCGGCAAGTTTGAATTTGAAGCCAAAAAGAGTTTATACGAGGTAGATAGCGTCAAACTTTACTATCCCGACTATTTTCCAGAAGGCCCGATTGTCGGTAAATTTACTGATAAAGTCATCGTCGAAAATAAAGCTACAACAGGTTCTTACCCCCGATTTGAATCGAACAAAAAAGTCCTAAACATCAAAAATATTGGTGCAGGAATCAGTTACACAGGCGGTTTTCGTTTGCAGGGAACAACCGTTTATGGTTATGGTAGTAAAGACCTTCCTGCCCTACTCAACCTCAATGAAGATGGCCAAAAGAAATTTAGAGCTGCAGCCGAGCTTTTCGCCCTTCGCAAGGGTGAACAAGTTGGTGGCGACAAAGTGGAAACCACTTTGTACTTCGACCAAGATTCTATTTACCATCCTTCGGTCAATTTCAAATTTAATATTGCCGAAAAACAAATGAGTCTCGACCGAGGCAAACGTAGCGGTACACAAACGCCTTTTTTCGACTCCTATCATGTGATGAATATTGATACCAAAACGATGGATTGGTACATGAACGAAAACAAAGTTGTCATTGGTAAAAAAAGTATCAGTTTTACCAAAACCATTAAGAAAAAAGCCAACTTTGAATCGCTCAAATACTTTAGCCTCAATGAGTACGAACGAATGCAAAATATATCGAGTGTCAACCCCATCTCAATTATGAAAATCGTTTCGGAAAAAGAAGGCGACCGTGAATTTGATGCTGAATATTTGGCCAAAAAAATCAATCCCAATTATAGTATTGCCAATGCCAAAAGTCTTTATTACGATTTGGTGGCTAAAGGTTTTATCAACTATGATGAGGACAATCAACGAGTTTATTTAAAAGATAAAATCTTTCATTATGCCGATTCTCGACAAGGCAAAGTAGATTATGACTACCTCAATATTACATCTGAAACCGATAGTATCAATGCAATTTTATATTTAGATACCAAAGAGATTTTTACCAATGCGGTGCAGTCTTTGGAGTTTAGTGCTATACAAAAAGTAGCCGCCAAACCTGCAGGCGACCAAGTCATTATCAAGAAAAATCGGGATGCCGATTTTTCGGGACGTGTCTTTGCGGGCTACAGTACCATGCAAGGCAATGACTTTCATTTTGATTATGATAAATTTCAAATTAAAATGGACTCGATTCGCTACTTTGACCTTTTTGTTCCAACAGGTGAAGAAGACGACAAAGGCAATAAAGAAGCCTTATCGCTAGGTTCGAGAATTGAAAATTTGTCGGGTATTTTATTGATAGATGCGCCATCCAATAAGTCGGGAAAAGACGATATTCCCGTCTTTCCTTCCTTTCAGAGTGAAGGCCCATCTTATGTTTATTATGATGATGAAAAAATACAAGGCGGACGTTATTCACGAGACTCGTTTTACTTTGCACTTGATGAATTTAGTTTTAATGCTTTGGACAATTACTTGGCCGAAGATGTAGATTTTGACGGAAAAATGGTTTCGGCCGATATTTTTCCTGATTTTGAAGAAACTCTGGTTATACAAGAAGAAGACCAGTCGCTTGGCTTCGTTCACCCTGTGCCAGAAGCAGGCTATTCAACCTATCTTGACCGAGGAAAATATAATGGCTCTGTTTGGTTGAGTAATAAAGGTTTTTTGGGTCAAGGTCAACTCCAATACCTCAATGCTAAAATTGACTCCGAGGATTTTATCTTTCGCCCCAAGCAAATGTTGTGCTCGGCACAAACATTTGATATGACCGAAGATCGCAAATCTAACCCAGAAATTCCGCAAGTACATGGCGATAGTGTCCGTATTGATTGGCGACCTTATGTAGATAGTATGTATGTTTATTCCGAAGGCGATCCTTTTGAATTGTTTAAAGCCAACGAACATACCTTGGATGGTAGATTGGTTTTGACTCCAAATGGAGTAAATGGACAAGGGGTTTTTGATTGGTCAGAAGGTCAGTTGCGTTCCAAATTGATGTCTTTTGGTGCGTTTTCGGTCAAAGCCGATACCTCGCAAATTCGTATCAAAGCCTTTGAAGGTGATGCACTTGCTTTTGATACCGACAATGTCAATTCTACCATTGATTTTGATGAAGAAAAAGGTTATTTCAAAGGAAATAATGACGATGTTATTACCAAAATGCCTTACAATCAATACCAAACGACCCTCAATGATTTTGTTTGGGATATGAAAGAAGCCACCGTAACTTTCCAAACTGATGAAGGTCAATTGGGTACATTTACCTCCATACATCCTGACCAAGATTCGCTCGATTTTAGGGGCGAAACGGCCTTGTACAAACTGCGCACCAGTGAACTAAAAATTGGAGGAGTTCCTTTTATACAAACTTCAGATGCTTATGTCTATCCCGATAGCGGCGATGTGCAAATCTTCCCTGGCGGAGTTATGGCCGAGTTGCAAAATGCCAAAATTGTCTGTAATACAGACAATAAATACCATACTATCAACAAAGCAACCGTCAATGTTTTAGGACACAAAGAGTATCGAGCCAAAGGCTATTATGAATATAATATTGGCGACAAAGAACAAGAAATCTTGTTTGAAAACATCATTGGTACACGAGTTGGAAAAGGCAAACGAAGCGAGAAAAAATCAGTGACCCGTGCAACTGGAGAAATAGCAGAAGACAATCCATTTTTTATTGATGAAAAAACAAAATTTAGAGGAACGATATCGCTCAATGCGGAATCCAAAAACCTCGACTTCGAGGGTTTTGCTCAGCTCCAAGCTCCAAAATTGCCCCGACAAGATTGGTTTTCTATTAATAGTGAAGGTGATAAAAACGACCTAAAAATTGCTTTTGATGTACCCCGAAATTATGAAGGCGAGGTGATACGCAATGGTATTTATTTGAGTAAAGAATCAGCCATTATGTATCCTTCTGTGATGGCTCCTTTGTACTTTACCAAAGATAGAGCAATCATAGATACACGAGGCTTTTTTAAATACAATAAAGAAACCGATGCTTTTCTTTTTGGCGACTCTACACGTATTTATGATGTTTCTAAGAAAGGTAATTTGATGACCTTTTCTAATGAAGATGCTACTGTCCAGACCGAAGGCACTTATACGCTTGGTAGTGGTTTGAATAACAATATTTCCATCACAACGGTTGGCCGACTCAACACCAGTTTTAACCAAAATATTGATACCACCAATCTCAATTCCGTTCCTGATGTGGCGGGTGAATTTATGACAGGTATTATGATGGAATTTCCTGAAAAGTTGAAAAAAATCATGCTGGCAGACATCAAACCTTCTGCCTTTGATGTCGATTATATTGATTATACCAAAGGCAGTTTCTATCAAACTGCCATTCCGCAATGGTTGGAGGATTCGCAAAGTGGAGCAGTCTTGCAACAACTCAAAAATGGTTTTTATGAGTTGCCTAAAAAGACTTATGACTATACCTTTTTGTTTGGTAAAGTTCCAATGAAATGGGATTTTGATTACCAGTCTTTTGTTTCTACCGAAGAAAAAAATCACTTGGCTTATTTCAATGGACAACCCGTAAATAAAGTACTCGAAAGCTATCTTGAAGTAAAAATGCCCACCAATGGCGATGACCGTATGTATCTCTTTGTACGTGCGCCGAGTGAGTATTATTATTTCTTGGGCTACAAACAAGGTATCTTGAATGTAGTCTCCAACAACCTAAAATTTATGGAGGAACTCACTAAAATGAAACCTAAAGATTTGATTGTCAAATCTAAGAAAAATGGTGAGTACGAAATCCAAATTGTCGAACCGAGTACGGCTCAAACTTTTGTGAGTCGGGTAAAAGCGGCGGCTAGTAATTAAAACATAAAAGGGCTGCTCCTAGTGGAGCAAGCCCGTCTTCATGTATTCTCAAAATGCGTTATTCTTTATATTCTTGATTTTGCACAAGCTAAAGGTTGCGCTAATTTAATCTCTTGTTTTAAATACTTTTTTGAGGATTGGTCGCTTACCTTTTTGTTCGATTAATAAATAATATGCTCCCGAAGGCAAATCCGAAATATCCAATTGATGATTCTTTTCTTTTGATAAAAGTTGAATACTTGCGACCGTTTGCCCTACAGTATTGACCAATCTTGCGCTGCAAGATGACTCGATTTCTTTTAAGATTTCGATGTTTAAATGATTCAAAGCTGGGTTGGGATAAACTTGGAATCCGTCTTCTTGCTTTTTATTCCAAAGTATATATTTGCTTTCAGTCAATTCTACTTGGCCATTGGTATTGAGGTGTTTGATACGATAATAATTGTGTCCTTCGCGTGGTTCAAACACTTCATACGAATAAGATTTTGGAGCATTCAAATTGCCGCCCTCCAATACGTCCAAATGGTCGTAGTCATCGCCATTGGTCGAATATTCTACGGCAAAAAGATGGTTATTCAGCATCGGATTGGTTGTCCAGTGTAAAGCTATTTTATCGTCTTGGATTTCTTGTACCGAAAAGGACAAGAAACGGTTTTGTTCGCCTTCATTTGTACAATTCAAAACATCTATTGTCTCACTTACCGTAGGACTTGTACAACCATCTTTTTCTACCGTCAATGTAATAGTTTTTATACCTAAACTTGACCAACTCACCGCTGGTACATTGAGACCTGTATAAGTAGCAGGACTGGCCGTTGCACCCAAATCCCAAATGTAGGTAGCTCCGCTACCTGCAAAGGCCGCCGAGATAGAGATAGGTTCATCTTGACAAACATTATCGGGAATAGACGCAATTTCAGCATTTGGTAGTTCTAAAACTTCAACTTTTACAATATTGGATTCGCCTGTAAAAGTATTGCAACCTTGTCGTCTGGCACATCGAATATAATAGGTCGTTTGGTAAACAGCCATTGGGTCATAAGACTCCGAATTAGAATCAATAATCGGTATCCAATCAGGATTGGTTATCGAAAATGTTGTGCCCGTTGTACTCATCATCCAAAGGTATTCCATAGCACCCGAACCACCCGAAGCTGGTGTTATTGAAACAATAGGTTCAGGGTTTGCACCAGCCCCACAAATTTGTTGATCACAACAAATTTCGCCACCAGTGATAACATTCATACATGAACCAACGATACCCGCATCAAAGGTCAAATCATCGGGCATTCCGTCCATCACCATAAAAATATCGGTTTGACCCGAAAAGAAATTAGCATCACTATCCATCGTATCGTCCATGCCTTCATTATCTTCGGTAAACTGTGTTCCTGTTGGTAATGATGTAGGTACAAATTCTATGATGTATTTACCTGGAGGAACGTCCGTAAATAAATAATTTCCATTAGAATCAGTCATGGTTGTTGCAAAAATGGTATCGTCTGGAGTATTGGCTAATCCATCATCTCCGATGTCAATCAAATTGACATCTACCCCTTCAACACCAGGTTCGTCGGGGTCTTGAATACCGTCCATATTGATGTCTAACCAAACGAAATCTCCGACATTCACCAAGTCAAAACAATCCAATGGGCCAGGCTCGCCAATAGCTGCCGATTGGGTCGCTATACAACCGTTTCCGTCGGTAACGGTGACGGTGTATAAACCTGCTGGTAAATCATTAACACTATCAGAATTTACACCTGGAATATTCCAAGAATAAGTATAACTTCCGCCACCAGAAATGACATTGACTTCGAGCGAACCGTCATTGCCTGCACAAGTAGCATCTTGCCAAAGGAGTTCAATTTCTAAACCTCCTTGTGGTAAAATAAAAGTACAAGCATCTTGTGAACAACCTTTTGAATCGGTAACAGTAACACAGTATGTACCCGTTGCCAAGCCTGTCGGATTGGCAATGCTTTGGCCATTGTTCCACATATAAGTATATGGCGCATCTCCACCTGAAACAATCAATTCGATTGAACCATCATTGCCATTGGCACAATTTGGTGCTGTGCCTACTCCTAATATTGAAATCAAATCTGGTGCTGTGAGTTTTTCGCAAAGATTGGTTTCGCAGCCATTCGCATCAGTTATGGTTACGCAGTAATTGCCTTCAAAAAGTCCGTCTCGGTCTTCGACATCTGCATCGTTTTCCCAAACATAAGTGTAAGGCATTGTGCCACCCATCACGCTTATATCTATCATCCCTGAGCCTTCTCCAAAACAAGCGGGATTGGTAACAGTAGCTTCTAAAGTCAATAGATTGGGTTCGTTTATATCAAAACATTGTTCAAAAGAACAATCTTTTCCGTCCAGAACAGTCACACAATAATTGCCTGCTGCAAGTAGGGCAATATCTTCGGTTGTTGCTCCTGTTGACCACATAAAAGTATAACCAAATGTACCTCCTGAAACTGTCAAATTGATAGCTCCGTCCATTAGTCCATTGCAAGAAATATGGTTAAGTTCTGTATCAACCATTAATTGTTCAGGAGCATTGATATCAATACAAGTACGAGCAAAACAATCATTTTCATCGGTAACAGTCACGCAGTAAGTACCTGTAGTTATATTATCTAAATCTTCGGTCATATCGTCTGTATTCCAAGAAAAATTATAGTCTCCTGTGCCGCCAGCAATAGTCAAGTCTATTGCTCCATTCTGCTCGCCAAAACAACTTGGATGAGTTTCGGCAACCTGAATCGAGATTTCGGTAGGAATGACGACTTCTGCACAAAGTGTATTTTCGCACATATTAGCATCCGTCACGGTAAGACAATATTGTCCAGCTAGTAGATTATTTAAGTTAGAACTATTTGAATTATTATCCCATTTGTAGGTATAAGGTGCCGTTCCGCCACTGACCATTGAGTTTATCAAAGCCAATGCATCCGAACAGGATGGATTGGCAACCATCAAATCTAGCATTAAAGCCTCTTGGCCTTCTAATTCGACACATTGTTCCATTGAACAATTATTTTCATCGGTAACAGTCACACAATATTGTCCAATATCTAAATCTGAAATTGTTGTACTTGTCA
>JAHDEQ010000039.1:8802-19457 GCA_020628755.1 Saprospiraceae bacterium
GTATGATTGGCAACATCCGATAAAATATCCCAATTGTAAAAATATGTACCACTACCTCCTGTTACAAGTGTTTCGATACTCCCCGTAGGTAAACCACAAGTCGCATCCATTGTATTTAATTCAAGGATAACATTTTCGGGGCCATTGAGCGAAACGCAATCGGAAATAATGCAATTATTTCCGTCTCGAACTGTCAAACAATACATTCCATTACTAAGGTTCTCTGGGTTTTGAACATCGGGAGCATTGTCCCAATCATAGGTATAAGTTCCTGAACCGCCAGTGACTGTGGTTTGAATACTTCCATTAGAAGCCCCACAATCAGGGTAAGTCAAAGAAAAAGATAATTCTAAACCGACTGTGCTATTAAGTTCGATACATTCAGATGCCGTACAACCGCCTTCGTCAGTGATGGTTACGCAATAAGTTCCTTCGGTAAGATTGGTTGGATTTTTTACATCATCTGTATTGTCCCAATCGTAGGTAATATTGCCATCTGCACCACTTACAGTGGTGAGAATAGCTCCATTGGATGCCCCACAACTTGGTTGAATTGGCGATAATGTAATTTCTGGCCCCATAGAGTCTTCTATCGTTGCGCAAGCCTCTTTGGTACAACCATTGGAATTGGTAACGGTTACACAATATTGACCTGCTGCCAAATCCATCGGATTTTGCTCATCGGGAGCATTGTCCCAATCAAATTGATAGGTATCGTCTTTTCCGTTTATCAAAACATTTATAGAGCCATTGGGATGACCACAAGAAGTGGACATGGCTTCTAAAGCAATAGAAAAATCTTCTACTTCAGGTATTACAATACATTGGGAAATAGCACAAGCATTGATATCTGTCACCATCACACAATAAGTACCTGGAGACAAATTCATTGGGTTTTGAACATCCAAGGCATTGTCCCAATCAAACATAAACGGACCATTGCCTGCCATAATTTCGAGTTGAATACTGGCATCGCTTTTTCCGAAACAAGTCGGAGGAATCATGTTTAGTTCAAAGGCTGTTGTGGTGATTTCAGAAATAGATACCATTCCCGTTGCAACACAATTATTGGCATCTATAATTTCTACCATGTAATTGCCTGCCGCCAAATTGGTGGCAGTGGCAGTTGTTTGGGCATTCGCATCATTCCAAAGATAAGTGTAAGGCGGAAGCCCGCCCATTGCCGTTGCGGTAGCCATACCTTCGGAAGTTCCGCAAACTGTATTGGTAAATTCTGTACTAATGCTTAATTCAGGTGTATTATTCAACACAATTGTAGTATCAATCATACAGCCATTTTGGTCTGTAATAGTAAGTCCATAAGAACCCTCCATGAGATTAAAAACTTGATTGTCTGTACTTCCTGTACTCCACAAATAAGTATAAGGCGCAGTACCGCCCATTGGCAATGCGATAATGCCGCCATTTTTTAAACCGCAAGTCGCATCTTTGAGTGTTAATCCTATTTGTAAATCAAAATCATCTTCAATTGTTTCAGTCAAGGTTGTTGTACATTTATTGGCATCGGTAATTGTAACACTATAAGTACCAGCCATAAGGTTTTGGATAGTAGAAGTTGTTGCTCCATTTGACCACAGATAGGTGTAGGGGGTTTGTCCGCCCGACACCATGATTTGTATAAAACCGTCATCACCTTTATCACAAGCAACATCCTGACTTGAAGCTGTAACTTGCAAGGGTGGATTGGCATCTACCACTTCGGCAGATTTTATGGCTTCGCAACCTTTAGAATCCGTTAATGTAAGTGTATAAGTACCAGCACTCAATCCAGTTAATGTAGATGCTGCACTTCCATTGCTCCACATATAAGTATAGGGAGGATTGCCTCCCGAAATCAAAGGCGTTAAGGCTCCGTCATTAGAGCCATAACATGAAATAGGACTTGCCATAAGTCCCATTTGCAACTGACAATCAAAGGTACAGTCCACCGTTTTTATGATAGGATTGGACTCTGTATCGTAAATCGTACAACCTTCTCTGCGTGAACACCGCACATAAGCCGTAGTTTGAGAAATAGGCATGGGATCCCAAGATGCGCTATTAGAATTGGGAATTATATTCCAATTGATAAATGAACTATTGATGTCATCCGTCGTGTACATCCATAAGTATTCGAGATTACCTGTTCCACCACTCGCATGAACTTCATTTAACATCATAGAAGGGTCAAACAAAGGGTCAGCACAACCCGTTTCGTTGCCCGAAATCATACCTCCCTCGGTGGTATTATCGCAATCAAGTTGGGAAAAATCTATTTCAATTCTGGAATCGTTGAGGTGGTGTACCTTGGCAGATAGTACCGAAGTGTTGATGCAGCAAAAACTGATCAAATAAAAGATTAGAGTATTTTTCTTTAAACATAGGTTTAAAGAAAAACACGAGTTTGGTTGACGCATTTTCAGGATGTTTATATACGGATTTTGAGAAATCTTTTGAACGATGGGAGGTGGTGTTCAAAATATTTAGCGTGGGGGTAAAACTTATGTGTGGAAAATTAGAAAGGCAAGGATAATATATGATAAGAGAAAATCATACCAATTTTAAAAAAAGAAAGGACATGTAAAATAATTACATGTCCAATTTTCAAGAACTACTGACCAATTAAAAAATTCTTTGGGGGGTAGTAGTCTAAAGTTGATTTAAAAGTTTATTAAAATATCGTTACGTCTCCTTTGAATACTTTTACAGCACCGTCGATAAATTCTATTTCGGCGTAATAAATATATACTCCAGGATTCATTTTTTTGTTGTTGTATGTTCCATCCCAGCCGTGTTCGGTGTCGTCGGGATAAATTTCTTTTTGGGTAAACACATGATTGCCCCAACGGTCGTAAACATTGAATAGATTGACTTTTTCAACGTCTTGTCCTGCATAAATTTGGAATAAATCATTCGTGCCATCATTGTTTGGTGAAAATACATTGGGAATATAAACGTTCCTCTCTTTTTCGACACGAATGGTGATAAAATCGGTATCAATGCAACCGTTTTCGTTGGCTACTTCAATTTCGTAAACAGTGGTTTGTAGTGGCGCAACTTCAATTACAGAAACGTCGTTCTCGTCAAGGGCTTCTTCCGAAACCCAATTGATGGTTTGGACATTGCCCTGTAATAAGGCTTCGAGGGTAGCAGTTTCGCCTAATCCTATCGTAAAATCTTGGCCTAATTCAACATCTACTTCGAGAGGTTCTCGTAAGTAAAACACCGTATCCCATTCGCAACCAATCGCATCTTGAATAGTCAAAGTATAAGCTCCTTGACCTAGATTATTAAGTGCATTTTGATTAGTAAAAGCTTCTTCGTTAAAAGAGTAGAGATAGGGGGCTTCGCCTCCTATGACCTCTTGTACCTGAATATTTCCATTTTCAAAACCAAAACAATCGGGGTCTTGGGCTTCTGAAATGGCGGCAGTTGGTTTATTTTCATTTTCTTCGACCAAAACCGTTTCTTGCGAGGTACAACCATTAAGTGTATTGGAAACAAGCAATATATATTCGCCTGCTTCTGAAACGCTTGGCTGAAGGCTTTGCGCATCTTCTATAGTTGCGTTGCCCGTCCATAGATATTCGTACTCATTGCCTGTAGATGAACCTTCTCCCGAAAGCTCTACAGACTCGGTTACACAATCTAAAACGCTATTGGCTTGTGCTATTGCAATAGGCAAAACTTGGTCGGACTCAACCAGAGCTTGAACTTGGCTTTCACAAAAATTATCTAAATTGATAATGGTGAGTTGATAAGTGCCTGCCGCATTAATGGTCGGATTTAAGGTATCATCATTTTGTAAAATATTTCCATCATTGCTTGTCCATTGGTATGAAAAATTGCCTTGATTAGCTGTTGATGCAAATAATTGAGTTTCGTTGTTGGTACAAGTCAAAACCTGAGGCGGCGCAATGATACCCTGCGGAGCAAGGGTATCTTGCTGCACTAGGAAATTATTGCTTGCGGTACAGCCATTTTCCATATCTGTAACAATAAGGTGATAAGTACCTTCTTGCTCTACCTCAAAAGTTCCGTTTTCAGATAAGTTGGTTTGAGTATCGTCTTGCCATTGGTATAATATTTCGTCAATTCCGTTAGATGCTGTTCCATCTAAAATAACAGAACTCAAGGAGCAATTGAGCGTCAATGGGTCGGCATTGATAATGGCATTGGGTGCTTGGAGGTTTTGGGTAATCTCAACTATATCTGTTTGAATACAATCATTTTCGGTATCAAGAATTTGAAGAGTATAAACATCGGGCTGGCTGGTTTGAAAACTTAGATTGGTAGAAACGGATTGTCCTGCACTATTGAGCCAGTTGTAAGTGTAATTTGCACCTTGGCTAGAGTTACTCCCATCCAATTGAATCTCCGTGATGGCACAAGTTAGTGTGCCATCTGCACCTGCATCAACTTGAGGAAGATTTACGTCTTCTTCCACAATAATACTTCTATTGGCGGTACATCCGTTTACAATATCGGTTACTACAACTTGATATTGTCCGCCATCTGTAACTTCAATAGATTGTTCATTTTGTAAGGTATTTCCAACTTCATCAAACCATTCATAAGTAAAGTCATTGCTAGCTTGGTCAACATTTGCATTTAGAGCAACGGTATGATTTAAACAATCTAAAATTGGAGGCTGGGCTACTTCTAAAGGAGGCGTTACAGTGTTTTCTTCTACCATTTTAGTGTCTGATTCTTCGCAACCATTGGCTAAATCTTTGACATAAAAAGTATAAGTATCGGGCTTACTAACGACTACAAACTCCTCAAAACCAACGACTTCGCCTATTGAATTTTCCCAACGATAACTAATACTACCTGTGCTGGTAGAGTTGGAAGCATCGAGTGTTACTTGTACATTGGTACAAGTCAAATCTTCGGGATTGGTAATCTCTGCGTGGGGTTTTTCTTTGTCTTCTTGTATTTCTACAATTGCCGAATCCGAACAACCACTTTCGGTATTGCTAACAATAAGCTGATATTGCCCAACTTGGTTGACAATATGCTCTTCAGAATCTGATAAATTATTACCCATTTGGTCTAACCAAGTGTATTCGACATTACTGCCTTCGGTTGATTGTCCAACTCCCAAAATTGCTTGGTTTTTGGCACAAGTCAATGTTTCAGCAGTTGCAGGAAGTGCCTCTGGTGTTTCGATATTTTGAAGTATTTGTGTAGAAGCTAGACTGGTACAAGCGTTTTCATTATCGGTAACTAAGAGTGCATACATACCAGGTTGAGAGCTGGTATAAGAAGCATCTGTACTGACAATTTCATTACTTTCATTCGTCCATTCGTAAGAAAAGTTTGTTTCATCATCAAGACCATCAATATGAATTGTACTTGAAGTTTGCAAGCAAGTCAAGATATTTGGCTGTAGCAAATTGAATGAAGGTTGTTCAATATTTTGTTCAATAATGAGCGTTTCAACTGTGCTGCAACCATTGTCGGTATCGGTAACAATCAAAGAGTAAATACCTGGCTGATTGACGGTTATTGCAAGTTCATTATTGATGACTTGGTCGTTTTCATCTAACCAAGCTGCTTCAAAATTTCCACTTACGCTACTCGCAGTTGCTGTAAGTTGAGCCTCTACTCTATCGCAAGTCAATGGCAATTCGGAGGCAAGGACAACTGCATTGGGGCTATTGACATCTTCGGTGATGGTTACATTTGAGGATTCTGAACAACCATTTTCGGTATTGGTAACAACCAAAGAATAAATACCCGAATTATTTATAGCAGGTTGTAAATCATTGCTGATTAAATTCTCATCTTCATCAAACCACTGATAATTATAAATTGTACCTATACTCGAATTGTTACTACCTAAACTCACTTGTCCTATATCACAACTCAAGGTTTGGTCGGAACCTGCATCGGCAGTTGGTGCTTGTATATCTTGATCTACTTCAACAGTTGTCGTTGCGGTACAACCACTTTCGGTATCGGTAACTAAAAGTGTGTATTGACCTGGTGTGTCCACTTCTTCTTCAATATCCGTACTAATGACCACACTATTTGGAGCAGTCCATTGATAGGTAATATTATCTCCATCAGAAGAGGATGCATCCAAAAGACTAAAAGTATTGGCACAGGTCAAGGTTGCATCAACGGTGGCATTTGCAACAGGAGTTGCAAAGTTTTCTTGGATGATGACTTGGTCAGAACTCGTACAACCATTTTCGAGATTAGTTACAATCAGTTCATAAAGTCCGCCTTGTTCGACCATCAGTTCTGTATCTTCCGAAATTGAACTACCTGATTCATTAAACCATTGTTGGGCATATAAAACGCCTGAACTTGATTGTTCTGCACTCAGTTGTGCTTCGGTAGCTATGCAGTTGATAACAGGCGAAGAGCTCGCTGTTGCAACGGGAGCTGTAATATTTTGCTCAATCTGCACTTGGTCAGAAGCTGTACAACCATTGGCATTATTGATAACCAAAAGTTGATATATACCTGATTCGGTGATTTGAGTTGAGGGTTCTCCACCAATGAATTGATTTTGCTCATTGTACCATTGATAAGAATATTCATTTCCAGTACTGGTTGTGTTACCGCCAAGCGAAAGGGTTAATTCGGTACAAGTCAAAGTTTGACTTGTGCCTGCATCGGCAATTGGCTCAGCAATATCCTGATTGATTTGGACTTGGTCTATTGCCGTGCAACCATTTTCAGTATTGGTAACTATTAATTCATAAGTGTCAGGTGTTGAAATCGTTGTATTAACATCCGTACTAATAATTTCATCGTAGCTATTTTGCCATTCGTAGGTAAGTAAATCTTCTGCCGAAGAATTACTAGCATCTAAGTCAGTAGATTGGGTCAAACAATTTAAAGTTACAGGTTCTCCTGCATCGGCAATTGGAGCTACAAAATCTTCTGATATAGTTGTACTAGCCGTGCTAGTACAACCATTTTGAGTATTGGTGACTATTAATTCATAAACACCGCCTTCTGTTACTAAAGCTATAATATCATTATTAATAATTTCTTCTTGGTCGTTTAACCATTGATGGCTAAAGTTGTCACCAACAGATGACAAAAGTCCATTGAGTAAGGTTTGGTCTTGCGTACAGGTAAGGGTTGAAGGATTGCCTGCATCGGCAGTAGGTGTTTCAATATTTTGGTCTATCTGAACAAAAGCATTTTGTGTACAGCCATTTTCGGTATTGGTAACGATAAATTGGTAGGTATCAGGTAATGTTATATCGTGCTGTAAAGTATTCGCAATGGATATATCTTCTGAGTTTAACCAATTGTATTCAAAAGAATCTCCTTGACTAGATCCAAATCCATCCAATGTAATTTGGCTGGATGTACAGGTCAATGTATTAGCTTGACCAGCCGTAGCTGTTGGTGTTTCAATGTCTTGCTCTACATTGATTGTTGCCATAGAGCTACAACCATTGGTCGTATTGGAGACCATCAATGTATATTCTGCTGGGTTGGAAACGATTATACTTTCATCATTGCTCAATGCTTGCCCTTGTGCATCTATCCATTGATAGACAAAATCAGATCCTGGGCTAGAATCGCTTCCGTCTAAGGTTACTTCTGTTGTTGTGCAAGTCAATACTTCATCTAAATTGATTGTTGCTATTGGTAAGTTGACATCGTTTTCAACTTCGACCATTTGGGTGTTGGTGCAGCCATTAGGAGCAGTAAGTAAAAGTGTATATTCACCTGCTACTGAAGCTGTTGGGTCGGCCTCTGTTTCATTGAAACCCGAAGGACCTGTCCATTGATAATTGACATCGGCAGTAGTTGAGGTACTATTTAATACGATGCTGTTTTGAACACAATCCAAAATATCTGGGGTTTCTATAGACAAATCGGGTGTAGTTATATCTTGTTGAACAATCAAATTTGTCGTAGCCGTACAGCCATTTAGGGCTGTTACGGTGAGCATATAATCTCCTGGTTGTTCAACAGTTGGGTTATTGTTCATTGAAGAAAAATCATTTGGCCCCGACCACTCAAAAGCTACTGCTGTATTTGAAGTTCCAAGTATTTCTAATTGTGTAGTGGCACAATCTAAAATGTCATTTACACTTGCCTCAATACTTGGTATTTCGGTATTTTCTTCTACTGTAGCTTCGACGATTTGTGTACATCCATTTGGAGCAGTAGCTACCAATTGGTAGCTGCCGCTTTGGCCGACCGATGGATTTTGCAAATTTGAAGAAAAATCATTTGGCCCTGACCATTCATAACTTACTCCTGTTGTATTAGAAATAGCGTTCAAATCAATAGATGTATTAGTACATGTTATTTGTTCAGAAACCATGACGGACAAATCGGGAGACATTGTATCTATTTGAACCATAATATCTTCTGTCGATGTGCAACCTGTGAGCGTATTGGTCACTGCTAATTGATAAGTGCCATTGTTGTCAACTAAAGCATTGAGTTCTGTAGCATCAGAAATAAGGCTACCGTCATTGCTTGTCCAATTGTAGGTGAAATTGTCGCCATTATCAGTTCCCGTTGCATCAATGGTAACTTGATTATTGTTGCAATCAATGGGTTGATTGGCAGCGAGTGCGATAGTAGGAAGTGTAAAATCTTCTGTAACACTAATAGTTGTTTGGTCTATACAGCATTCTATGGTATCGGTAACGGTTAGCGTATAAGTTCCAAAAGCATCAATTGTTGGAGTCAATGAGTTTTCGCCTTCGGCAATATTGCCACCATCTTCGGCTGTCCATTCATAATACAAGTGGTCACGAATGGTACTTGCCGTACCATCGAGTTGAATACTTGCGCCTGAACACATTGTTGCATCAGTAGCTACTGCTTCGACATTGGGCAATATTCCGCTAATCACATGAATGGTAAAATCACAAATATCTCCTTCAAAACCATCAATTACGAGGTAATACAGTTTGCCAATCGTAACGACTGGTGCTGTAACTGTGAGTGTATTGGCAAAACCATAGCTGGCACAGTTGGAAATTGGTGTAAGTGTAGAGCAATCGGGCGAGTCGTAAATACCTGCTTGTATGCCTTTGCCTGTTGTACAGTTGAAAGGTGTGATTTCTAAAACAACTGGGCTTTCGTCGGCTACGAAAGAAAGATATTGGTCATTTTCGATAATACCGCAAAACCCGAAGGGCGCAGGGCCTGAATTGAAGCCATTGGTTGTCCCCGTATATCCGTCTAAATTGCAGCTATATTCTGGTACATTGCTGCAATCATCGCTGGGTATAGGAGGGGCAATACAATTTTGTCCTTGAACAATGGAAGTAGTACTTAGATATAATACGACTACCCACATTGTAATGTTAGTTGAGTAGTTCATGGGACACTATTAATTAGTTCGTTCTTGGTTAATATGCAATTATTTTTTTTGAAAATAATTGCATGAATTTAGTCAATGGTCAGTTAAAAATAGGTTGTCTCAAACTAAAAACGGGATTATGAAAAAGTAATAATTGTACTATAAATAGTACGTATTACAACTTTTATACATGCAAAATATATATAATATATAAAAGATGCACGATTTCCTTAAATTTTAACAGTAAGCAGCTCTGGGACACTAGAGTGTTTTAATTGATTAACTAGGTACAAGTTACACTAATGGCAATATGGCAAAAGCTAAACTGCTCAATCGCAGAATTATTAGTTTTGTTTCGCCAATTGGATCAATTAAAACGAATTTCATACTTGTCAAAGTACGGCTCTCGTGTGTGTTGGTAGTGGGTCTGAATAACCTAAACTTAGATGTGTGTGTGATGTAGTGTTTTCTTGGGGGAACTTGATTGTACTATTAACATATTAGCTACTAATTTCATGCCAAACTGAAACAAAAAAGGCACGAAATGTAATTTCGTGCCTTTTTGGGGAGATTTGATGAATCTCTATTTTGTGCATTATCTAAAAACGATAAGTGAATCCGAAGCGGAGATAAAAAGGTATGCGTAAAGAATTTTCAGGTTCTAAAAAATTATATAAGACATAGATTTCGGAACTAAACTCGCCTTGAAAATTCCAACCTAAACCTAAATATCCATTGTTAACACCTTCACGAACGGTGTTAATATTTCCATTGTCATCTAAATCTACAAAACTCCCTTGATAGAGAGGATACTCTCTAGTTTGTCGTTCAAACTCTCCGTGCGCAAATAATCCATTGAATATTTTGTAGCGTGTGAATGCGCCATAAGAAACGTCAAAAATATTGACTCCGTGTATTTCTCCATCAACAGCATAATCTTTAAAGTACAAATAGTCTAATCCCAAACGAGGACCCGCAGAAAAATTCTCCATGAATTTGTAGCCCACCATTGGTGAAAGACCAACGGTAAAAAAGGTATTGTTTAATTGAGGCAAGTTAGCACTTGCTCCATACCACAGTTTGGAACTAAAACTACCACCTCGTTCGTCAAAATACTCGTCTTGTGTTTTTTTCTTTTTCTTCTTTTTGCGTGATTGTGCATCAGCATCAAGCGCAAATCCACTTACTAAAATTGCGGTTAATAAACTAAGGAAGAATAATTTTTTCATATCGAAAGGATTTTCTTGTATTTGTAAATTGGTTCTCTAACTTTTCCTGTGAAATAATTCAATGCAAAATAAATTTGTTCGCTTCCTAACGTCACTCACGCATTTATTTTGCATTGACCACAGGA
>JAHDEQ010000039.1:19557-24199 GCA_020628755.1 Saprospiraceae bacterium
GTGCAAATTTAACATCTTTTAGACGAGCAATGTTTTGTGATAAGGCGTTACAATAGTGTTAATTTTTGCTAATATGTCGGTTTCGTGCTATTGAATGAAGGCGACAATATAATTGAAGGCTCAACCAATTGTTGTTCCTTGAGGTATTGCATCCAAGCCTTTGCTCGTTTATTACTTGTAAAAGTATAAAAAGTTTGCGACTCATTTAGTTTTTCGTGAAAACCTAATCGGTTCTTGAAGTGCAATTCTAGCAATTTTATCGTTCCATAGACAAAATAATCTCGTTTGATACCTCGAAGTCCCGAAAAAGGAGCGACATTTTCAAACTGAAGTATTTGATAGATTTTATTGAAGTCTAAGTTTTCATCCTTATCCAAAAAATCAATACCAAAATCTTGTAAATATTGTTGGTAGAAGTCAAATTCGTTGAGATTTTGATGCCGTTCTTTTAAACGTTCAATTTCTTTGTCATTGATTTCAAAAATGGGCAAACCAAAATCCTTTTGCAAAAATGAATAGGGACTTTCGGTAGGCCGACTACTCAAATAAGGCAAAAATTCTAGTACTTCTCCTATTTCGTCGTATTTTATCCGAGCAATGATGCCTTGCTGTATATTCATTTTTAGTTTTTCGTCCGCATCTAAAGCCAATGACATTTCTAGCTTTTCTTTGAGGGGTTTGCCAATGCTTTCGAGGCTGGTTTGGTTTTGCAATATTCGCTGTTCCTCATATTCACTCAGGTAGTCACTTTCGTTTAAATAGTGCTTTAAATATTCTAAATATTGTCCAACTCGTTGTACGGATATTTTACCCGACAAGACATAATCTAAAAACCATTTGGTTTGAAAAAGATTGTTGATAAACATTCCTTTTTCGAGCATATCAAAATGCTGTGATTCTTGTTCCAAAAAATCAATGAGTGTTGGGGTATCGTCAATTTCAAAAAATTTAGGAATGTCATCTAATTGTTTGTACGATAATTCTAGTCCTTGAAAATAGGCTAAATCTGTTTGTAAGGAGAGCTTTTTTTCTAGTGAAATTATACGAATGTCTTTGCGAGGGTAAATCTTTTTGATTAAGTCCAAGCACTGCGGTAGCAGTGCTTCTTCGTTTTGAGCATCTTCTACCAAATTGTTCAATTCTTCAATATTGAGACTATCTTTGGCTTGTAGCACTTGTAGTTTTTGTTGTAAAAAAATGGTACTCCATTTTTCGTACTTTTTGCGTTTGGTTTTCCAAAGATTTTTCCACTCTTGACTCGAAATCATCGTAGCATCGGTTGAGGCAAAAGAGTAGTTATAAATGTCTTCCAAAATCGGTACAACTCGGTCTCCTATGGTTATTTTTTGTTGTTGGCTTTCGATAAATATTTTATTGCTATCTATCAATTTGTATAAGGTCGGCACCATCTGAACCGAGGAATGATGGGTCAGATAAGTAAAATATTTTTTTAGGATTTGGGTATCATTTTCTTTTTGAATAGCATTGGCTATAAGGTCGAGTTCTTTGACTGTGGGCTGCGGTAGAATTTGCAATTCTATCTTGTTAAATTTGGATGGATCTTTTAAAAAATCACTGACTTTTAGTGCATAAACCGATTTGCTGGAATCATCATTGGCGACCAATTGTACAATTTGGTTTTTGACCTGTTCGTCTGTTTCAAGGTTTTTAAGTATTTGTAATTGTTCTTGCTGATTGGCGTTTTGAACATCAAATTTGTTGAGGTAATTGTTGCACACGCCTGATGCTCCTATTTGCTGAAACAAATGGGCTTTTTTAAGGTAAGTCCTTAATTTTTTGGGGTCGCTCAAAATCTCATTCCAATATTTAGAATAAACTCGATCTATAATTCGACTTAAAGAAACATTCAAATCTCGCTGATTGGAGTGGAGCAAAGCGTAGTATTCCAAGGCCGTTAGGTCTTGGATTTGGGTTTGGGCTATGAGTTCGTTTTCTATAGCAAAAGCCTCTTTTCGATATTCAGCCTCTGTCAATTTGTTTATCAAATTTTTAGCATCACTGGGCAAGTCATAAAGTAAGTTGTTTTCTTTGCAAAAAGTCGTCAATTCGGCCAATTGTTCGAGGTATTGCACTTTTAAGCTAGGAATCGTCTTATTGACTGTTCGGAGTAAAGACTTGTATTTTTTGACCAATTCGGTAATTTCATTGGGTCTTCCTTCGGTCAGCAAGCGATAAGAATCAACTGCAACTGAGTCGTTCTTGGAATTGAGTCGTCTAAAATGTTTTTCGTATTCCTTGAGTCGGGCTAGACGTTCTTCTTTGTTGACATAACAATAATCTTGTTCGCTCCACTCGTAATTTTGATAATTTTGCCACCAAAAAAACAAGAAATCTTGGTAGTCTTTTTGTTTCCAATTGTCGGTTGAAAAATCAAAATGGGTTGCTTTTTTAAAGCTAGCCACTGCATCGAAAGGCATTTCGTTGGGACTCAAATCTCGATGCCTGTAAATATAAGATGCGAGATAAAGTAAAATGCGAGGATGTTGGTTTTCGAGCAAGTCTGCAATGGCATTTTGGGTAATCCAAAATTTATCATCGGACATACAAAATATCTTTCCATAATAATCAACGGGTTCAAAAAAGTAATAATCTCGAAATGGAAAAACTAAATTGTAGCCGTGCGCTCGTATAGCCGAAAGTGTATTGAGTGAATCTTCCAAGGCTGCATACTTTTGGGTCAAGTCTTCTATGCTCGTAGCATCCTCGATATAAATATTAGTTATTTTGGAAAGACTATGGCGCACCTCTTCTAGCGAAATAGTTTTATCAGAAAGGAGCTGCAAGATTTTTTTATAGCACACATAATCAGGTTTGTCTTCGAGTGCTTTGATTATTGTGGTAAAATAGGCTTGTTTCTGATTTTTAAATACAATCTCACCGTCGGGATTCAATAATTGTTTTTTTAGAAAGTCGTGTGCTTCGTGGTTTTCTAAATCTGCAAGTGCTGCCGCAGCTTGCTCTATTTTTTTAATATTCTTGTTTTTGTAGCCTTCAACAAATTTATTGATGTTGGAGATGAGTTGTGTTTTGAGTCCTTGATTAATTTCTAGTGGCGTTGGTGGCACTTTGTAATCGGTAGTTCGTTCTTCGACAGGCGTAATATAAAAAGCCCCAAACAATTCGGAGTATCGAATCAAATGCTGATTGTCATAAAAGAAAACCAAAAAATCTCGTTTATTGACTTTATTAATATCTAATTCTTGCTTAGTAAAAAGCGTGTATTTGTCAATAATAAAACGAATATCTTTGTCAATGCCTTTTTTTTCGAGCAGACTGCCAATATCACGCAGAGTGCGTTTGTTGCCTGTGCTAAGAACACGTTCGAGATTTTGGACAAGAATAGAATGATTAGAAGGGTTCTGCTCACTAGGTTGAGCAGCGCCATTATTCGTTTGAAAAACGAATAATAAGGATACAACTAAAATGCATTGGTTATAGTATCTGAGCATAGTTCTATTCTATAGATATACTACTCATAGTACAAGAATTGAACCGAAATAAAGGAAGATTTATTGCAAGGGTCTATGTTGCTTGATATAAGGTGTTGGGTCTAAATATCCTTGTTGGTCATCTGAATAACCTGGCCCAATAGACATATTGATAAAATCTCGCATCTCAAAGTGCAAATGTGCTACATAACGCCCCTCGGCCGTACCAATTGTACCAATTTGCTGGCCTCTTTTGACAAGTTGGCCAACGTCAACGTGCATCGTGTGCAAGTGCGAATAAAGACTTTCGACATAAGGTTGTTCGCTATCCTCACCGACATAATGTATGATGCGAATGGTATTGCCCCAACCACAACAAACATCTTGTACAAAGGTAACTAAACCATTGGCTGAAGCATAAACTGGGTCGCCAAAATCGGTATTGCCGCCTCTGTTGCCGTTCCAATCTTCGCCGAGGTGCAAACGGTCGCCAAAGTTTTGAGATTTGTAGTAGCCCACCGCATCAGGTTTGCCAACTGGAAAATCAAAGCCATCGGATAGGTAGCCTTCTTTGGCACTAAAATAATAAGGATATTCGGACTCAGGTATTTCATTGGGAATGTAATGAATCGCCTCTTCGGTCAAATCAACGATTTCTTCTTCGATGTCAGCTTGCTGAATCTTGGGTTTCGGTTTTTTTTTCTGTTTCGGGGCAGCTTTTTTCTCCTTTTGAGGCTTTTTAATAGTAGGAACTACTTTTGATTTAGGGGCAATTTCCTTGGTTTGAGTTGTTGTATTTTCTTTTTGATTGTTTTTTTCTTTGACACTAAGCGACTGAGGCACAGACATTTGTTCTGAATTTTCAGAACAAGCCACCAATAACAACACACCAAACAAAAAGAAAATCAATTGTCGCATAGCAAGAATTTGAATAAAAAACTTTGCAAAGAAAAGACTAAATCTGCATAAAAATTTATTTTTAACACTAAAAGAACTGATAAAGTAGTAACTTTAATATTTCCTATTTTTGATGTACCAAAAATGGGATTTAAAAACGTTCTTAGTAAAGATTGTAAAAGCGAATAATTCGTTTTAGTGAAAAGAAAAAAAGTTTGTCAAAGTTCAACTTTTCTAAACTTGGCTATTCTTTGTATCCAACCGCAAGTTTAGGAAAGTTATACTGTCAAATTAAG
>JAHDEQ010000297.1 GCA_020628755.1 Saprospiraceae bacterium
AATGGAAAACTCAATTCGTTTTTAATTTCAGTCATCACAAAAGAACTTTGAACTCGACCAATATTAGAAATAGCTGCTAATTTATGTGTTATAAAATGCTGATAATCGTTCATATCTCTCACATAGATTTTGAGTAAATAATCGAACATTCCTGCGATGTGATAACATTCTGCAACTTCTGGTATTGCTCGAATATCATGTACAAATTGATTAAGATATTCTTCTTGGTGCTGCTCTAAACTTACTGTACAAAAAGCGACAAGTTTGACACCCAATTTTTCTTTATCAACCAAAATTGTATAGCCTTTTATATATCCAGACTTCTCTAAACGTTTGATGCGGTCAAAAATAGGTGTATTGGTCATGTTAAGTTCATGAGCAATTTCTTTAATCTTTAGCTTACCATCTTTTTGCAATAACTGAATGATTCTTTTATCTATTGCATCTATTTGGTGTTCCATAAGACAGATTATTTTTCTTTTTTTGCCGTTAAAAATCAGCACTCCAGTTATATTTTCTAACAAAATCAAATATACAGAAATATTTTCTCCATATAAATCAAAATAAAGTATTTATATCTCTAAAGTCGTAATTTTGAAGAAAAATTTATCAAATGAGCACACATAAGTATTCACCAGAAAGTTTGATGATGACCTATGGTTACAAACCAGAATTATCAGAAGGCGCTGTCAAACCTCCTGTTTTCCAAACCTCGACTTTTGTATTTAAAACGGCTGAAGAAGGAAAAGCCTTTTTTGAGTTGGCGTATGGCTTGCGAACCAAAGAGCAGGACGAAGAACTAGGTCTAATTTATAGTCGTATAAATAATCCTAATTTAGAAATTCTCGAAAATAGGCTTTGTCTTTGGGACAAAGCAGATGATTGTGCAGTTTTTGAAAGTGGTATGTCTGCCATTAGTACTGTACTTTTAGAGTTCTTGAAGCCTGGTGATTTGCTATTGTATAGCAAACCAACGTATGGAGGTACGGATCATTTTATTCACCATTTTTTACCCAAGATTGGAGTAGAAGCTCTTGGATTTAGTCCAAAACAATCTTGTGCCGAAACCATTCAAATGGTCGAAGAGTCAGGTAAGTCCAAAAATTTGGCGATGATTTATGTAGAAACGCCTGCCAATCCGACCAATAGTATTGTTGATATAGAATGTTGTCGTAATATAGCCGATCAGTTTAGTAGCGTCAATAAGAAAGTTCATGTGGCTGTTGACAATACTTATATGGGGCCACTTTGGTCGCACCCTTTAGAGTTGGGAGCTGATTTGGTGTTGTATTCTGCCACCAAATATATTGGTGGACATAGTGATTTAATTGCTGGAGCAGTTTTGGGCAATCATGAAGTCATGAAACGAATCAAAACCTTGCGTACTTTTTTGGGAAATATGGCAAGCCCTCATACTTGTTGGTTGTTGTTGCGTAGTTTGGAAACCTTAAAAGTTCGGATGGAACAACAAATGCAAAACGCCAAGGTTGTTGCTCAATTTTTGAATAACCATGACAAGGTAGAAAAAGTATATTATTTAGGTTTATTAGAACCCGATAGTGAGGATTATGCGATTTATCAAAAACAATATAGTTCTCCTGGAGCAATGATTTCGTTTGATATAAAAGGAGGTGAAAAAGAGGCTTTTCAGTTTTTAAATCATTTGCAATTATTTAAACTCGCCGTAAGTTTAGGCAGTACAGAAGGATTAGCCCAGCATCCTGCCTCAATGACTCATATCGCTGTTGACCCAGAAAGTCGAAGAGAAATGGGCGTTACGGATAAATTGGTTCGCTTATCCATTGGACTAGAAAATGTAAAAGACATTATTTGGGATATTGAACAGGCTTTAGAAAAAGTAGAAATTGCTCAAATAGAAACTTCCAATTATAAAATATCAACTAATATTTGAGGTTATAAATCCAATCAAATAAGTAAACTTTAAGGGTTCAGGGTATTCCTGAACCCTTTTTTTTGTACAAAATTGAAAAAATAGCGTTCTTTGAAATTTTGTAGAATAATACACATGAAAAAAATAACCGTTCGTGCTCCTGGAAGAATCAATCTAATCGGTGAACACACCGATTATAATGAAGGCTATGTCTTTCCTGCAGCCATTGATAAATATATTGAAGTTTCATTTGAAACAACCGATAATGCCATCGCTTCTTTGTCCGCAGAAAATCTAAACCAAACAGCGAGTTTTGATTTGGCTACCACACAGATAGATACGGATAAAGGTTGGCTCCATTATATTTTTGGAGTGGTCAAAGAATTACAAAAAGAAGGAGCAGCTATTCATGGATTTAAAGCTGACTTTAAAGGCAATGTTCCGCTTGGTTCGGGCTTGAGTTCTTCGGCTGCTCTGGAATGTGCCTTTGCTTTTGGTTTGAACAAATTATTTGATTTGGGTTTTGATAAAAAAACGCTCGTCAAAATTGCTCAAAGAGCAGAACACAATTATGTTGGGACTTTGTGTGGTATCATGGATCAATATGCCAGTATATTTGGCAAAAAAGACCATGCTTTGGTTTTGGACTGTCAGAGCGAAAGCCATGAGTATTTTCCAATAGATTTGGGTCAATACGAATTGCTGGTTATCAATACCAATGTCAAACATAGCTTATCGGATTCAGAATACAATACTCGTCGAAAAGAATGCGAACAAGGAGTGAGCATTGTACAGCAAAACTATCCAGAGGCTACTTCATTGCGACTCATTTCGATGGCGCAACTTAATGAATTTAAAGACCAAATACCATCCAAAGTATATGATCGTTGCCGTTATGTAATTGCCGAAAACAACCGTGTCTTGCAAGCAGCACAAGCCCTGCAAGACAAGGATTTGGAGAGCTTTGGTCGTTTATTGTATGCTTCGCATCATGGTTTGCAGTTCTTTTATGAGGTGAGTTGTATTGAATTAGATTTTTTAGTGAATTTGACCTTTGACAAAGACTATATTTTAGGTGCAAGAATGATGGGCGGTGGATTTGGAGGCTGTACCCTCCATCTAATTCAAAAAGATAAAGTTAATACTTACCTCGACGAAGTTTGTCCACTTTATCTAAACACTTTTGGAAAAGAATGTAGTCCCTATCGTATATCTATAGAAAATGGTGTTTTCATAATTTAGATTATGTTAAATAGGTTTTACTTCAAAAAATTTGTCTCCATGAAATTATCTACAAAAATTATCCTTGTTTTCTTTGCATTTTTATGGCTAAAAAGTTCTTCTTTAAAAGCGCAAAACATTGGTGTTATAGCGTCAGAAGAAGGCAGCCTTGAAGGCTATACCTTCTTCTCCCCTTTTTCTGGTACTAAAGCATGGATGGTTGATAATTGTGGTCGCCTCGTTAATGTTTGGGATAGAGGCACTCGTCCAGGTCTAGCCGCTTACTTTCTTGACAATGGCCTTATGCTACGAACGTATAAGCCAGAATTGGAAGGCCCATTTACTTCGGCCAGTAACAGCGGAGGAATTGAACTTGTTGATTGGGATAATAATACCGTTTGGTCTTATGAAATCAATACCGAGACTCTCCTCTCCCACCACGATGCAGTGTATATGCCCAATGGTAATATTTTAGTTTTGACTTGGGAGCTGGTTTACGAAGAAGAATTGATAGACTTGGGTAGAGACCCAAACGAAATTGCACAAGAAGGTTTTATGTGGTCTGAACGAATTGTTGAGCTAGAGCCTATTGGCAGCATCGCTGCCAATGTCGTTTGGGAGTGGCGAATTAAAGATCATTATATCCAAGATTTTGATGCTACCAAACAAGGTTTTGGAGTCGTATCAGAGCATCCCGAATTATTTAATATCAATCTGCCCGAACTCAATAGTTCCAATTCTAATTCTACCCGTGACTGGAATCATTTCAACTCTATTGATTATCATGAAGCTCTTGATCAGATTGTGATTAGTGTCCGCAATTCTGACGAAATTTGGATTTTAGACCACAGTACTACTAGCGAAGAAGC
>JAHDEQ010000040.1:0-11975 GCA_020628755.1 Saprospiraceae bacterium
CAAAAAGGTTTAGCAGAATTGCGTCAATTTCACCAATTTTTTGATTTAAAATCACCTGCCAATAAGGTTGTCTTTTCGCCAACCCTTGCTCGTGGATTGAACTATTATACAGGTTGTATATTTGAAGTTGCTGTTGATACAAGTGCTACAGGACAAGAATCCGTAAAAATGGGAAGTATTGGCGGTGGCGGACGCTACGATGATTTAACCGCCGTTTTCGGACTCAAAGATGTCTCTGGCGTAGGTGTTTCTTTTGGGGCAGCTCGTATTTATGATGTTATGGAAGAATTAAATCTATTTCCTTCTTCTATCAAAAATCAACTTCAAGTCTTGTGTCTAGCAGGCGATGAAACGACTCTTGTACCAGCATTTGAAGTACTTAATCAATTGCGAGCTGCTGGTATAAATGCATCTATGCACCCCGAAACGAAATATAAGAAGCAAATCAAATACGCTTCTAATATTGAAGTACCTTACATTATCATGGTCGAAAATAAAGAAGAAGGACTAAGCATCGAACTTCGCAATATGAGCGAAAATACCAGAGAAAAACTGACTATAAAAGAGATAATCACTCGATTAAGCTAATATTATTTGAACCATATAAGACATATAAATTCAGCTAAGAATTTTATATGTTCTTATATGCCTTAAATGGTTTAAGGTTTATGCCCAAATATACCACACTTCAACAGATACAAAATGACCTCCAAGCTCAACAATTGACATTGCATGAATTGGTTAATTACTATCTAAAAAATATTGAAGCCACCCAAGACCTCAATGCTTATATCGAAGTCTTTGCTGACGAAGCCCTCGAACGAGCTAAATCTTTAGATCAAAAATTTCAAGAAAATTCGGAAAATGTAGGTAAGCTCTTTGGAATGGTCATTTCTATCAAAGACGTTTTATGTTATAAAGACCACAAAGTAACAGGGGCTTCTAAGATTTTGGAAGGCTTTACCTCGCTCTATTCGGCTACCGCCATAGAGCGAATCCTTGCCGAAGATGCCATCATTATTGGGCGAGTTAATTGCGACCAGTTTGCGATGGGTTCTACCAATGAAAATTCGGTTTATGGTCCAACCAAAAATGGAGTTGATCCTGCTAAAGTACCAGGAGGTTCATCGGGCGCATCGGCTGTATCGGTACAAACCGATACTTGTTTGGCTTCTTTGGGCTCGGATACAGGAGGTTCGGTTCGACAACCTGCGGGCTTTTGCGGAATTATAGGTTTCAAACCTAGTTATGGTCGAATTTCGAGGTATGGATTATTGGCTTATGCCTCATCTTTTGATCAGATTGGTATTTTGGCGCATTCTGTAGAAGATGTGGCAATTCTTTTAGAAACGATGGCAGGGGCTGACGAATTTGACAGCACCGCAAGTCAAATACCTGTTCCAGCTTATTCCAAAAATTTAAATTATAGTCAAAAAGCCAAAATTGCTTACTTCGATGTTGCCCTTGAACACGAAGGAATTGATTCAGAAATCAAGACGCAAACGCAAAATTTCATTCAAAACTTAAAGCAAAAAGGCCATACTGTAGAGGCAGTCAACTTTGATTATCTCGATTATATTATTCCTGCTTATTATGTTTTGACCACTGCTGAGGCTTCATCCAATTTATCCCGTTATGATGGTATTCGTTACGGACATCGTAGTGCTGAGGTAAGTAGCTTAGAAAATACGTACAAAAAATCTCGTACCGAAGGCTTTAGTACCGAAGTCAAACGTCGTATTATGCTGGGAACATTTGTATTGAGTGCAGGTTATTATGATGCGTATTACGGAAAAGCGCAAAAAGTGCGGCGATTAATACAGAATCGGACAAATGAAATTTTAGAAAATTATGATTTTATATTAATGCCTGTTTCTCCAAGCCCACCAAGCGATATTGGAAAATCGCTTGAGGACCCTGTGGCGATGTACTTAGCCGATATTTTTACGGTTCAAGCCAATATGGCGGGTATTCCCGCCATAGCGATTCCAATCGGAAAACACGACTCAGGCTTACCTATTGGCATTCAACTCATGGGAAAAAAATACAAGGAAGAGGATTTACTGTCTTTTGCAAAAAACGTTTTATAAAAATAAAATCAATATGTTATTTTTCAATACAAAGTTTGATTCTAAAATTAAATTGCTTTAACTTTGCCACTACATATCTAAGAACACTATTTAGTCTATAAAATTTTTGTGCCCTCACCTTTACCTTCCGCATAAAAATTTATACTAGAATAATTTTCAATTTAAAATTATCTATTCACATATTAAGAGAATAATATCTACACCAATAGTTTTTTTTAAGAAACTATAATGAAGATTTGTTTATACGTAACGGTATAAGTAAATGATGTTTGATTTTGTGTAGCTGTATTTAATTATAAAAACATGAACAGATATTTTATCCCATTCTGCATTCTATTGGTATGCCTACTAAGTCCGCTTTACTCAACTGCGAGTACTGAATATACGTCTGCTGTTTACAGCAATCCACCCAAAAAAAAGAGGTCAAAAGTTCCTCAATATCCAAAAAAAATAATCGAACAGCTTCTCCAAGAAATGCCCGTGTGTATTGATTACAAACTCGACAAATGGGTGTTGAAATATATTAGAGATTATACCTTATTGGCAAGAAGTAAAACCGAAGGTACGCTTGGTAGAACACTTCTATATTTTCCTATTTATGAAAGAATGCTCGATAAATACAATCTTCCGAAGGACTTGAAAGCCCTTTCCATTATTGAGTCAGCACTGCGCCCCGAAGCATTGTCTTACCGAGGAGCATCAGGACTATGGCAGTTTATGCCACGTACTGCGGAGCAATATGGCATCCAAATTAACGATTATGTTGATGAGCGCAACAATCCCTATAAAGCAACGGAAGCTGCAATGAAACACCTTGCTAAACAACATAATCGCTTTGAAGATTGGACCTTAGCCATTGCTGCTTACAATTGCGGCTCCGGTCGTATGTTTTCTTCCATCAAAAAAGCAAAAAGTAAAAAGTACGATAAGGTCAAAAAATACTTGCCACAAGAAACCCAAAAATACGTAGCCAAATTTGTTGCAGCTCATTATGTGATGAACTACTATTTGTTGTATGATTTGAGACCAAAATATCCTGACTATAACTATATGGTGACTAAAGTTATCAATATAAGTAGTTACAAAACGTTCAAAGACTTGCAAGACGAAACAGGAATTGCCCTTGGCGTATTAAAGGATTTGAATCCAGGCTATAAAAACGGAATTGTACCGCCCAACAAAGATGGAAATTTTATTATCGTACCTATGATTGGCAATAAAGAAGAAAACACCAAAATATTGACTTCTTATAAAGAGGAAGAAGAATAAATTTATAGGAAAAAAGGAGAGGCTCTCCAATTGCAATTGGAGAGCCTCTCTTTTTTAAATTTTTATGGTTTTTATTTCAAAATCCACTTTGCCGTAAACCCTGCCGCTACCAAATTGGTACCGACTGCCTGCCCACCAATCAAACGATACCCAATGCCATATCGAGCCTCTAGGCCAATTTCTAAGCGACGCAAAAAGACAATACTAAAACCTCCTTGCAAAAACGCTCGCTGATGCAAACCATTTTTCACTTCATAATAATCATAAAAACTGGTGTAATTTTGATAACCATTGTTGGTATAAGCATCATCAGATGCACCAAAATCGCCTTCTTCATTCATCACCAAATTGCTTCCGCTTACACGTACATTGCCCGCAAATGAAGTGCCTAAGTTTGTACCTACACCTCCGTAAAAATTAAAGGTATTCCACAAACTCGCACGTTTTAACAAAACTGCTTCGGCAGCTATTTCGTTGGTGTGTGAACGAAAATTCAAAGTACTACTACCGCCGTCAGGATTGTACGCCTGATAATTTACGGCATCTATACGATTGAACATACCTGAAAGTGCTACACGCAACTCTGTGTTGCGCATACGAGGCGGCAACAAGGCCAACTCGACTCTAAGATTAGGATTTTCGCAAGTCATACTGTATAAGTCACTCTTTGCAAAAGGAATGTTTTCATACTGAGCGTTTGGAAATCCACGCACGGTATTCATCAAGTAGGTATGGCTCAAGTCATTTATCATGTCTTGATCCTGACCCAATGTCACACCAATACGTTTTACTTTCCAACGACCAACTACATCCTGAGAAAAACTAGGTAAGCTAAGTGCTAAAACAAATACTACAAGTAGGAGCTTTTTCATAACTTTAAATTTTTTATTACCAATTTTGAACAAAACCAGTAGTGTGTTTAATAAAAATGTTTACCTTAAATTACAGTTTTCTATTTTGATATTAAAACGCTAAAAGAATTTTAAAAAATACTTAACAGTATTTTTTTAACTTTTTGACTATAATACTTTTGAATTTCCATACAAAGAATGGCCATTTTAAAACTACAAGATTACAATATATATGTCAATGAAGGGCTGCAAATTTTGCAGCCCTTTACACAAAATTATTCTTCTATTTTTGTTTTGGTAGATGACAATACCCAAAAGTATTGTCTGCCCTTATTGGAACAAAAAATCAATTCTTTTAAACTTATAGAAATCCCCTCTGGTGAGATTCATAAAAACATTGAGACTTGTCAATCCATTTGGAATCAATTGATGAAAAATAATGCTGACCGAAACGCCTTGCTTATCAATCTTGGCGGTGGCGTTATTGGCGATATGGGCGGTTTTTGTGCGAGTACCTACAAACGAGGCATTGATTTTATCCAAATTCCAACTACGCTACTATCCCAAGTAGATGCTTCTATTGGTGGGAAATTGGGAATTGATTTTGCACAAGTCAAAAACAGTATCGGACTCTTTCAAAACCCCAAAGCTGTTATTATTGAATCTGATTTTTTAAAAACGCTTCCTTTCGGAGAACTCCGTAGTGGCTATGCCGAAATTATCAAGCATAGCTTGATAAGCGACGCACAACAGTGGCAGCAGCTTTCAAAAATAATAGACATTCAAAATTTCAACAATTGGCAAATTCTCATTGAACCCTCTCTACAAATCAAACAAAATATTGTTCAACAAGATCCATTTGAAAAAGGCATCCGTAAAGCCCTCAACTTTGGCCATACCATTGGCCATGCCGTAGAATCACTAGCACTAGAAACAACACAAGCTCTACTACATGGCGAAGCTATCGCCATTGGTATGGTTTGCGAAAGCTATCTTTCGCACAAAGCAGATTTGCTTTCCAAAAATCAATTAGAAGAAATCACCCAATACATCTCAACAGTTTACGCCCACTACTCCATCAACGAAGCAGATTCTACCAAACTCCTCCAACTCATGCGCAACGACAAAAAAAATCAAAACCACCAAATTAATTTCACTTTCCTCACTAATATCGGACAGTGCCAAATCAACCAAACGGCTTCAGATAAACTTATTTTAGAGAGTTTAGCCTACTACAATTCCATCACTTAAAAAAAATCCATCATTCGTGCATTCTTTCATTTCTGCATTCTTGCATTAAATCCCTATATTTGTAGCATTCATGCATTTTTACATTCTTATAATCATGCATAACCAAACATACTTGAGAACTCAAACATTGCGTTAATGGATAATATGGAAAATCTATCACGACGAGAGATACAACAAAAAAGAAGTTCCACCTACCGAAATATAGTCCGATTGCTATGGGTACTAACTGTTTTGGGTATTGTGGGAGTAGCCGTGCTGTTCTACATGTTATCCAAGTCCAATTTGCCCTCTTTCGAGGAACTCGAAAACCCAAAATACGACCAAGCCTCACAGGTTTTTGCGGCCGATAATACAGTTTTTGGACGCTACTATGTCGAAAATCGTGTTCCCATTACTTACGATGAGCTTTCGCCCAATCTTGTGAAAGCACTTTTAGCAACCGAAGACGAGCGTTTTCATGAACACTCTGGTATTGATGGAGAGGCACTCGGTCGTGTACTTACTAAGACTTTTCTTCTTCAAAACAGAAGTGCGGGTGGCGCAAGTACGATTACTCAGCAGTTGGCAAAACTACTTTTTACAGGTACGCCTGCTTCGGGTTTTGAGCGAGCTGTTCAAAAACTCAAAGAGTGGATTATTGCCGTTCGCCTCGAACGAAAATATACCAAAGAAGAAATCATTGCTATGTACCTCAATAAGTTCAATTTTATCAATGGAGCTTATGGTATTCGGGCAGCATCCGAAATTTATTTTGGTACGACACCCGACAAACTCAAACAAGAAGAGGCCGCCCTACTCGTAGGAATGCTCAAAAATCCTTCTTTATACAATCCGCTTCGTCGCCCCGAAAAAACGATGAAACGCCGTGAGGTTGTTCTCAAACAAATGGTCAAAAATGATTTGATTACTCAAACAGAATATGACTCTTTGCGTGTTTTAGATTTGGATATGACTCGCTTTGAGCGCAAAACGCATACCGACGGGTTGGCACCATACTTCCGTATGGTGCTTGGAGAAGAACTCAAAAAGATTCTTCGCTCGGAAGCCGAAAAACGCTCCGATGGCAAACCCTACGACATTTATCGCGATGGCCTCAAAATTTTTACAACCATTGACCCCATCATACAAGGCCATTTAGAAGCATCTGTAGGAAAACATATGAAAAAGCTCCAAACCAAATTTTGGAAACACTGGAAAAACGAAGATGCTTGGACCTACCGTGAACCACCAACCGAATTTGATATAAACGGTCTTCCACTTGATGGCACAACCGAAGAAGAAATTATAATAAGAAATAAAGTACTCAAAAACCTCAAATTTGGCTCTGATAGAGCCAAATACTACCGATCCAAATTGCTCCAACCTACTATCAATGACATCAAATCAGACATAGACAATTTTGAGTTACGAAATGTGGATATTGAGCGAATGCTTGCTGAAGAAAAGTCTGACGGAACAATTACAAAGCTCGTCAAAGACAAAATGATTGGCTCTAAACTAGCAGCCAAATATCGTACTGTCATGAAAGGCGAAAAATGGACTGCACTCCAAGATGCTTGGGAAAACTATAACGCTACTGTCGAAAAAGCCTTTAAAAAACCAGTCAAAATGAGGGTCTTTACCTACGAAAATGAAGCAATGGAAAAAGACACCGTTCTTTCTCCTATTGATTCTATCAAATACCATCGTAGCTTTTTGCAAGTTGGAAGCCTTGCTGTGGACCCCGTTACGGGCTATATCAAGGCTTGGGTCGGAGGTATTAATCACAAATACTTCCAATTTGACCACGTGACCAGCGACCGCCAAGTAGGCTCTACATTCAAACCTTTTATTTATTCTACTGCCATTTCACAAGTCAATATTTCACCTTGTTTTGAAGTAGATGATATTCCTTATACTATTCATCAAGGCGAAGGCAATTTTACCTTGCTCAAAGATTGGACTCCCAAAAATGCCAATGGCGAATATTCGGGCGAACGCTTTACCCTCTTCAAGGGTTTGCAATGGTCAAAAAATACGGTTTCGGTCTATTTAATGAAATTATTAGGAGACGTATCTCCTGTTTTAGATTTGGCCAAAAATTTGGGATTTGCATCCAAAAAAATACCGCCTCAACCATCTATTTGTTTAGGTTCTGCTGACTTATCCGTTATGGATATGACAGGAGCTTATACTGCTTTTGCCAATAATGGTTTGTACAACAAACCCATTTTTATACGTAGTATTCAAGACAAATATGGTCGAGAAATTTACAAAGGTATCCGAGAAGATTTACCTGCTATAGAACCCAATGTCAACTATGTCATGGTTCAAATGCTCAAAAATGTAATGAATCAAGGTTTACCTGGTTTTTATGGTCTAAAAAGCGAAATGGGTGGAAAAACGGGTACAACCAACGACTACGTCGATGGTTGGTTTATGGGTTTAACTCCTGACTTGGTCGTAGGTACTTGGGTAGGAGGAGAAGACCGCTGGAGTCGTTTTCGCACACTCAATCTTGGTATTGGTGCAAAAATGGCACGTCCTGTTTTTGCCAACTTTATGCAAAGCATCGAAAAAGATTCTACTGCCGACTACAATATCAAAGCTCGTTTCAAAATCCCGCCGGGAGATATTGGTATCGAAATAGATTGCGAACTCTACCAGCAAGAAAGAGGTGGTTCGGATGACTGGGACGATGAAAACGAAGGTTTTGGCGACGACCAATTTAACGACGAAATCATACAAGACTCTACTCTTCAAAACATCGAATCAGGCGGTCAAACTACGGAGGACGAGGAAGATGAAGATTTTGGAGAAGAGTTCAATTAGAAGTTTTATAACAAGTGCTTTCCTAAACTTGCGGATAGTCTGTGAAGCTATGGTGAGTTTAGTAAGACTAAACTCTTGCTAATTGAAAGCAACTTGAATTGATTATGAAAAACATCCAACACTATTTTCCCAATTGCTCTGATAAGCAATTGGAACAATACGAAAAACTTTTTCCACTCTACCAAGATTGGAATACCAAAATCAATGTCATTTCTCGTAAAGACATTGACAATTTATACGACCATCACGTACTACATTCCTTAGCAATTACTAAAATTATAAATTTCAAAGAAGGTTCAGAAGTACTAGACTTGGGTACGGGTGGGGGCTTCCCTGGAATCCCCCTTGCGATTGCATTTCCTGATGTTCGTTTTACACTCATTGATGGTACACGTAAAAAACTCAAGGTCGTCGAAGCTGTAGCCGAAGAATTAGAACTCAAAAACGTAAAAGTTATTCATAAGCGTGTCGAAGAGATGAAACATCATTTCGATTTTGTAGTTAGTAGAGCAGTAGCCCGACTCTTAAAATTGTATGACTGGAGCAAAGTTCGACTCAAAAAGAAAGAACAAAACGCCATCCCTAACGGTCTTATCGCTTTAAAAGGAGGTAGTATTTTAGAAGAAATCAATGAACTCCCTCGTGGAACGTACTCCGAATTGACCAATCTATCTTCTATTTTTGCCGAGCAATATTTTGACGAAAAATACATCGTCTATGTCCAAGGAGAATGATTAGAAAAACCAATTGCAAATACAAAAAGCTATAATCGAATATCTATAATCAGAAATTTAAAATTCTAAATCATCATGGGTTTATTCAAAACTATCCAAGAACAACTAGCAAGAATTCAACAAAACAACAGAGAAAGCCAACAAGAACGTACTGCTCCAAGCGAAGTTTTTGACCGTGTTCGCAATAAACTGGAAGAAATGCAAGCCAATGCACGCGAGCGTCGTGAAAATCGTCCGCCAACAAGCGAAGGTGGCTTGTTTTCTGCCATCAAAGAAAGAATTGAGCAAGCACGTCAAGAAAACGAAGCTAGTCCTACCGAAGAAACTGCCGAAGCAAGCATCTTCGAGCGTATGCGTGAAGAAATTGAACGTCTTGAAAAACAAGAAGAAGACTGCGAAGAACCAACAATCGAAATGGATGTACCTGACATTCAAGAAATTCCAAGCTCTAATCGTGATTCTAATAATTCACCCATCAGTGATTTTTTAGAACAACTAGGAGATAATTATAATAACAAAGAAGTAGGCAACTACGAAACTCCTGCTCCTGAAACAACTTCTTACGAAGCTCCTTCATCTGTTGGTAGTAGCCTCCAAATCGGAAGTATGGCCATGACCAATAGCAATGGCGGCAGCCTTGCATTGCGTTCAGAACCAAACATGGGAGCTGCTCAAAATTCTAATCGAATTCCGCACGGTGCTCAAATCAGGATTTTAGATTATTCTGACCAAAACAAAATCAATCTCGATGGCCAAATTTGTGGCTGGTACAAGATCGAAGCCAACGGACAAGTCGGTTGGTTGCTTGATATGTATTTGAAATAGAACAAGAATCTTTTAAGTAAGCTTAATATTTTTTTAGCCGTCGGAAAAAGCAATTTCCAAAAAGAAAAATCCGTAAACGGTTTTGAGATTTTGCGTTCTTGATTAAACTAGTCTCTTTAATTAGAATATACAATGTCATGCTTTTATAGAAAAGCAAAATTTATATTCTAGCAAAAGGTCAAGAAAGTAGGATTTTTCAATATATGATGATAGAGCTATCTATAAAGGTCAACAAACCGAGAAAGCTACCTAGAATCAAAATTGCGTTCCGACTAGATTTTTGGTTCTTTTCATCAATGGAAAAGAACAAATTATAAGCATTAAAAATTAATGAAACAATCCTTTATAATTGACGGAATCCGTACACCCATTGCCAAATTTGGAGGTACACTTTCTACTATCCGAACGGATGATTTAGGTGCAATTCCAATAAAAGCTGTTACTGACAAGCAATCCAATATTCCTAAAGATGCTTATGACGATGTAATTTTTGGTTGTGCGAATCAGGCAGGTGAAGACAATCGCAATGTAGCAAGAATGTGCTTGCTGCTGGCGGGTTTGCCCTGGACTGTCCCTGGCGAAACCGTCAATCGTTTGTGTTCTTCTGGAATGTCAGCTATCATTCACGCCAATCGTGCCATCAAAACAGGTGATGGCGATTTGTTTATCGCTGGAGGAGTAGAACACATGACGCGTGGCCCTTGGGTGATTTCTAAGGTGTCCAAGCCATTTGGGCGTGACGCTCAAATGCACGATAGTAGCTTTGGTTGGCGATTTGTCAATAAAAAAATGAAAGAATTGTATGGCACAGATGGGATGGGTACGACTGCTGAAAATCTTGCCGAAAAGTATCAAATCAGTCGAGAAGACCAAGATCGTTTTGCTTATCATTCGCAAATGAAAGCAGCCAAAGCGCAAGCCAGAGAAAGACTCGCCGAAGAGATTGTTTCAGTAAGTATTCCGCAGCGCAAAGCTGACCCTATCATTTTTGATAAAGACGAATTTATACGAGCCAATACGACGGTAGAAGTATTGGCAAAACTGCGTCCTGCCTTCAAAAAACTAGAAGATGGTGGAACTGTGACGGCTGGCAATGCTTCGGGACTCAATGATGGTGCAGGAGCTGTAATTGTGGGTTCAGAAGATGCCGTTCAAAAATATAGTCTTAATCCTTTGGCTCGTATTGTGAGTTCGGCTGTTGTTGGTGTTGAGCCACGCATTATGGGAATTGGTCCAGTTGGAGCTTCTAATAAAGCACTTGCTAAAGCGGGGCTTGCTATGTCAGATATTGATATTATAGAACTTAACGAGGCTTTTGCAGCACAAAGTTTGGCCTGTATTCGGGAGTGGGGTTTGGCCGATGACGACCCACGCATCAATCCTAATGGAGGAGCTATTGCAATTGGTCATCCGCTTGGGATGTCGGGTATGCGTATTATGCATACCGCAGCTTTGGAACTCCACAAACAACAAAAACGTTATGCCCTTGTTACTATGTGTGTAGGTGTGGGACAAGGTTATGCTACGATTTTAGAGCGTGTGTAAAAAAATCCTTACTTTTGTAGCTTAAATTTTTGGAACTATGATTAACTTAATACTGTTCGGACCTCCAGGTTCAGGAAAAGGTACACAAGCCAAAGGCTTGGTAGAAAAATACAATTTATTGCATATTTCGACGGGTGATTTGTTTCGCTATAATATGAAAAACGATACGGCTCTCGGCTTAGAAGCCAAGAGCTATATTGAAAAAGGGGAACTCGTACCTGATTCGGTAACTATCAATATGCTCAAAGCTAAAGTGGATGAAAATCCTGATGTGGCAGGTTATATTTTTGACGGTTTTCCTAGAACGATTCCACAAGCTGAGGCTTTGGATGCTTTGCTCGAACCTAAAGGTGGCGTTTCTAGTCTTTTGATGTTGGATGTTCCCGAAAATGAATTGGTTGGTCGTCTGTTGGAGCGTGGCAAAACATCGGGCAGAGCCGATGATTTGGACGAAGGCATTATCCGCAATCGCCAAGAAGTTTATCGCAACGAAACCATGCCTATTTTTGATTATTATTTCAAAAAAGGTGTTTCTACCAAAATATGGGGCGTTGGTTCACTCGACCAAGTTTTTAAACGACTTTGCTTGGAGTTGGATG
>JAHDEQ010000040.1:12075-14051 GCA_020628755.1 Saprospiraceae bacterium
TGGGGCGTTGGTTCACTCGACCAAGTTTTTAAACGACTTTGCTTGGAGTTGGATGTACTTTCTTAAAATTTAATTTTCACTAAGATTTAGTTTTACTAAACTCTCCTATACTTCTCCCTCCCGCAAGCCTGCCTGGCTAGTCGGACAGGTTTAGGAAAGCAGTTTCATTTATAAAACGTGAACACACGAACACGTGCGCACGTGAACACATCGAAATGTCTGAAAAAAACTTTGTTGATTACGTAAAAATATGCTGTCGCTCAGGAAAAGGAGGCGCAGGTTCGGCGCATTTCCATCGAGATAAGACGACCTCGAAAGGTGGTCCTGACGGTGGAGATGGGGCGCGAGGTGGACATATTATTTTGCGGGGCAACCGAAATGTTTGGACATTGTTGGCACTAAAATATCGCAAACATATCAAGGCAGGTCACGGTGGAAATGGCGGCGAAAACCATCGTTCTGGGGCACAAGGCGAAGATATAATTTTGGATGTTCCACTCGGTACAGTTGCCAAAGATGCCGAAACAGGACATATCGAATTTGAGATAACAGAACATGATGAGACTAAAATTATACTTGCTGGTGGACGTGGTGGATTAGGAAATTCTCATTTTAAATCGGCTACTAATCAAGCACCGCAATATGCACAACCAGGCGAAGAAGGTAAGGAAGAATGGAAAATCTTAGAACTCAAGGTACTTGCTGATGTTGGGCTGGTTGGCTTTCCCAATGCTGGGAAATCCACACTTTTGTCGGTCGTTACGGCAGCCAAACCTAAGATTGCCAATTATGCTTTTACGACTTTGATTCCGAATTTGGGTATTGTAAAATATCGAGACCATCGTTCTTTTGTGATGGCGGATATTCCTGGGATTATCGAAAAAGCACATGAAGGAAAAGGTCTAGGTCATCGTTTTTTGCGTCATATTGAGCGCAACTCTACCCTACTTTTTATGATTCCTTGCGATTCGGATAGTATTCAAAAAGAGTATGATATTTTGTTGAATGAATTGAAATTATACAATAAAGAATTATTGGACAAACCTAGAGTTTTGGCGATTACCAAAAGTGATTTAGTGGATGAAGAATTGAAAGAATTGCTCAAACCTGAAATCCCAGAAAACATACCTTATGTTTTCATCTCGTCTGTGGCTCAACTCGGACTTACTGAGCTAAAAGATTTGCTTTGGAAGACCATTAACACCGAATATTATACCATATAAAATCTATTTCTTTTTCTTCACCAAAGTCACATCAGACAAGGCATACATCAGGCGATTGATGTCCTCTCCATTCAGTTCTAATTTACCTTTAATCGTAACGGCTTCGGCAGTATATTTGATGGGTTCGAGAGCTTTGACTTCGAGCACTGTTTCGGGACCTGCACCGCCACAAAAGAAACACATATTGTAAGGAAATGCCGAAAAAACAAATTCAGTATGGCTTTTATAACCTTCGGTTGGTATGATATAACCTTTGAGTTCAATTTCTTTGCCTTCTAGTTTTTTGACATCTTCGCTAAAAACAGGAATATCAATTTTAAAACCCAGCAACTCATCGTACTGTTTACGAAAAGTAATTTTACTCAAGGTTTTCCAGTTGTTGACAAATTCCTTTTTGTCTTTTTTGACGTTGTCTTGCGCCTCAACGCTTGCCGTACTAAATAGAAATAGACTAAAACAAATTAAAAAATATTTTCTCATTTTATTCGTGTTCATGTATCTACGTGTTTGTGCCTGTCTGACGGCAGGTAGATGTTTACGTATCTACATTATTTTAATTATTGTGAAAAGCATACAACATCGTAGTTGCAAACTACGACGAACCTAAGTTTGAATGCTTGTCGCAGTTTGTAACTGCGATACCATTTACTTTGGTCATTGTTGCTATTTATTTTATGCACTTTTAACCTTTTTTACTCATTTGGATTTTCGACTTGATAAGCATCTTTGAGCGAAAACATAATATCGTTGGGT
>JAHDEQ010000040.1:14151-24032 GCA_020628755.1 Saprospiraceae bacterium
ATTTGGATTTTCGACTTGATAAGCATCTTTGAGCGAAAACATAATATCGTTGGGTTTATACCCTAAATATTCAAATGTTCCTTTTATGTAAATAGGATCATCGGAGTATTCTATTTTTTTTTCGTCTTTGGTAAAGACTTCCATGACGGTTTCGGGGCCTGCTTTACCGCAAAAAAAGCAACTATCAAAAGGATAAGCCGAAAACATAAAATGGCTTTGCCCTTTTTTGCCCGATAAGGGTATGATATAACCTTTGACTACATACTCTTTGCCGTTCATGGCTTTTATCATGGGTTCGGCACGTGGTTTTTGAACCGCGAGGTCGTTGGCTTCGCCCATCTTCATATCAAACTTAATCATACCAATGGTTCGCCAAATATTTTTTCCTTGAGCAAAACTTTCCTTACTACTCAAAAAGACAAATAAAAGCATCAAACCAAAAATATATTTTTTCATATGCACAAAATACGCTTATTCTTACTGAGAAACCTTTAATGAAGGGTTAAAATGTCCTAAACATACTTTTAAAATCTTGCTCAAACAGAAATGGCGAGATGGAATCTCGTCCATCTCGCCATTTTATATTGAAAACTTCATTAAAAAGAGGAAGAAGTTCAAATTATGATTCTACTTTTTCTTCTTTTCCTACCTCTAAAATATGGTCATCAACCAATACACGTCCACAATGTTCGCAAGCAATAATTTTCTTACGCATACCTAATTCCAATTGTGTTTGAGGTGGAATTTTGTTGAAACAGCCGCCACAAGAATTTCGAGCAACGTGTACAACAGCCAAACCATTGCGGTAAGCATTGCGTACTCTATCATAAGATGTCAAAAGACGATTTTCTACAGATTTGCGTTTCTTTTCTGACTTCTTTTTAAGTTTTTCTTCGTTTTTTTCTGTTTTAACAATAATTTTTTCCAACTCTACTTTCTTTTCTTCCAAATCAGTACGCTTAGAAGTCAGTCGTTCTTCTGTAGCGGCCAACGTTTCTTGCTTGGCTGGTATCTGACTATTTGTTTCACGAATTTTCTTTTCTGAAAGTTGAATTTCTAATTTTTGCAACTCCAACTCTTTGGTCAATGCTTCATACTCTCTATTGTTCTTCACATTGTCCATCTGTTGCGTATAGCGTTCTATCAAAGATTTAGCTTCTTCGATATTGCCATTGTGACGAGAAATTTCACCTTCTATATCTTCCAAAGTTTTTTTCATACGACTAATGCGGGTTTCGAGTCCTGCAATTTCGTCTTCCAAGTCATGAACTTCCATTGGAAGTTCACCTTTTAAAATTTTGATTTCATCAATTTCAGAATCTATTAATTGAAGCTCGTAAAGGTGCTTCAATTTTTCTGCAACGGTTAAGTCTTTTGCTGCCATTTTATAAATTTCTTTAGGAATATTTTATTAAAGAGTACCAATTATTATAAATAATTGACAGGGTTGGTGTTTACTTTTGTACAATGGGTCGCAAAATTACGAAATTTTTTCGTAATTATCTCATTTAGAAGGTCTATTGTATATTGTTCGCTTTCGTAGTGTCCAATATCCGCTATCATAATACGGCCATCTGCATCAAAAAACTCGTGATATTTGTAGTCTGCTGTTATAAAAACATCTGCTTTTTGAGCAATTGCTTGACGCAGCAAAAATCCTCCTGACCCTCCACAAACGGCTACGCGTTTGACTTTGTTATCTAAAGGAGTCGTATATTTTATACAACCTACACCCATACTTTGTTTAAGGTGTTTTAGAAATGCTTTTTCGGGCATAGCTTTTTCTAAATTTCCGACCATACCAGAGCCTACCAATGTATTACTGTTTTCAATATTTATGATATCAAAACTTGGATTTGCAAAAGGATGAACTGTCTCAATTGTAGTAACGATTTTTCCCTGCAAATATGCAGGGAAAAGCACCTCTAGTTTGACCTGTGCTGCTCCTTCTCCGTTTTGAGAACCTGCACCGACTGTTGCATAGCTCAAATGCTGGTTTTCGTTTATCTGACCTGCTCCTACTTCAAACAAGGCATTGCGCAAAGTATCACTATGTGTAGGAGGCACAAAAACAAATAGTTTTTTGTGGGTCTGTTTGGGAGCTAAAATTTGGGTATCAACCAAACCAATTTTTTCTGCTATTTTAGCATTTACGCCTTGATGGTAAACATTGTCTAGGTTGGTATGAATAGCATAGATGGCAATGTCATTTTTGATGGCTTTCATGACAACACGCTCTACATAGTTGCGGCCATTGAAACGTTTGAGCCCTTTGAAAACAATTGGATGATGTGCAATTACCATGTTATAGCCCAAGTCAATAGCTTCGTCGATAACGGCTTCGGTAGAATCCAAACATAATACGGCCCCTGTGGCTTCGGCACTGGCCTTGCCTACAATAAGTCCTGCATTATCATAGCTTTCTTGTAAACTGGGTGGAGCTACACTTTCGAGATGATTGATTATTTCGGCTATTTTCATTGTTCTATTTTCATGACTTAGAAACACTCTCAAAACAAAGTTGCTTCTTTTATCTTATTGTTCAAACATTCCTACACTTGCGCCGACCCAGTCTTTGTCTTTATTGTATTTGACACCAATCATCGCACCTTTGCTGAGGCGAGCGAGATTATTGACGATGATAGGACGAGCCGTTCCACGTTCCCAAAGCATAAGCATACGAATCTCGCATTTGGCTGGTGTATTGGGCGTTTGGATGACAGGTGAATAAGAGACTTTTCGTTGTAAAATATAGTTTTCAGGGTCGCTTATAGATTCAATATCGTATCGGTTGATATTGATTATAACTCCTGTTCCTGCAAATGAATAGAGTGGCTTGAGAACGTAGTTCTCCAAGTCGTCGGGTAATTTGTCTAATTCATTTAAAAAATAAGAAGTCGGATTATACTTGCTTTTCAACAAAGGTAAGGTATGCTTGCTGATACGAAAAAACCAATGTGGATGTCCAACCCATTTGACATCGGCTTCTTGTGTAAAATAAAAATCTCGTTTTAAATCATCTCGCTTAATGAGCTCATCGAAGATGACTCGATTGACGATTTTTTCAACGCCAATTTTCCTTCCTTTTTCGTTGATGTAATAGACGTCTTTTCCTTCTTTCTTGAGTTCAGAAACGCATTTTATAGGAACTCCAATTGCTTGGTTTGCACCATAAAAATCAATACGAGTAGCTTGCTTCTCTGGTTCTACTTCCAGTAGAACTACGTTTTCAGGTTGGCTATCTCCAACGATAACTCTATCTAATAATTTCAGATATTCTTCGGAAGTCAACCCTCCAAAAAGATGCGAATAATTTGAAGGTAAATCAAAATGCTTTTGATAAGCATTTGCCAATAAATCTTGGAAAAAATAGAGCGAAGGAAAACCTTGGACTTCTATCAATTGAGGAATCAAACCACCTTTTCCATCATCGCAAATTCCGAAATCCATTTGAAGAAAAATGGTGTGTTCGTCTTCATTCGGAACAACTTGGCCTGACAAAATTGCTCCTTTGGAACGCTCCTTAAAATCAGGACGACAAATCACATCCATGATTTCGTTGCAGGCTTCTTCTAGTTTAGCCCTTAAATCTTTTGGAATAAAAACGGGCGTTTCTGATATCCTAAATGGTGGAATGTGGTCGTAGGTTTGATAAATATCTTGTAAAAATGCCTGATATTTTTCTTGTGTAAAAGCGGCATTGTAACGGTTGCGGATGGAGGGAATCATTGGTTGTTGTGTTTGCGTGCTTGTGTGTCTAGGTGTTTGCGTTTAATAATCATAAACACTCAAACACCTAGACACATAAACACAAAGGTCAAATCAAAACACCTGCTTTACAAGATTCAATTGCTTGTTCAATAAAGACAGGCAAAATGGTATTATAGGTTAACAGTACTTTATTCGGGTCATCCAAATCAGTCATCATTTGATTGTATTTGGCTTCGCCGAAATTTTTGATAATTTCTTTTTTCTTTTCTTCTTTTGAGAAGGTTTCTTTCATACCGAGCGGATAGGCTTCGGGATGAAATTGTGTTCCAATCATTTCGTCAGAAAAACGAACAGCCATCATCGCTCTTTCGAGTGGAACATGAGGACGGATTTTTTCTAAACAAAGTAATTGGATTCCTAACTCATTCATCAATTCAAATTTGGGTTGAACCACTTGAAATAATCTGAAATCACCAATCCAAAATGGGTCGGGTAGCTTTTCAAATACAGGTTCTAACTCCCCTTGAATGGTTTTGTGGGTTGGAAAAACTCCAAATGACCTCGATTTTCTTGGTATCACATCGGCAATGCCGAAGTGAATGCAAGCCATTTGATAAGAGTGACAAATAAAGAAAACGTGTTTCTTTTGTTCATTTTTGTTATTCCAATTCCAAACAGAATCAATCCAATTATAATAGGCTTTGTCCCAAATTCCATCTCCATCAAAAGGACTTCCAGGCCCTCCCGAAGAGATGTAAATGTCAAAGCTCATGTCAGGAATTTCGTTTTTGGCTCGTACGTCAAAAACTTGCCATTCCAAATCTTTTTCAAATAAACGAACAATGTCTTTGATGGCATTAAGCCCCATGTTCTCGATGCCATTGTTCATATCCAATATGGCTAATTGTAGCTTTCTCATTATTTCACTTTTCTATCAGTTCCGCAAAGCATATACCATATTTCTATAAAAGGTGCTGCCCTACATCAAATCTTCTTCAAAAATATAAATTTGGCAGTACTATCAAGTACTGCCAAACGAGTTATTTTAAACTGTAGTAGCTCGTCTAGGACCTGCTACCTTTGCCTTTTTTTTTGTCGCATTTTCGGGAGTTATCATTTTTCCAGCCGAAGAATTTTTGATAAATGAACCCCAAGTCAAGTTATTTTTAGTTGGTTTCCATTTTTTAGCCACTTCGATTGCATAATTTGCTGCTGTTTCAACAACCCACTCGAAGTTTTCTTCACCAACTGAGTTCTTATCAGCATCTGGTGCAGGATTGCAAAAATCAATTGCATAAGGAACACCATCACGAATTGCTAATTCTACTGTATTGAAATCGTAACCCAAAGCAGCATTCAAACGCAAAACGTATTCTTCCATCAATGCCATCATTTCGTCAGAAACGTCATGATTTGCTTGGTAACGCAAGTGGTGCGGATTGCGTGGCTCGTAGTGCATGATTTTTACGTGCTTTCCACCAATACAGTAGCAACGGAAATAGCTTTCAAATTTAATTTCTTCTTGCAACATCATCACCAACTGACCTGTCTCATTATAAGCATCGAACAATTCTTGTTCGTTGTTGACCTTATAAACATTTTTCCAACCGCCTCCAGCATAAGGCTTCATATAAAATGGAAATCCACCTAAGTAATCATAGATTTTGTTCCAATCCATGAAAGCCAAATTACGGAAAGAGTTACCATTGGTGTCGTCTGGCATTTGCTTTGATGGAAGCAAAACCGTTTTAGGTACTGGTACACCAACTTTTTCTGACAAACAGTTATTGAAAAACTTCTCGTCAGCACTCCACCAAAATGGATTATTGATAACTGCTGTTCCACAAATTGCTGCATTTTTGAGGTAAGCTCTATAAAATGGTACGTCTTGTGAAATTCTGTCAATGATGACTGCATAATCAGTAGGGATTGCTTGCTTTACTTCTTCTACTTTTACAAACTCCGCTTGAATACCCTTTACTTTTTTTGAGTTGACACGGTCAACGAAGGCCTGCGGGAAGGTATTTTCTTGTCCGAAGAGGATTCCGATTTTTTTCATTTTAGTTTATATTTTTAGTGTATCAAAATATGAAGCTTTACTAAACTTTTCTTTGCCCTGAATCTTCCCGCAAGTTTAGGAAAGCAATGGATTTAATTATTACAAACGGCTGCTAGATATTGCGGGAACATCTCGCGCCAAAGTGGCCAGTCGTGTTTTTTCCAACCTTTCACGTCAAGCGTGTGCTTGATTCCTTTTTGGTTCAATATTTTTGAAAGATGTAAATTTTTCTCCAAACAAATATCCCACTCCGAAGTTCCTAAAACGATGTTCATTTCATAAAGTGCAGGATTATTTAGACCTGGTAAGAAATCAACTGGATTGTTGAAATAAACTTGGTCATCGTAGTAACCATCCATAAATGACTTGATGTCAAAAGAACCACTCATGGCTAAAAGGTGTCCAACTGTTTCGGGATGGCGGAAGGCAAAATTTGCCGCATGATATGCGCCAAAACTCGCACCTGAAACAGCAACCTTACCTGTGGGAGTATTCCAACGAATTTTTTCGACGATTTCGTCCAAAACCATTTTGTCATACCAAATGTGGTTACGAACTTTTTGTGAAGGATGTATGTTGCGGTTGTACCAACTTAGCTTGTCGATACTATCTGGGCAAAATATTTGCACTAAACCATTTTCAACATACCAACGAGCAGATTCAATAAGTTTGAAATCTTTGCTCTCGTGGTAGCGACCCATTGTAGATGGGAAAATAATAACTGGATAACCACCGTGTCCAAAAACGAGCATTTCTATATCTTTGCTCAAATTGGGAGAATACCATTTTACGTATTGTTCTTTCACTTTTTTAAGATTTGGAATTTTGTAATGCTTTAACGATGTTACAAAATTAGAAACAAAACTCGAAATATACAAGTGTAAACCTACTGATAAACAGCATTTTACAAATTGAAACCTCCCAGTATTTTATCTAACGATTTGATGTAAATTTGGTTTCAAAAACAAAATTTGGAAAATAGTTGTCTTGACAATTATTTATTTTAACAATTAATAGCTTTATGAAACAAGCATTAAGAATAAAATTTGGTTCTTTTTTTAAAAAAAGTTTAAGAAAAAAAGAAAATTTTGTCAGCGTACAAGAAAAAATCTTTAATTCTGTCTTCTTGGATCAAGAAATTCGTGTAGATATTTATAAAACTCCATTTTTCAAGTGGGGTTCGAAAACTAAATTTTCACTACTATTATTTAATGATGGTCAAGATATGAAAGCGGTTGATTTAATACTAGCACTTCAAAAACTGACTCGTCAAAATCAAATCAAACCTCTAATTGTAGTTGGTATTTACCCCAAGAATAGAATGCAAGAATACGGCACAGCTCATCAAACAGATTATGCCAATAGAGGAAGTAAAGCGAAAGCCTATACTCAATTTATAACCCAAGAATTATTGCCTTATTTAGAATCAAATTTTCCGATTGCTAAGTCTGCGGAACAGCGAGCTTTTGCAGGTTTTTCTTTAGGTGGCTTGTCGGCTTTTGATATGGTTTGGAATCAACCCGAAACTTTTGGTAAGGTTGGAGTGTTTTCTGGTTCTTTGTGGTGGCGTTCAAAAGAATTTAATGAAGCTGACCCTGACGGAAATCGCATTGTACATGAGCTTGTTGAACAATCAAATTTTAATGATAAATCGAATCTTAAATTTTGGCTGCAAGCTGGTACCGAGGACGAAAAAGAAGATCGCAACAACAATGGCATCATCGATGCCATTGATGATACGCTTGACCTTATGCAGTCCCTCCAAAAAATTGGTTTTCACGAAAGTGATATGACTTATGTCGAAGTTGAAGGTGGACAACATAATCCCAATACATGGAAAGATGTTTTGCCTGATTTTCTGATTTGGGCATTTGGAAAATGAAGATTTTAGATTTGAAACTCTATGTTATCTTTGTGAAAAAATATAGTGTTCTTTAATTACTTGTAGCAGCGGCTTCAGCCGCAGAATGTGTTTAGAAAGGCAGCTAAAGCAGCCTCTACGGTTTTCAAACCATATACTTAAAAATAAATCAATGCCCAATAGAACGCAGCAGCCGACTATCCATCCCATCAAAAATTTGAGCTTGCCAAATCCTCAAAAGCACGTTTTGCAAAATGGCATTCCTGTGTATGAAATCAATATGGGAACGCAGGAAGTGACCAAACTAGAAATCATTTTTAATGCTGGTCGTCCAACAGAGCATAAACATTTGGTAGCTCGCTGTACCGCACGAATGTTGCGAGAAGGCACAGGCCCAAAAAACTCCGCTCAAATTGCCGAAACTTTAGATTATTATGGCGGTTCTTTGGGCTCGCCTGTCAATTTAGATACGGCCAATATCGTTTTGTATTGCTTGAATAAACACTTAGAAAAGTTACTTCCTGTTGTAGCCGAAATCGTTTGTGAACCTGTTTTTCCGCAAGAAGAATTAGATACAGTCATCAACAATAGCATACAACAGATAAAGGTAAATATGCAAAAATGTGATATTGTAGCCTACCGTGAAATTACCGAACGTATGTTTACCTCCGACCATCCATACGGTTATAATAGCTCTATTGAAGATTATCAGAGTTTGGTTCGAGATGATTTGTTCAAACATTTTAAAGACCAATACCACGCTGGCAACTGCACTATAATTATCAGCGGCAAAGTTGAATCGAAAACGATTCAACTCCTCGACCAATATTTAGGGAAAGGAATCCCAAAAGGAACAAAGACTATTCCTAATCTTCCAAACATCAATACGCAACTCCAATCTATCAAAATTGATATGCCCGATAGTTCGCAATCGGCAATTCGGATGGGTTATCGCTTGTTTAACAAAAAACATTCTGATTATAATGGTCTTTTTGTTTTGAATACTATTTTGGGAGGCTATTTTGGTTCTCGCCTCATGATGAAAATCCGAGAAGAAAAAGGCTTTACCTATAATATTTTTTCTGCGTTTGATTCGATGGTTTATGATGGTTATTTTTCGATTGGAACTGAAGTCGGAACAGAATATGTCGAACCAACTTTAGAAGCCATCTATCAAGAAATGGAAGTCCTTCAAAATGAATTGGTCAGCAAACAAGAACTCGAAATGGTTCGCAACTACCTACTTGGAAATATGCTTACCATGCTGGATGGTCCAATGAATATTGCCGATATTATAAAAACAATGGTCGTCGAAGGCTTATCGTTTGAAACCTTTAGTCAGTTAGAAAAAACCATTAATACCATCACTGCTGCCGAGCTTCGTGACCTCGCTCAGCAGTATCTTCAAAAAGAAAAAATGTGGCAAGTGATTGTAGGAGCATAAATGTGTTTCTACGTATCTACGTGTTTGCGTGTCTATGAACGGTAACGTAAACACACAAACACATAGATACCTAAACACGATTTCATACCTTTGCTTCAAAATCTTCCTCTAAAAAAGAACACAATCATTGCAACTAAAAGTATTGGCCAAATATTGACTATCATCAAAATACACTCCATGACAATATCCCAACCACTACGTAAATTTTCTTTAAAACGTATACCAATGGAAGCCTGATAAGTAATAGGTTCTTCTTTTTCGATAACCGTTTCGTAAATCACAAGATGGATTTGACTATTTGTTACTTTTTCTTGGAGGTAATTGAGTCGTCCTTCTTTCGCTTCAATTTCTTCTTGTAGAATTCGGATTTTTTCTTCAGTAAGTAAAACTTCTTCTACAGTTGAAGCTTTGCTTCTTAGAATTTTGGCGTAGCGATCACGAACTTCTTTCTTTGTGTTGAGGCGAGCTTGGATGTCAACAAATTCTTCGGTGACATCGGAAGTTTTGATTTCTTTTTGATTCATAAAAATCGCCTCTTTAGAAATGTCTTTTAATAAAATTTCAAAGTTTTGATGAGGAACTAAAATACTAATGCTGTTTTGCAGACGATACGTATTGGAAGTCAAGTTCATATTAGAAATAATTCCTCCCATTTTTTGAGTGAAGTCTTGAATTTTTAAGGTACTAGCATCTACATTTTCTACTTGCATTTGATAGTTCGCAGTTTTGATGAGTTTTCGGTTTTGAAGATTGGGCAGATTTCCAACGACTTCTTCTACATCGTCGGATTCGCTTTCTTGGATAGA
>JAHDEQ010000041.1:0-3620 GCA_020628755.1 Saprospiraceae bacterium
GGCCGACGTACTTATGTAGATGTTATTACCAATCCTATTATTAAGGCCGCCGCTTCGTCAGAAGGGGTGCAGATTCGGCCTCAACTTTATTTTTATGATCTCAATGCCAAAGTCAATCACAAGTTTAATGACAAACATCGTCTTTATTTGAGTGCTTATTCGGGAGCTGATGTTTTTGGTTCTGAAATTGAAGAAGACGATTACAAAACAGAAGGCGGGATCAATTGGGGCAATCTGATTTCGGCTTTGCGCTGGAATTATAAAATTACCAATAAGCTATTTGCCAATACGACCCTCACCTACTCCAACTATGATATTGACATCACCGCAGGTCAAGAGGAAACGCTATCCGACGGAACTAAGCAAGCCTTTTCGGCTAAATATAAATCGGGTATTGAAGATTTGGCGGCTAAAGTTGATTTTGATTTTATACCCAATCCACAACACTATATCCGATTTGGGGCGGCTGCCACGCATCATACGTATCGTCCTGGGGCTTTGGCCGTTGAAGCTACTTTTGACGAAGTAGCTCTTGACACGATTATTGGTTCACAAGATACCAAAGCAATGGAGTATGGTCTATACCTCGAAGACGATATGCAATTTGGCTCTTTCAAAGCCAATGTGGGCGTGCATGCTTCGGCTTTCAATGTTGATAATCAAACCTATTATTCGGTGCAACCAAGACTAGGAATACGTTATTTATTGAGCAATAATTTGGCAATAAAAGGCTCGTTTAGCACCATGACGCAGTATATCAATTTGCTTACGAGCGAGTCTTTTAGTTTGCCGACCGACTTGTGGGTACCTAGTACCGAGCGTATTCAACCACAACAATCTTGGCAAGTGGCAGCAGGGCTGGCACGGACTTTTTGGGATGAGTACGAAATTAGTTTAGAAGGTTATTATAAAGAAATGAATAATGTCATTTCTTTTAGAGAAGGGGCGAGTTTTTTACTAGGATTAGATTCTGATTGGCAAGATAAAGTGACGCAAGGAAGTGGCGAATCTTATGGTTTAGAGTTTTTTGTTCAAAAGAAAAAAGGTAAAACAACGGGTTGGATTGGTTATACGCTTTCGTGGAATAATCGGCAATTTGATTTGATAAATGGAGGTCGAAAATTTCCATTTCGCTACGATCGCCGACATGACATTTCTTTGGTGCTATCGCACCAATTAACAGACAAAATATCGGCAAGTGCTGCTTGGATTTATGGTACAGGCAATGCGATTAGCTTGCCCATTTATCGCTATCCTTATGAGTATAATGTCTATACTTGGGATGGCCCTGACGGGCAACAGGAGAGCTTTGAAGCTTTTAGTGAAATTGAATCTTTGGGTGACAAAAATGCTTTTCGTATGACGAATTATCACCGACTCGATTTTAGTGTAGAATTTTACAAAAAGAAAAAACGCTTTGAGCGTACTTGGGTTATTGGGGCTTATAATACCTACTGGCACAAAAATCCTTATTATGTTATTTCTACTACGGAGCGTGATGGCTGGGATGCCAATGGCAATCCCATTAACGAGCGTCGAGTCTTTAAAGAGGTTAGCATTTTACCCATCATTCCTTCTGTTTCTTATAAATTCAAATTTTAATCATGTACCTATGTGTCTAGGTGTTTGCCTGTCTATGAAAATACCTAAACTCACAAACGCAATTTAGAAATGACTTCTTTAAAAATATACCTTTTTTCTTTTTTGGCTTTACTCTTAACCTTTTGTTCATCCTGCGATGAAGATGCCTTTTCGACAGTTGTGGACATTGAAATACCCGAACACCAATCAGCACTTGCTGTGAGCAGTGCTATCCACACACAAGATAGTGTTTGGCGGGTTTTGGTCTCCAAAAGCGAACCTATTGTAGGAGAATCTACCATAACGATTATAGAAGATGCCACTGTTGATATACTAAAAAATGGCAACCCTTTTATGACATTGCCTTTCAATAGTGCAACCAATCATTACGAAATTCCGCTTGCTGCACCTTTAGAAGCCGATGATAGTGTTTATAAGATAGCAGTCAGCGCAGCTACTTTTGATGCTGTTTCGGCGGAGCAAACCATGCCTCGTTCGGCCATTATCGAAAATATTAGCTTTGAAGCAGATGGTACAATAGATTCCTATGGCTATCAAACCGATGAGTTGAGTTTTGATATTGTAGATCAAGCAGGAGCAGATTATTATGGCATAGAGCTGTTTTATGTCTATTCCTTTGATATCGGCAATGGTGAATTTGAAGAAGGTATTGACCAACTGTATATGGAAACAAGTGATGTACTGATAGAAGATTTAGACTTTGGTCGCAGCAAAGTTATATCCGATGCAAGTTTTGACGGTAACAAGTATCGAGTCCGCCTCACTACCAATCTTTATAGTTTTGACGATTTAGAAAATAAAAAACTTGTTGTACGTATAAACAGCTTGACCAGAGAAAGTTATTTATTCCAACGTTCCCTTCACGAATTTCGCAATTCTCAAGATAACCCTTTTGCAGAGCCTGTCATTGTTTTTGATAATATCGAAAATGGTCACGGTATTTTTAGAATGGAAAATAGAAGCGTTTTTGAGTTGGAGCTTTAAACCTGTGTTTATGTGCCTAAGTGTTTGTGTGTTTGTGAAAACATAGGCACATAAACACGCAAACACCTAGACACGCAGGCATAGCCTGCTTACTGCTTACTGCTTCCGATACTTTTGTTGGCAAGGTTCGACACAAGGAAAATCAATAATCATTTCGGTATCATTGATTTCAAAAGTCAAAGTACGTTCTGCTCCATTGCAATCGGGCAAGGTTATCGTATTTGCCTCAATCGAGTACATTCCTGTGCTGGCATTAGCAGCATCGGGGTCGGTGCCCATAAAACAAAGATTGCCATTGGAAGATATATTGCCGTCGGCAGATAAGTCGAGTGTTTTTTCGCTCGTTACGGCCTGAAAAGTACCGCTTCCGTCGCCTGGATCAAGCAGGACTTCTTTCAATTCCCAAGTACCCACGTGTGAGTCATCTTCACCATTACAAGCTCCAAGAGCCACAGCAACTAAAAAAAGAAAAAGTAGTTTTTTCATGATTACAATTTTATGATTTAAATGCAAAACTACAAATTTCTAACAAAATAATTACTAAATCAACTCACCTTCTCTTTTTGTCCCAATTCTACTGCTCGGTTCAAAGCTGCATTAGCTCCTGCTATAATGTCCTCGTGTACTTTATTGTCGATGTACGAACGAAGCGCAGCTTCGGTCGTTCCGCCTTTGGAAGCCACTTTTTGAATCCATTCCTCACAAGAGAAATTATTTTTATTGTATAAGTCAACAGCTCCTTTAAAGGTTTGGCTGACTAATAATTCGGATTCAGAATTGGAAAAACCCATCGCTCGCGCTGCCTTTATCATCGCATCCATAAAATAGAAAACATAAGCTGGTCCACTTCCCGAAATTGCCGTCGAAGCATCAATGGCTGATTCTTGTTCTACATAGATGGTTTTTCCTGTGGTATTGAGAAGATTTTGAACCATCACCAATTCGATACGAGTTACCTCGTCAGAAGAAGTAAAAGCCGTCATTCCCATCCCAATTTGCGCTGGCAAATTGGGCATCGCTCGAATAACTTTTTT
>JAHDEQ010000041.1:3720-12104 GCA_020628755.1 Saprospiraceae bacterium
TCATTCCCATCCCAATTTGCGCTGGCAAATTGGGCATCGCTCGAATAACTTTTTTTACACCCAAACCTTCTGCAATCGTTTCCATTTTGACTCCCGCCATAATCGAGAGAAAAACCTGTTGTGGGTCAACATGTACTTTTAAACTTTCAAACAGAGCTGTTGTATCCTGCGGCTTTACAGCCAAAATGATAATATCGGCCTTTTCAATACATTCTTCGGGTGTTCCATAAACGGTTCCGATATCTCGCTTGGCCAAGTCTTCTGCTTTCTTTGGCGACTTTTCGAGAATCATCATGTCTTCTTTAACTGTAATTTTAGAGCGCAAAAAACTTTGGGCATAAGTCAATCCCATGTTTCCACCTCCGATAACTAATATTTTCATTTGTTTATTAATTTTTTCTTTGAAAAATTTGTGCTCACGTGTTCATGTATCCACGTGTTCACGTTCAAAGCAAACAAACGTGAGCACGTGAATACGTTGATACGTGAACACGCAGGCTTAGCCTGCTTATTACTGCATATACTCCCAAGCACTTTGATAAGTTCCATGCTTTTCGCAATAATCCAAGAAACTGCCATAAAAGGAATCATTGCCAATCGTAGCACTGTCTCCAATGATGATGAGCTTCTTTTTAGCGCGTGTCATAGCGACATTCATACGACGATAATCTTTGAGAAAACCAATTTCGCTTTTCGTATTTGAACGCACCAAAGAAATATAAATCAGCTCTCTTTCTTGTCCCTGAAAACCATCAATGGTATTGATGGTGATGGGCAATTCAGACAAAACGGGGTCTTCATTTACTTCCTTTTGAATATAAATAACTTGTTCCCGATAAGGAGAAATAAAAGCCACACTTGGCAATTCTGCATCGCCAAAACGTTCCGTTACTTGATACAAATGTTCTCTCAAAATATTATACTCTCCTGGATTGAATCGGCTTTGAAATTGCGGTTTGACTTGTTCTTCAAATCCACAACCTGCGGTATCTACAAAAACGACGGGCGTGTTTTTAGAAAAAGCAAGTCGTTCCTCCTTGACTGATTCGTGTGCCTCCAACTGATTTTCATAAAATTGTTGGTTCGAAAAACCCATAATCAATTCGTGCATTCGATATTGAATATTCAGTAAATTGACATCTTCAAAGCGTTGAATACATTTTTCTAGCAAAGTTACAGAAAATCCTTTACGTGCAGCTTCATTTGACTTTACGGTTGGGGGCAACTGAAAAGGGTCGCCTGTCAGTACCACTTTCGAGGCACGACAAATTGGAATCCAAGTAGCAGGTTCGAGTGCTTGTGCAGCTTCATCAATCACCACCGTTTTGAAATCCATATTGTCCAAAACCCGATTTGAAGAACTCACCAAGGTACACGTAATGACATGAGCCGAATGTAAAATTTGGTCAATCAAACGTTCCTCCAATTGGTTTGCCCAAGCTGACAATTCTTTTGCCTCTTTCCAATAATCCTTTCGGTCTTGGCGTTCTTGTGAACCGAATTTTCGTTTGTATTTTTGAGCATTGCGTCGAGCTTCGGCCGCTTGGATTTTGACTTTTTTAATGGTTTTACTTTCAGGATGATTGGCCAAACGAGCATCGAGGGTGTGCCGCATAATGGACTCGTCCACTCTTGAAATATTTCCGACTCGGACTACGGTCAAATCCATCGCAGCTAGGCGTTCGGTCAGCAAATCAACGGCCGTATTGCTGGGTGCTGTGACCAGCACACAGCTTTCGCGTTGCGTCAATAATTTTATAGCATAGGTCAAAGTTGTCGTCTTGCCCGTACCTGGAGGGCCGTGAATAATCGTCACATCTTGCGAAGCCAAAACCTGATTGACCGCTTTGTTTTGAGAAGGATTGAGTTGTGGAATTTGAACAGGATTGACTAAAGGTCGTCTAAATTTGGGTGTTAACTCTCCGTATAAAATCGAGCGAAGCTCGGCCAAACGGTCTTGCTTTGCAGCCATGACCGTAGCCAAGGCTTTTTCCATTTCTAAGTATGTCCGTTCATCAAACATGAGGTCAACTCCAATCAAGCCTTTATTGAGCCAATCAGGATGGTCTTTGGAATTGAGAATTATTCGCATCTGCGATTTATTCGTAAACTTGATGATGCCATTGCGTTCTCGTTGTGTTACACCATCCGTTTGAGTAAACAATCGCACCAATTTGCCTGCCCGAAATTGATGTGGTGCATCTTCAGATGTTTTGCGAACCGTCACAAAAGCTCTATCGCCATAGGTATAACCTTTCTTAACCACTTCTAAAGGATACCAGGTATAACCTTTGTCTCTTCGTTCCTGCAAAGACAGACTTTGCAATTGCTTTTTGAACTGTTCAAAATCTTCGGCTTTTTCGATTTTGAGCAATTGGACGAGATGTTCTAATTCTTCTTTGATGGTCATTAACTAAATATTCTAATTTTGAAGCAATTGCTTTACTAAACTTTGCAACACTCACTCCTTCTCACAAATTTAGGAAAGCATAGATGCTGAAAAAAGCGTTGGTCGCTCAATTTAAAGCTAAAAACGACAATTTATTCATTAGCTTTACTAAACTATGTAATAATTTTGCGAATGCTGCTTTCCTAAATTTGCGGGAAGGTGCAAAGAAATGCGGAGTTTAGTAAAGCTATTCCGTATTTTGCAAGGTTTAGCTTTACTAAACTCTGCTCTGCACCCAACAACCCGCAAGTTTAGGAAAGCAAGCAGTCAATGTAATAAACATATTTATGAGCAATAACTACTGGCAAAAATTTGAAGAAAATACGGTCTATCATCTCTACAATAGAGGAATTGATAGAAAACCTATTTTCACAAAAGATGAAAATTATAAGTTTTTTCTGCGAAAGTGGAAACAACTAATCTCACCATTTTGTGAAGCTGGGGCTTATTGCTTACTCCCAAATCATTTTCATTTTATGGTTTGGTTAAAGTCATTAGATAATTCTTTACTTTCTAAAATAAAAGTGCAAGGTACAGCAAAGTCTTTGAAATATTTAGAAGGTAAAATTTCTTATAATCAATTTCTTGAAAGCCAATTCAAACGATTATTCTCATCTTATGCCCTAGCATTCAATAAACAAGAAAATCGAACTGGTAGTTTGTTTGATAAACGATTTAAACGTGTTGGAGTTGCTGAAGAAAGATATACTCAACTAATTGCCTACATTCATCACAATCCTATACATCATGGGATTGCTTCAAATTATGGAGACTGGAATTATTGTTCTTATTCCGCTTTTAAGAGTAACAAGAAAACGTCAATCTCAATAGATGTAGTAAATGATTGGTATCATAAAGAAGGGTTAGACTTTGATTTATTTCATAAGCAATTCAAAATTGACTACAAGGAACTCCAAATTACCAACTTTGAGCAACTGTGAACAAGTCGCTTGCTTTCCTAAATTTGCGGGAAGGTGCAAAGAAATGCGGAGTTTAGTAAAGCTATTCCGTATTTTGTAAGGTTTAACTTTACTAAATTCAGTTCTGCTCTGCTCTGTTCTGCACCCAACAGCCCGCAAGTTTAGGAAAGCGGTCTATTTACAATAAAAAATCCCTTGTAATGCTAACATTACAAGGGATTTTCCGTAAAGTTTTTTTTCTTACAACAAGAAATAAACTTATGCGAAGACAAGCGTTATGGCTTGAACTGCATGTATTAAGACTGCCCCGTATTTAGGGATGAATTGTTTGATTTGCTGAATGTAAGAATTCTAACTTTTGGCGTCGATAATTTCATAATACCTCCTTTTTTTTAGTTAACGAATCTCCCATTGCGCTCTCGGGCATTGGGCTTGTGCAGCTTACACCTTTCAAAGATAAGGGATTTCAATGTAAAATGAAATAGCTAATATTTAATTTTTCAAATTACTTCGCTAGATATTTTACATTTACTTTTCATTTTCATTCCAATTTTTTACTTTATCAAGAGTTTAGGAAAGTTATAGAACCAAAAAATCATTGCATACGTTCTATTGTAACAGCGACTTTAGTCACTTGACTGAACTAGGCGGCTAAAGCCACCATTACGATATGAAAGAAAAAGGAATAAAAGAACAATTTTTGGCATTGAAAAATTTGCCTCGCTTTTTCCAAATGATTTGGGAAACCAACAAATGGATGGCTATTGGTAATTTATTGATGCGTTTGCTCAAATCGGCTTTTCCTTTGGCGATGCTCTATGTCGGTAAAGAAATTATTGACGAGGTGATTCGCCTGATTGATGCGACAGATAAAGATATGTCTTACCTCTGGTTAATGCTTGGTTTGGAGCTGGTTTTGGCAGTTATTTCTGATTTGACGAGTCGAATGATTACACTGTTAGATAGTTTATTGGGCGATTTGTTTTCTAACAAAACTTCGGTGGAGTTAATTAATCATGCGGCAAGATTGGATTTGTATCAGTTTGAAGATCCCAATTTTTATGATAAACTGGAGCGGGCGCGCCGTCAGACGACAGGAAGGACGGTGCTGATGTCGCAGGTTTTGACGCAATTACAAGATATTATAACTGTATTATTCCTAGGCGCAGGTTTGTTGGTTTTTAATCCTTGGTTGATTGTGATTTTGTTTTTGGCAATTATCCCTTCCTTTATGGGCGAAGTGCGGTTCAATCACCAAAGCTATTCTTTGACCAGGAGTTGGACACCTGAACGACGGGAATTGGACTACTTGCGCTACATTGGAGCAAGTGACGAAACAGCAAAGGAAGTGAAAACTTTTAATCTTGCTAGTTTTTTGGCAAACCGTTTTAAGGTTATTTCGGATAAATATTATAATGAAAATAAGAAAATTGCTGTCAAACGAGCTTGGGTGGGCAGTGCTTTGTCTATGATTGGAACGGTATCTTATTACGGGGCTTATGTTTATATCATTTTGCAAACGGTTAGCGGAGCAATAACCGTTGGTATGCTTACCTTTTTGGCGGGGTCTTTTAATCGAATGCGGAATATGATGCAAGGTATCATGAATCGTTTTTCTAAAATTGCCGAAGGCTCATTGTACTTGCAAGATTTGTTTGACTTTTTTGCGATAGAACCAAGTATCAAATCAGAGGAAAATTTTATTCCTTTTCCTAAAAAAATCAAAGAAGGTTTTGCTTTTGAAAATGTTAGTTTTAAATATATCAATAGCGAACGTTGGGCGATTCGGAATTTGAGTTTTCACTTAAAAGCTGGTGAGAAATTGGCTTTGGTTGGTGAAAATGGCGCAGGCAAAACGACCCTCGTCAAGCTGCTGGCGCGCTTGTACGAACCGACTGAAGGAAGGATTTTGTTGGACGGAGTAGATATTAAAAAATATAGTCTGAGAGATTTGCGTGAAGCAACTGGCATTATTTTTCAAGATTATATACGCTTTCAAATGAAAGCCGCCGAAAATATTGCCATCGGAAAAATTGACCTCAAGGAAGATATTCCAAGTATCAAAAATGCAGCAACTAAAAGTCTTGCCGATACTGTAATTGACCCTTTGCCTGAACAATACGAACAGGTTTTGGGTAAACGTTTTGCTAATGGTGTTGAACTTTCGGGTGGGCAATGGCAAAAGGTTGCCCTTGCACGTGCCTATATGCGAGATGCTCAGTTATTGATTTTGGATGAACCTACTTCTGCCCTAGATGCTCGTGCCGAACATGAAGTTTTTCAACGATTCTCTGAGTTGATTCAAGGTAAAACGGCTGTTTTGATTTCGCATCGTTTTTCGACTGTACGGATGGCCGACCGTATTTTATTCTTAGAAAATGGTCAATTGTTAGAGCTTGGCTCACACGAAGAATTACTACAAAAAGAAGGGAAATATGCTGAATTATTTCAGTTGCAAGCTAGAGGGTATAATTGATAAATAAAAATATTGATTATTTTCTAATTATCCTTCTCAGAAAAGCATATGGCATCGCAATTGTGAAATTGCGACGAACAGAAGTATCAGGCATTATTAAAAACAGCAATAAAAGATTTGGTGTGTCCCAGTCTTCTTTCTCTATGAATTTCTGCTTTCCCAAAAAGTGTTTGCATATCTTGATAAGTCAAAAGATTCCAATCGGGAGTCGTTTGTTTTAGCCAAAATTTATTGAAAAACTTAATCGTACTAATCTGTAGGCTTCTTGGAAAAAACACAATAAAAACAGGAAGGGTCGTGTGACTTTCTATAATAAAATACTTTGAAGGAGTTTGTACAAAATAGGATTTTGCGATGCGTTTGATTTCTTCTGCAAATTGCTGTTGATGTGCAAAACTCTTGGTCTCAAACTCACTCGTTGATTTGGTCGTCCAAATCTGTTTTTTTGGCAAGGTAACGTGTTCGATTACTGAATTGCAAAATACAATATCAAACTCCTGATCCCTAAACGGTAAATTATCACTTTCGTCCAGCAATATGGTTTTATAACCATATTCTTCACGAGCCGTTTTGAGATTTTCTTTAGAAATATCTGCAATGGTAACAGATTCTACTTTAACGTTTCCCAATATTTTTGCAATATGCGAACCGTTTCCTCCTCCCAAATCAAGAATTCGATCCGTTTTTTGGGGTTGCATCGTTTCTAAAAACAGTTTTCCCCGTTGTTCTCTTGCACTATTTGAGATACCTTTACGATACTTCTTTAAAGCATTAAAAATCATTTCAAAAAATAGTTGATGTGTGTTAACTCATATAAAATTCCTTATCAAGTACAAGTTTATTAATATTCAACTGGTATTTGATAAGGAATAAGTAAAATTACTTTTTTATCTTTTTTTCTTGAATAAGTTGCCCAACATTCCAGCAACATCATCAATAACATTACCGTCACCATCTTTGTCCAAGAAATTAGATAATAAATCCATTGCTGGGTTGCCACGACGCTGTTGGCGTTGTTGGCGCTGACCGCTAAGGATGCTTCCTAAAACATTGCCTAAGCCACCTGCATCTAAGCCGTTGTCTCTTTTGGCTTTGCCCAAAGAACCTAAGATAAGTGGCGCCAACATGGCCATCAAATTGCCAGACTGCCCTTTTTGAAGACCACTCATTTGGCTAATCATATCAACAACGCCTCCTTGAGAACCACCCAAAATATGTTTGAGAATACCTGCACCATTCGTCATACGATTGTTTTGAGCCTGACGTTGTCCGCCCAAATAGCCTGCAACATCGTCCAAGATACTACCATCGTGGTCTCTGTCCAAAGCATTTGCCAAAGCACTTGCTCCGTCTTTATTTTGGGCATTTTTAGCCAATTGTCCCATTAAGACCTCAACGATTCCATTGGTAGCCTTTGCAGTTTGTTGGCGGTCAGATGCACCAATTTGTTGAGTTAATTGATCCATGAGACCATCTGAAAGTTGACCTTTGATAAGGTCCATAATATCTGCCATAATTTGTACAGTTTATTAAGATTTAGAAAAATGATTATATTTTTATGTTCTTGTTACTTAATATTTTACACTTTTCGCACAACTTTTGCGTATGATAAAATAAACAAACCTATGATTCAGATTTGTAAGTGCTTCTTAAACTCGATTTTTCAATCTCGTTACTACCTTCTTAGTATCGTGTGTTTAGGAAGTTTTGTTTCCTCAAACGCACAATTCTTGCATAGTGTGGGGGATTTTGAACAAATCATGAGTCAATCTTCTTATGATTATACCATTGATTCTACAGCTCAACTAAAAGACCATACAGCTTACACGGTTATCCAAAAAGATTCTTCCTTTTTTTTGACTACACGCAAGGCAAGAAAGTATCACAATCTTGCCATAAAAGCAAGAAAAATAAAAAATTTACCAAAAGCTAGGAAAAATTACCTGAATGCGCTTCGTATAGAACCAATGAATCAAGGGCTTTTAGCAGATTTTGCCTCTTTGTATGAGGAAATGAATATTTATCAAGAAGCCATTTTTTTATATAAAAAAATGCTAACCCTAAATCCAAAGGATGGCTTTATTCGACAAAAACTAGCCCTTTGTCTTTTAAAAGTTAATCGAAAAGAAAAAGCACTGGAAGAAATTTTGCTCGCCCATCTTTACAATCGAAACGAAAAAAGTATTCAAAAAGATATGATTTCTATTTTAGAAAAAAATGGGATACAATATTTCGATTGGGATTTTTCGCCTCAATATGAAATTACTCGCTCCCTAGATAGCACAGCCATTTTCATCAAATTAGTTGATCCTATTTGGAAATCCTATGCTACCTGTAAAGCCGTATGGTTGGCCGAAACCAACCATAGCAGCACCATGCAATTTATATCTGATGCCGATGCTATTGAAACGATAGAAGAAAAAGAGTGTCTGTTCAGTCTTATCACATCCGACCAAATCGAAGATTCATCGCTTTCTCCTATGATAACTGGTTTAGAAAAAGCTGTTGATTTGCAAATGCTTGATAATTTTATTTTGTA
>JAHDEQ010000041.1:12204-24030 GCA_020628755.1 Saprospiraceae bacterium
AGAGCCAGTCAAAGTCCAATATCCACTAATTTAAGTTTAGAAATACGCTACAGCCCCTCAACAAAATAGATTCGCTATGATACCAAATACAGACTATGTAGTTGTAGGAAGTGGCTTAACAGGTGCTGTTGTAGCACACTGTTTAAGAGCAGCTAATCGAGAGGTGGTCATTATTGAAAAAAGAGATCACATCGCAGGATTATGTTATGATAAAATACACAAGCCTTCGGGTTATCGCTATCATGTACACGGCCCGCACGCCTTCCGAACGCAGTCCACTGTAATGTGGAACTGGCTCAACTCTTTGGTCAAATTTTATCCATTCAAATTAAGAATCAAAACTCTAATTGATGAAGAATTTTTGGTTTGGCCTCCTTCAAGAGCTATTATAAAAGAGATGTGCGAGGGTCAAGCCAACTTTACTTTTACAGGAATACCTGCTAATTTTGAAGAAGCATCTTTGTCAAAGATGCCTTATAAAGTTTACAGCAAATTTGTAAAGCCTTATACCGAAAAGCAATGGGGCATTCCTGCAAATAAGTTGTGGGTAGGCTTGTCGGGACGCTTTCAGGTAAGAGATGATGACGCTGATATTAATTTATTTAGTCATCGTTATCAGGGTTTGCCAATGACTGGATTTACAGGCTTGGTTGAAGCACTTATTAAGGATATACCAGTTATTTTCAATTATGATTTTAAATACAAAGAAAACCAAACTTGCTTTAACAAAAAGTTAGTTTATACGGGTGCAATTGACGAATTTTTTGAATACAAACTTGGGCAGCTTGGCTATCGTGGCATGAGCCACGAAACCAAATATTATGAAGACGGAGCAAAGCATAAACATACTGTTCCCATTTATAATTTTCCGAGTTCAAACCCCAAATATATTAGAAGTATTGATTGGGAGCACTGGCAATCGCCAGAAACCTCGCACGAAAACACAAAAGATAAGGCTCTTATATCTTATGGTTTTCCCAAAAAGCCTACTTCTTCTGATGAGTTTGCGTATCCAATATTGATAAAAAAGAATACAGATTTACTAGAAAAATATCAGAATTACGCAAAAGAAAAGAATAGTTCTGTTGTTTTCTGTGGCAGATTAGCAGATTTCAGGTATTATGATATGAACCATGCCATTGCACGAGGTTTGGGCATTGCTCAAGAAATATTGCAAAAGGACTACAAAGGCCCAGTTTTGGCCGATGGCAAAATTTAACGAGATGCCTTTTTCAAGTAAGCTCGTAAATCTTCCATTTGTTGCCTACTCATTTTTTCTTCGGTGTATTGTGGCATATAAGCCTTTTTGCCATTCATAGGAGGTGTGCCATAACGCCCAACTTGATAAACCGAATAGCGAGTATATCGCTCAAAATGTTTGCTCAAATGCTTGGTTGAAAACTTAGAATGGTCAAGCGAGAAAAAAGAATAGCGTGACTCTTCATGACAATGCAAACAGCTATTTTCGTAAATTAATTCGCCATTGTTGGGGTCGCCAATTAGTTCATTTCCTTTTTTTCGGTTTTCTGGAGGCGCAACAAACGTTGCTGGCGAACCTTGCAAATATTTAGATTTGAGCAATTCTATTGTTTCTTTTTTATTGCCTTTGGCTCGAACACCTTGTTCTAATTGTTCATACTCTTGTGCGTCTAGATTGAGGTCTCCCAAACGCAGTTCAAGTTTCCACAAATAAGCAAGTACCGATTCTAATTCTGTTGTATTAAGCTCTCGCCCTTGTGCGCATTCTACTGCGCACAATTGAATCGCCTCTCGTATATCATTGCGGGCATCACGTACCAAATCGCCATATTTTTTATCATAATCACCGTTGTAAAAAGAGGTACGATTGACCGCACCATAAAGGGTTGTACCTTGTAAAAAAGGAATTCCTCGTTGCGAAGTATATAACAGTCGAGCTTGTGGGTCAGCTACACTTAGGTCGGGGTCTTCACGCTCTAAATTATGACAAGAAGTACAAACAAAATGCTTGCTTTGTTTGGCTGATTTTTTTTCTGATTTGGTTTGGAAAAAACCGTTTTTCACTAAGTTTTCGCCTTGAGCAGCCGAAACGCCTGCATAAGATGTATTAGGAAAATGCTTTATACTTTTGTCTCCTAGACGTTCCAAAACGTCAGAAACTTTTGTTTTTTCGTTAAATATAGGATTATCTTCACTTTCTAAAGGGCTTTTTGCCCCTAGAAAGATGAGTGAAATTATTGCTAAAATTGAAAAAAGATATTTCATAGAATAGTGAGAATAGCGGTCGTTGAACGCCTAACTTACAAATTAAACAATCGTGATATGGTAAAGCCTAAACGATATTCACCGTCGCCCCAATTGCTTCTTGTATTGGGCAGATAGTCTGTTTCTATCATACCTCTAGCATTGGTCAAATTGAGCTGAAATACGTGTCCGCCTGTATCAAATTCAAACCCTATTCCGATGGGCAAATAGTAATCATTTTCTGTTGTATAAATATCCGAAAATGGTACTGAAGCGTCTAGCAAAAGTGCCATCGTACGACTCAATTGTATGCGACTCGCCAAACCCAAAGAAATTAAATCATTTTCTTCACCAAAAGGAACTAAATTTCGGTGTACCCAACTCGGAATTACTTGCAATGAAAATTTATCTGAAAATTTCCGACCCAAAATCAATTGAAAATTATACATGACCCGATGCGAAAATACTTGAAAATTGCTGACCGATTCAGGATTGTCGCTTTTTGCCATAGTAGAAACCGAGGCTAGACCATAAGCCGTAAGCGAAAAAGGAGTTCCATCTTTTTGTTGACGTACAACCCGATACTTTATACTTGTATTGATGAGTTGTTTGAGGGCTGCTGCTCCTTTGGTACGATTGAGTCCAAGCATCAAACGATCCGTAACGCCATAGTCTGCACCAATCAAAACATCGGCTGCGTTCTCAAGTCCAAAAAGTGTGGACCATCCGCCACTAGCTCCAGCAAAATCTCCAAAACGATGTCCAATACGAATATCTAATTTGCGTTTAGCAAGCGTTTCGACGGACTGTGCATTGATGACCCGACGGTCTTTAAAAGTATTAAAGACCAAATCTTGTGCAAAGGTTGTGGAAGAAAATATTATAAAAAAAATATATACAAATAATCGCTTTATCATAAAGTCAGTCAATTTAATTTTCTGGATAGCCTTGATTAATCCAACATCGGATAAACTCCAAATCTGCATCTGCTATTTCGGTTGGCCCGTCCGAATAAGGTGGTGGCATTTTTTGAACATCCCCATCGGGTTTGTCCAAAACCCGATTTTGGAAATTGCTTTCATTTAAGATACTCTGCATCTTGGCATAAGTCGTATAATCGCCAAAGCTACTGCCATCATCATGGCATTCGGGAATATTACAATAGGTATCAATCAGAGGTTTGATTTGGTTATCATATATCACTGCATCATCACTACAAGACAACTCGGAGGAGCTATCTGATAATTGGTCGGCTGTACAAGCTGCGCAGCATAATAAACCCAAGACCATGCCTAAATAGAAAACGTTTTTTATTGATTTCATAAAAAAAGGTTTAGAAAAAAGAGAAAATGCATTAATAGTTTTAAACTTTTGCAAGTCCCTACTCCTTGTTTATACAGGATAAATTGCAAAAAGTTTTTTTTTGACAAAAGGATTTTGACTAGCTTTTCAAGTTCTTGTAAGAATAACGTATTTTTGTGAAAAATTGATTAATCTGAAATAAAATTTAAAAAATATGTATCCACCTGATTTAGTAGCTCCAATGGCTCGCGATTTGACTGATTTTGGTGTAGATGGTTTGACTACTGCCGAAGATGTGATTAGTACGCTTGATAGTCAAGAAGGTACGCTTTTGTTGGTTGTCAATTCGGTTTGTGGCTGTGCCGCTGCCAATGCTCGCCCTGGCGTAAAATTGGCACTTCAAAATGAGAAAAAACCAAGTAAAGCAGTAACTGTTTTTGCTGGTGTAAATAAAGAGGCAACCGCCAAAGCAAGAGAATATCTCTTGCCCTACCCTCCTTCTTCGCCGTCTATTGCATTGTTTAAGGATGGTAAACTCGTTCATTTTATTGAGCGTCACCACATCGAGGGTCGCTCGGCCGATATGATTGCTGCCAATCTGAAAATGGCTTTTGAACATTATTGTTAAGATGTACCAATGTGTTTGTGTGTTTTTGTGTTTGTGATTTCATAGACACCTAAACACGCAAACACATAGATACAATCATTAAGGAGCTAAACGTTGGATTTTCCAATCCTTGCTCTCTTTTTTGGTGTATAGAAGTCTATCGTGCAAACGGCTGCTTCGTCCTTGCCAAAATTCTATTTTATCGGGTACTAAACGATAGCCTCCCCAAAATGGAGGCAATGGAATTGTTGCTTTCCCTTCAAATTGATTCGTATATTTTTCTTTGTTTTCTTCTAAGATAGAACGGTCGCTGATGACTTGACTTTGTGGTGATGACCAAGCACCAATTTGGCTGCCTTTTGGTCGAGAATGATAGTATTGTGTGGATTCTTCAGGTGAGATTTTTTCTACTTTTCCTTCAATTCGGACTTGGCGCTCCAAATCGAGCCAGTTAAAGACCAACGCTGCATAAGGATTTTGGGCCAACTCTTTCCCTTTTCGACTTTCGTAATTGGTATAAAATACAAATCCTTTTGGAGAAAGTCCTTTTAACAATACAATTCGAGCCGATGGTCGGCCACTGTTGTCAACAGTGGCTAGGGTCATGGCATTGGGTTCTTTGGTTTGAGCCTGAATCGCTTGATTGAGCCAGTACTCAAATTGTTGGATCGGATTTGGTTTTAAATCCTCTAACTCCAACATACCCAACTGATAATTTTCTCTAAAGTCGGCAATACTTTTTTTGGAATGCTCCATTGGCTTATTTTTAAGGTTCTTTGACTTTTTCCGTAAAAATATTTCCATTCAAATCTAAAATCCCCGAGTTCTGCGGGGCAGGCGTTCTCTTCCTACGGTCGTTCTCTCTTTTATTTTGAACGGAACACGGAACTTGTCAAAGAAGGATTTTTAAAAGCTAAAATAAAAAAAGCCCTGCCAAAATTGACAGGGACTAAAACAAAAAACAAACACTATGAACAAACACTAAGTTTAATTAATTTGAGTAAAACTTAATTTGAGTAAAACTTTTTCATTAATACTTATGCTTTGCACAAAATAGAATTGCACCTCTGCTCATTGCACACCAATATCCTATAGCAATTCTGTTTTTGACAAAACTGTTTCAAATAGTGTAATCGGAAAAAATGGATTAACTTTTTACTAAGAATGCGGTTTGATAGCGCATTTTAAAGGGGGGAAATATATATAACATTCTTTGTTTTGCTGAAAAACCATGTAAGCATATGGTTATAAGAGGGAGAAAAAAATTCCCCCGAATTTTTGTACGGGGGACAAAACAAAAAACAAAAACTATGAACAAACACTCACCCTGAAATATTCTTATAAGTAATAAATACTTACAAATTCAGGAACGATATATCCTTGATTAGGTTACAATTAAACCTATAAAAAAATATCATATAAAGTTTTTATAATATCTGAAACTTTTTTCAGATTTAATCTCTTTTCATCCACTTGGGAAGCTCATCACCAAATTCTTCTATAAACTCAACACTTCCGCTTTTCTTTACTTTAAATTTCCAAATATGTTGCTTTTGACATTGTTTAAAGCAGGAATCAAACTTAATAATATAGCTTACTATCCAGTCATCACCATCTTTTTTAACTTCAATGTCATTGCCATCGCCATTTGGCGTAAGCATATCAACTTTTGATATGCCTTCTATTTGGGTAAAAGAACTAGCAATTGGCATCAAATTTAGTCCTCTTGCAGCTCTTACATTAAATGAATTATGCTCATCGTCCCATTCAATATTATTATTGATTTCGAGACTATACATTGCACACAATTTGTTAATTTCGGGATTGGTTGTACTGCAATCTCCTAGCCTTAGTGGCGTAGCCCAATCTGAATTGCGCTCATAAATCACCAAAAAATTATCAACAGAAGGAACTGGAAAAGTGTGCAATTTATGCAAATCGGTAACCAATCTCGATTCCTTCAAATCACTATTATCAATGGCAAGCAAAGCATCATATATAGAATTAACTAATTCATAAGGCACCTCAACCTCAATACTTTGGTAATCTTTTTGAGAAGACAACAAACGTAGTGCCAATCTTGTCGCATCACGCTGATACCTTTCATTTTTCAATTTAGAAACTAATGTTTCCTTGCTCAAATTCCAAGTAAAACCCAAGCAAAATAATCCTCCTATTGCCAGAAGCAATACAGTTAGAATTCTTTTGTATAAGATGTTACTTTTCATTGATTGTAATTAATCTTGCATAATGATGATTCAAAAAAACAAAATACTTACAAAAGTTACTTTTCTTCTGATTAACTATTGTGACAGGTTTTATTTTATACTTGACGCAAAGCATGAATACACATTGTTATACAAACAACTAGCGTTGAGTCGCTAATAGGTATATTTTTTGAAAATATATTGCCACTTTGTGAAATTCTTTGGCTAAAATAAGAGGGCGTTTTGGCAATAATCGCCAAAACGCCCTTTTGTACTTTCTTAAGAAGAGGTGTATTGCATCGCAGTTGCAAAACTGCGACGAATTTAGGCCAGTTTTTAATTTTTTTACCTAGAAAACAATTTTGATAAGCCTAATTTTCCACGATAAGCCAACCAATACATGACAGGTACAACAATCAAGGTCAAGAAAGTCGCAAAAACAAGTCCGTAAATAACTGTCCAGGCCATAACGCCCCAGAAAGATGCACTGTCGCCTCCAAAGTATATTTGTGGGTCAAAGTCAGTAATCAATGTATAAAAATTGATGTTCAAGGCCATTGCCAAGGGCAACAAACCCAAAACGGTTGTGATTGCGGTAAGCAATACAGGGCGCAAGCGGGTTTCGCCGCCTTTGATAATTGCTTCTTTAATATCTTGCTTACTCAATTGCGACATATCATCATAGCCGAGTTCAATTCGCTTGCGTTTTATGACCAAATTGATATAATCCACCAAAACAATGGCATTGTTTACCACAATCCCAGCTAAAGAGATGATACCAATTCCCGTCATAATGATAACAATGTCCATTCCTGAAAATACATAACCGAAGAATACTCCAATTGTCGAAAACAAAATCGAAAGTATAATAATAAACGGTGAAATAATCGAATTAAATTGAGCTACAATGATGAGAAATATCATAAAAATGGCCAACATAAAGGCAGTACTCAAAAACTCCATTTCTTTGGCTTGTTCTTCTTGCTCACCTGTAAATTTATACTTGTAACCAGCAGGCATTTTGTAATCTTCCATTGCTTCTTTGATTTCGGCAACGACTTCGTTGGCATTGTAGCCATCATTTTCTAAAACATTAGAAAATACGGTGATAACTCTTTCTTTGTCCTTGCGGTTAACCGAACTAAAAGTCGAGGCATAATCTATATCTGCTACCGCAGCTATTGGCACTTGACTAATCCGTCCGTTAGCAGGATTTCGGAAGGTTACTTTTTGATTGAGAATGCTGGTCATATTGTTACGTGAATCAACTTTTGCACGTACATTGATTGGATATTCTTCTTCATCTTGTTTGAATTTAGAAACTTCTTTTCCGAAAATAGAAGTCCGAATACCATCAGCAATCGAAAACGTCGATACGCCGTAGCGACGTGCCGCCTCACGGTCAATATTGACGGTCAATTCAGGTTTTCCGATTTTTACATCGGCTTGTAATTCTTCTATACCACCAATATTTTTATCATTTATAAACTTGATAATATCTTCGGATAAAAGAGCCAATTCGTCAATATCATCACCTGTAATTTCGATATTAATAGGCTTACCAACTGGCGGGCCATTGGCATCACGATCCACTACAATTTGCGCGCCTGCGATGTCTTGGACACTTGCTCGGATGTCTTCCATAACTTCATAAGTTGATTTGCCGCCTCGCTCTACAAAAGGTACAAAAGCAACGGTAAGCCTTGCTCGGTGCGGAGACGCACCGAAGGTTGGAGGGCTATTTGGGTCAGAAGTATTTTCACCAATTTGCGCCAAAATTGCTTCTACTATATCTTTGTTAGGTTCTACGGCTTCGCTCACCCGTTCTTCAATTTTTCGCATGACATTGTTGGTTGCTTCGATGTCATTTCCCATCGGCATTTCTACAAAAACATTGACATAAAGTGGGTCGGCCGAAGGAAAAAATTCAACCTTTGGCATATTGGCTCCCAATAAAGCTAAAGAAGCAAAGAGCAATCCGAATGTACCTGCAAAAATAAGGACGGGTACAAATTTGTATAAGGCAGCACTAATAAATTTATTATATGCTTTTTCGATAAAAGGTAAAACCTTGTCTTGAAAAAAGAAAGATGCTGGTCGCAAGAACAACAAATAAAGTACAAATAATCCAAGTGTGATAATAAAAATATTTCTTGCCCAAATGGTATCCGTCAAATGACAAGCCAAAGCTACTAAGGCAAAAATGACAATCATGACAATATTATTGATGAGTTTTCTGCGTCGAGTGGCTTTATCTTCAGCTCGTTTGCTGACTTTCATAAAACTGGATGTAAAAACGGGGTTGATAACCAAAGCCACAAAAAGCGAAGAACCTAAAACCAAAATCAAGGTGATGGGAAGATATTTCATAAACTCGCCCATCAAGCCTGGCCAAAAAGCAAGTGGCAAGAAGGCAGCTACTGTCGTAGCTGTCGAAGCAATAATAGGCAAGGCAACTTCGCCTGTACCTAACTTGGCTGCTTCCATTCCTGAGTAGCCATTTTGGATATAACGATAAATATTTTCAACAACCACAATGGCATTATCTACGAGCATACCCAAAGCCAGAATCATCGAAAACTGTACGACCATATTGAGGGTATAACCCATCACGCTAACCAACATAAAACCCATCAACATCGAAAGTGGAATAGCCAAACCTACAAAAAGGGAGTTTCCGAATCCGAGGAAAAACAATAAGACCAAAACCACCAAAATCACCCCAGAAATAATACTATTTTCGAGGTTAGAAATAGTATCACGGGTTTGATTAGAGATGTCATTGAAAATGCTAATTCTCATTCCTTCGGGCAGCAGATTTTCTTCGGCATCTGCTGCGATAGCCTTGACTTTATCGGCTGCATCGAGTACGTTTTCTCCTTTTTCTTTGATAATATCTAAGGAAATAACGGGCAATTGGTCTGAACGGGCAATACTCGTAGGTTCTTGATAATCAAACTGTACAGTTGCGATGTCTCGTAAATAAATAGGATTTTCGTTTTCACTTTTGATGATGAGATTTTCCATGTCTTTGACGGTAGCAAACTCGCCTACGATGCGAACCGTTCGGCGAAAGTCGTTGGAAACGACTTCGCCCCCCGACATAGTGATATTTTCTGCCCGAAAAGCATTGGCAATATCATCATAGCTGGTTTGAGTGGCTTCCATTTTCATCAAATCTACATTGATTTGAACTTCACGTTCTTTTGCGCCTTTGATGGCCGCCTCCGAAACTTCATCCAAATCTTCGATACGATCTTGTATAATATCCGCATAGTTTTTCAAGACTTCATTGGAGAAATTTCCTGAAATATTGACAACCATAATCGGAATTTCTGAAAAGTTGACCTCGATAATTTCGGGGTCTTGCGTAAGGTCTTTGGGGAGTTCGGATTTGGCTTTGTCAACAGCATCTTTGATTTTTTGCTTGGCCACATCCAAATCTACATCCGAGGGAAATTCCGTTACAATCAAAGAGTAATCCTGCATAGAAGAAGAGGTAACTTTCTTGATTTCAGAAATGGCATTCAACTCTTTTTCGAGTGGACGAGAGATAAGACTTTCGATGTCTTCGGCCGAGTTACCAAAGTAAACGGTGTTGATAAACATTTGTGGAAATACAATTTCGGGATAAGCCTCTTTGGGCATGGTCACGTAGGTTGTAAATCCAAATAAGATAAACATAAAGGTGAGCAAATAAATACTCACTTTATTGTCAACGGCTAGATTGGTCAAGCCGAAGGTGCGTTTCTCTTCTAAATTATTATTTGACATTTTATATCGTGTTCATGTGTTCACGTGTTCACGTATCTACGTGCGGATTTAAACGTGAACACACAGATACGTGAACACATGAACACTCATTTATGAATTAACTTTCACTAAATCATTTTCGGCGATGTTGCGTGCGCCATCTACGATGATTTGCTCGCCACCTTTGAGTCCTTCGGTTACAATGATTTGGTTTTGATAACTTTCGCCAGTTTCTACAAATACTTTTTTAGCGAAAGCTCCTTCTTTGCCTTCTTGCATAATATATACATAGTTTCGACCATCCACTTGCTGTTGGACTAACTCTAAAGGCAATACGACTACGTCTTTTTCGCTGTATTCTTCAAGCATCATCGTTGCCAGTAGGTTAGGTTTAAGCGTACCGCTTCGATTGTTCATATAGACCTCTACAGCAAAGGTTCGATTGGCTGGATTGATGTTGCGACCAATATCGCTGATTTTGCCTTTGCGCTCTAATTCGAGTGCTGGAAAATTGACGTTTACGGCTTGTCCTTTTCTAATTTTACCTAAGTAGGATTCTGGCACATCAGCTACCACTCGAACCGTACTATTGTTGACTATTTGGACAATGGGTGCTCCAGGAGCAGCCATTTCGCCTTGTTTGGCAAAAACTCGGTCTATCACACCTGAAAGTGGAGCATAGACATTGGCCTTGGTCGTTTGAAAACGAACCGATTCGAGGCTTTTTTCCAAACGTTCCTTATTATTTTTTGCTTGAAGGTATTGCATTTCAGAACCGATATTTTGATCCCAAAGCCGTTTTTGACGGGCGTAAACCTCTACGGCTAGTTCGAGAGACTTTTCGAGTTCAGCAATCTGTTTATCAACAGATTCCATATCAATTTTGGCAACCAACTGGCCTTTTTTTACATAATCACCCTCGTCTATATCCATTTTGATAATGCGACCTCCCGTTTCGCTACTGGCCATTTTACCATCGTAGGATTGGACATTAGCTTGTATGTCCACATAGCGATTGAAACTACTTCGTGCCACCGTATCGAGGGTGACGATGGTACGGGTTTTTTCTTTAGTTGGCTCAACTTTTTCAATATCTGCTTCGAGCTTTGCAATGAGTTTGCTAAGGTCTTTGAGCTCTTTCTTTTTGGTTTTGAGCATTGCTTTTTGTCCCTTCAAATCTTTGGGATATTCCTCTTCAGCCGCAGGTTGTTGACAAGCTGTGAAGTAGAGTATTCCGACCAATAAAAAGATGATTGTTTTGAGTGTATTTTTCATAATTGTTATGGTATTCACGTGTTCAAGTATTCGAGTGTTCACGTGTTTGTAGAACTTGAATACGCGAACACGTGAATACTTGAACACCTTTAAAAATTATTTCCCTAAAGCACTGTCGAGTGCGATTTTGGCTTGAATGGCCTCATATAAGGCTCTATTATAATTGTTTTGTGCTTGAAAAAGGGCTTGCTCTGCCTGCGAAAGTTCGAGACTAGAACCGACTCCTTCTTTGTATTTGATTTGGGTGGTTTTGTAAATACGGTCGGCCAAATTCATATTTTTTTCTTGTTCTCGAACTCGATTTTTGGCGTTCTCAAAATCAATTTCTGTATTTTGGATTTCTAGCCAAATACTTTCTTCGAGTAACTTGATTTGATTTTGCGTAGTGAGTTTTTGAATCTTAGCTCGTTCGATTTTAGAACGTTTATCAAAACCATCAAAAATGGGAACATTAACTTG
>JAHDEQ010000298.1 GCA_020628755.1 Saprospiraceae bacterium
GAAAAAATAATACCTCAGTGTTGCTCTGCTCACTCTGTGGTCAAAAAAGAAATATGCCAAAAACAGCCATTATACAACACGAACCCATTTTCAATAATTTATCAAAAACGCTTCAAAAAGGATTGACTTTAATCGAAGAAACAGCACAATCTGGCGCACAATTAATCGTCTTCGCAGAAGGTTGGTTTGCGGGCTATCCAGCATGGATAGACCACTGCGCTCACGTCGGGCGTTGGGACCATCCAAGCATCAAAGCTATCTGGGCAAAAATGTATAAAAACAGTCTCGAATTGGGTAGTCCCGAAATGCAACAACTCCAAAAAATAGCTTCCGAAAAACAAGTATATTTACTCTTTGGAGCAAACGAAAAAATCAGTAAAGGACAAGGAAATAATACGATTTACAACAGTGCTTTTTTGATAGATAAAAATGGTCAAATCCAAATTCATCATCGCAAACTTATGCCAACGTATAATGAAAAATTGGTACATGGATTCGGCGATGCTTTTGGTCTCAAATCTGTGGACACCGACTTGGGGAAGGTGGGCACACTCATTTGTTGGGAACATTGGATGCCACTTTCTCGACAAGCACTCCACGATGAAAATGAAGATATTCACGTTGCGCTTTGGCCAGCCGTTTTGGACAGACATGAGTTAGCAAGTCGGCATTATGCTTTTGAAGGACGTTGTTATGTCATTGCGGCAGGGCAGATTCTACGAAAAAAATCCATTCCATCAACTTTAGAATTGCCAAAAGAAATCATAGAAAATGATTCCGAATTTCTACTGGCTGGCGGTTCCTGTATCTTCGCTCCCAATGGCGATTATCTACTCAAGCCACAACTCAACGAAGAAAAAATCATCTATTTCGATTTGCCTTCATCTGAGAATCTCATACAAGAACGCATGAACTTGGCCGTAAGTGGTCACTATCAACGTCCCGATATTTTTACCTTTGAAGTCAATAAAAAACGGTATTTTTGATTCTTATAAAATGATTTTTCATGCTCACATTCCTACCTCACTCGTTTCAAATACTTCTCACGAATGACCTCCTCGACAGGTACATTTTGGATTTTGCTTTCGAGCCAAGAAATAATATCTAAATATAAAAAAGAGCGTTTTTCAAAAGGATGGTTTTCCCATTTCAGAAGAGAATCTCTAAGGTTTTCAAACAGTGGAGTCAATTCTTTCGGTTGAGAATAAAGGGCTTTTCGGAGAAAGACCAAAACTTCTTTTTGTACCACATTCAAATCTTCCATTTTTGCTAAAAAGCGATAAACCGATTTGACTAAATACTCCAATAAATTATAATTGCCTAATTCATAATGCGCAATCAAATGTAGCATTCGTGCATAGCACTGAATGTCCTCTCGCAAATTTCCAACCTTGGAATTGATGATTTTATTTAGAAAATCCAGTGCATTTTCATTATCGCCACTACTAAAATACAAGCAAGCAATTTTATAGTAAAAAATCAAAATCCGATGGCTATCAATCTTTTGATGGACTTCCATCAAAGTCAACTCTTTTTCAAAATCACTTAACCAAGTTTTTCCTTCTGTAAAAGCCCCTTCCAAAAAATACTGGTTAAATCGAGCCGTATTTCCAAAAAGGAAAACCATATTTTTAGAGTTTTCCGAAAAAGTAGATTCATTTTCTTTTACAAAGTCATCAAACTCAGTCAAATATTTTTTCAATTTTGTACTATAACCCAATTGATACAAAACCGACAATAAATTATTATAACCTCGCAAAAACAAGTCAACATCACGGCGAATCATTTGTGGATTCTCTTTAAATAAATCCACCCATTTTTGCGCATTTTTAAAACACAAAGGAAAATCTTGTAAGATATAATAATACCACACATAACATTGACAGAGATAAATCTTCTCAAAAAAAGTATTGGCTTTTCGTTCAGCTTCTCGCAATTTAGGTTGAAAAGAAGTTTGTACAATCAAGGCATCTTTTTCGCTTTTGATATGTCCAAACTTGATATAAACACCATATAATTGTAGGGACAAATTCGTCAAATTTCCAACACCTTCAATGACCTCAATTCTTCGCTCTGATTCCTCGCCTAAGTCCTCGGCGCGGGTCTCCAAACTTCGAGTAATATGTCTCGACTCTATCAATTTTTCAAACTCCACAATCTCCAAATGCAAAATATCTTGATTGCTCGATTTGGCTATTTCTTTGGCTCGATCAAGGACTTTAAGACTTTGCAAATACAAACCCTTATTGTATAAAATTCGAGCATTATCAATTTGCTCTCGAATTTCGATGTCAATATTTTTTTGAATATGAATGACCCGAAGACTCGCCAATATTTGCTTGTATAAATGTCTTTTTAGATTAGACAATTGTTGTTTTTTAATTTGGGGCAATTTCTTTAAAAGCTGAATTTCGTTGAATTCTTTTTGTTTGTCCAAAACATCGAACAGAGCAATAAACTTGAGGTTCATGCTACTCTGATTTCGAGTAGCATAGAGCTTAAAATTGCGCTTTTCTGCTTTCGTCAAACTTTTAACCAACTGAAAAAGAATATCTATTTGTTGGTTGGACATTGTATTTTTATTCACCATAACAAACTATAAATCAATACACTAACTACCTTCAACTATCAAATAAAGATTGTAATACCTCACTTCTTTTTATTCTCCTTTGGCAAACAAACATAATAGTTTTGACTTTAGTTGTTTAAAAATAATTGAGAATAATTTCTAATGACTACCAAACCTAAAACACTTTTTGATAAAATCTGGGAGGCACACACTGTCCAAAAAAAGGACAATTACCCTGACTTAATTTACATCGACAGGCACTTCATACATGAAGTGACCTCGCCCCAAGCTTTTCAAGGTCTCCGTAATCGAGGCATTGAACTTGCTCGACCAAAACAAACTATTGCTACCGCCGACCACAACGTTCCGACCCAAAATCAACATCTTCCAATTCAAGAGAAATTATCTCGACATCAAGTCGATACTCTCACTCAAAATTGCAAAGAATTTGGTTTAGAACTTTATGGATTAGGACACCAAAAACAAGGAATTGTTCATGTTATTGGCCCCGAGTTAGGAATAACGCAACCTGGTATGACGATCGTTTGTGGTGACTCGCATACTTCTACACATGGAGCTTTTGGCAATATCGCTTTTGGGATTGGTACGAGTCAAGTCGAGCAAGTTATGGCAACGCAATGTTTGTTGCTAGACAAGCCCAAAACCATGCGTATCGAAATCAATGGTTCATTGCAAAAAGGTGTTCTTTCTAAAGATATTATCCTTTATATCATTTCCCAAATTTCCACTTCTGGAGGTACGGGTTATTTTGTAGAATATGCAGGTTCAACAATTGAATCTTTGTCTATGGAAGCCCGAATGACGATTTGCAATATGAGTATCGAAATGGGCGCAAGAGGTGGTATGATTGCTCCTGACCAAACCACTTTTGACTATATCAAAGGTCGAGAATTTGCGCCTCAAGGCGAAAATTGGGAAAAGGCAATCGCTTATTGGAAAACTTTAAAAACAGATGAAAGAGCTACTTACGACAAAGTTCTACAATATAAAGCAGAAGATATTCAACCTATGATTACCTATGGTACAAATCCAGGAATGGGAATGGGAATCACTGAAAATATTCCAAGTTCTGCTGTCAAAAGTTCAAATAAAGATCTTCAAAAAGCCATGAATTATATGGATTTCAATTCAGGGCAATCCCTTTTGGGTAAAAAAATAGACTATGTTTTTATCGGAAGTTGTACCAACTCCCGAATTGAAGATCTCCGTTTAGTAGCGGATTTCGTCAAAGACAAACAAAAAGCAAATCACGTCAATGTCTGGGTCGTTCCTGGCTCAAAGAAAGTAGAACTTCAAGCTAAAGAGGAAGGTTTAGATAAGATTTTTGAAAATGCTGGTTTTGAATTTCGTCAAGCGGG
>JAHDEQ010000299.1 GCA_020628755.1 Saprospiraceae bacterium
AACAAAAACGGGGAAAAATCATTGGTTTTTCCCCGTTTATTGCTGGAATTATTCGCAGCCCATTTGTGCTTTTGAGAGTACATCGTTGTTCGGAAAACAATTGCCCGATAGTATAAAGGGCGGTTTGTAGCGTTCCAAATCATCGTCGTACAAACTTTTTTCTAAGAAAAGGGTAAGTGCATCTATTTCTTCTTCATCCAAATGGAGTGGATGAAAAAGAGGAGAAATATTTTCATCAGGAACATTGGCATTTTCGGGTACACCATCATTGAAATATTCGACCACTTCACGTAAGCTGCGCTTGCTACTACCATGAAAATAGAAAGGCGAATTTTTGAGATTGTACAATTGAGGCACTTTAAATTTGTACATATCTTCTTGGCGTTGTGTAAAACCACCACGACCTAGATTGCGCGGGTCATCAATGTTAGTATTGAATGCTTCGCCCGTTTCGTACAAGTCTTTTACGCCAATGGCATAAAAATTCATAGCATTTAGCCCTGCCGTGTTGTGGCAATTGGCGCAGCCTGCTTTGCTAAAAAAGAGTACAGCACCTTCTTTTTCTTTTTCGCTCAAAGCCGTTTTATCTCCTTTAAGCCATTTCTGAAAAGGTGCTTCGTTGGGCAATAGCGTGCGAAGATATGCCGATATGGCAAAACTAGCCGCCATTGGTGTATAACGTTCTTCAGAATTTATATCAGGAAATGCCGCATCAAAAAGAACCGTGTAACCATATTCGTCGAGTACTTCTTTATTGACTACCATACGATGCAGGTGCAAACCTTCTATATTTTGACTTTCGAGACCTGAAAAACCAAGATGATTAATAGCCGTAACAGAATTGTTATCCCATAGATGCTCAGTGCCTGCATTGACTCCTCCAGAGCCAAATGCACCAGCCCAAGAAGAGTTGGTAACATAGGCAGAATTGAGTAAACTCAAAGGTCTTGCCCCTTGGACATCCATTTCGTTTTCTTCGTATAAGTGCAAACGGGTTCGGCCCTCCCCGCTTTCTCCAAAGCCAATACCGCCGTCGGCGATACCTTGTATTCGACCAGGCATAAAACCACGTTCGGGAACATGGCAACTAGCGCAAGAGTAAGTGGTCATACCACTTTCTTTGACAGCATCTAGCCCTAAGCCCGTTTCAAAGAATAAAAATTTACCTAAAATAACTTTCTCTTCTGTGATTTTATTACGAGAATCCTGTATCAAAGCAGTATAGTCACCACTTTCAGGCATGATAAAAGAAGAGTAGGTGCCTTCAGGTGAGGCACGATTTAGTGTTGATTCGAGTGTTGCATCTAATTTTGAAATAGTGAGCTGGTCATTCCGACAGGAATGACACATCACAATTATAACCAAAATTGCAAATGATAATTTAGCTTGTCTCATGTTCTATGGTAGGAGATTTATTCTCCACAAAGTAAATAGTTATGAAAACGAATACAGCTGTCTATGCTCTTATTTTCTTGATAATACTTTTACCAAACTAGATATTGAGGGTTGCAAAAAAGAACGTAGGTATATTGTTCTATTTGTTGGTTGCTTTATGCAAAAGTATTACTATAATTTGAAAAATTCAATATACCAAATGTGGTATTTTCAGAATAATCGGTAAAAAAGCAGGGAATATACAACAGAAAGGGGCTGTTGTATGGATTGTTATGTTTATATGTCAACCCAAAATGATGCCATTTTCTCATTTTAGGTTGACACGAAGATAAATTTAATATTTGAAAAATTTAAATTAATTGAGATCGTTTAGTTTTTTCTTAACTTTTTCAATAGCTTTTTGCTGGTCTTCAATCATGATTTTTGCATCGTCTTGGTCTTTTGCATTTTGCTCAATATTGGCTTCTGCTTTGGCAATGCGCTCTTTAGCTTGTTCAATTTCTTTTTCGTAGTTTTCTTTATCTTTTTCTAGCTTTTTAAGGCTGCTATTGAGACCTTTCAACTTTTTCTCTTCTTCTTCTAACTCCAAGATAGTCATCTCTTTAGCTACTTCTAAGCCAAATGCCATTAAGATTTTTTCAGCACTTGGCACTTTATCAGGATGGTCGGTAGAGTTGAGATAAGCTCCCCCCAAATCAAACCATGAAATAAAGGTGACATTTTCTCCAGACTGATTTATTTTGGTATAAATATCGAGCGTATTGGATCCGCCAATACCTGCAATTTCGGCATCGTCGTGAAACCACTCATCCGATTTTTTATCTTTTTTGGCTTTGCCTTTAAAATCTTTGGCATACTTCTTCCAAGTTTTCTCGACCACTTTTTCGTCGGCATTGGGTATTTCTAGCATAAATGCAGTATTAATACCTTGACTCATGGAGCGATCGGTTTCAGTTATTTGTGCATGGAGGAACGAACATGCAGCAAAAAAGAGTAGATTTAGAGTAAATAATTGCTTTTTCATAATTGAGAAATTTATTATTTTAGACGATACGGTTTACAATAGACACATCATTTCCCACAATTTAAGGACTTTGAGTGTTAAAACTTGCTTTAAATTCGTTAAAATCTTTATAAAAATGGCACTATTGCATAATTTTTGTTTTTGATATATAAATTAAATAAATAATATTTTAATGAGAAAATCCCAATTACACGCACATATCAAGTTCTCTTTCCTTTTGTTTGCGATTCTTTTGTTAGGTAGCCCACTAGCTTTTGCTCAAAAGCAACTTTTACAAAAAGCAGATAAACTTTACAAAAACAAATCTTTTGCTCAAGCCATTCCTGTCTATGAGGAGTTGCTTGAAGAAAAAAGAAATTTGACTGCCCAAACCAAGTTGGCCAATTGCTATCGCATGACCAACCAAATCAATGAGGCAGAACGAATTTTGGAAAAAGTGGTTCAACACGAACGTGCCAACTCCAATGCCTTTTTTTATTATGGAGAGGTATTAATGAGCAACGAAAAATATGATGAAGCAAAAAAATGGTTTGCAAAGTATCTAAAATTTGAGCCTAAAGATGAGGAGGCTTTGCTACGACTTGAATCTTGCGATGTTGTAAGAAATATTGAACCCTTTTTTGAAAATATAAAAATAGAAGACTATCCTTATAATTCGGATGAAGACGACTCTTCGCCTGTATTTTATGACAATGAATTGGTTTTTTGTTCGGATCGTAGTCATGGTGCAAAATTGCTCAAACAAAAAGCAGCTACTACCAATCGAGAGTACCTCAAAATTTATACTTCAAGTAGTATGGTCAGTACTACTTATGACGAGCCTAAACCGTTTTCGGCAAAAATAAATGAACTCAACAAAAACACTTCTAATCCTAGTTTTTGGAACAATAAACGAACGGGTCAAACAGAGATATACTTTGTACGTAATAATACAGAGTCGAGCAAGATGGATGAATACAACTTGCAACTTTATCGAGCATTGTCTGACAATGGCAAGACTTGGAAAAAAGTAGAACGCCTCAATTTTTGCACCAAAGAAAAAAATTATTTGCACCCTTCTATTTCACCTTCAGGCGATACTCTTTTTTTTGTGATGGTACAGGGAAAAGGCGGTAAAGGCGGAACTGATATTTACTTTTCGACGCGTCGTAGAGACAATTCTTGGTCTTCGCCCCTCAATATTGGAGGCCATATCAATACTTCTGCCAATGAGGGCTTTCCGTATATTCATACGAATGGACAGTTGTACTTTTGTTCCAAAGGCCATGCAGGTTTTGGAGGTTATGACATATTTGTAAGTCAGCGCAATAAGCATTCTGGCGAGTGGAGTACTCCGATTAACTTAGGAAAACCCATTAATTCTTCGTCGGATGATATTTCTTTAAGTTTTAGGCTCGATAGCACAGGAGGCGCTTTCACGTCATCACGTGAAGGAGGCGATGACGATATTTTCTTTTTTTATTTAGATGAACCTTTTTATAGGAAAGGTTCTTTTAACGGAGAAAGCTTAAATTCTCAAAAA
>JAHDEQ010000042.1:0-4399 GCA_020628755.1 Saprospiraceae bacterium
TTTGTCAAAGAAGGCTATAAATTCGCTAAAGCTTGCTCCAAATCTTGAATCAAATCATCAACATCTTCAACCCCAACACTTAATCGGATTAAAGAATCGGTCAAGCCAACTTTTAGGCGTTCTTTTTTCGGTATGGAAGCATGAGTCATGCTTGCTGGGTGACCAATCAATGATTCCACCCCTCCAAGAGACTCCGCCAACAAGAAGAAATTAGTATTGCTCAATACTTTTTTTGCATCGCTATAAGAATCTTTTTTCAAATCAAAAGAAACCATTGCTCCAAAATCACGCATTTGTGCTTTGGCAATCTTATGTCCTGGATGATCTTTGAAACCTGGATAATTGACTCGCCCAACTTTGGGATGAGCGACCAAAAATTTAGCTACTTTTTTGGCATTTTTACAAGCTCGTTCTACACGCAAGTGCAAGGTTTTTATACCTCTTAATACTAAGAAACAATCTTGTGGGCCAGGTACACCGCCTGCCGCATTTTGAATGAAGCGTAGGCGTTGACCGAGTTCTTCGTCATTAGAAATGACACAACCATGTACGACATCGGAGTGACCACCCAAATATTTGGTTGCAGAGTGCAAAACCAAATCTGCGCCCAAATCAATTGGCGTTTGCAAATAAGGCGATGCAAAAGTGTTGTCCACACAAACCATGATGCCATGTGCTTTTGCAATGGCACAAACGGCTTTGATGTCAACAATGTTGAGCATTGGATTGGTAGGCGTTTCTACCCAAATCAGCTTCGTTTTTTTGGAGATGTGTTTTTCTAAAACCTTAGCATCCGAAAGGTCAACAAACTTAGATTTGATGCCAAATTGTTTGTAAACAGTCGTCATCAAACGATAAGAACCTCCATACAAATCATTGACAGAAATAACCTCGTCTCCCGATTCGAGCAATTTCAAAATCGCATCCATTGCAGCCAAACCACTTGCATAACAAATAGCTGTTTTGCCGTTTTCGAGGGCTGCAAGGTTGGCTTCTAAAGCCGAGCGAGTAGGATTTTGAGTACGAGCATACTCATAACCTTTGTGAACTCCTGGTTCTGCCTGAACATAGGTTGAGGTCTGGTAAATTGGTGTCATTACTGCACCTGAAGTTGGGTCAGGTTCTATGCCTGCGTGTATAACTTTTGTTCCGAATTTCATATTTGTTATATTCAAATGTTCTAAATATATATGAAGCTAAAATAGAGCCAATTCTTAATATTGGCTTTACTAAACTTTGCATTTCGTTAGAGCCAACCCGCAAGTTTAGGAAAGCGGTCATTCTTGTTGGAGTACTTTTTATAATTTTAACTTGATTTTTAGGAGTTGCAAAAGTAGAAATTATATATGAAGAATATCGAATTAGGAACATCAAATATTGAATTAGGAATAGTACTTTTGTCCTGAAATATTTTAGAACAATGAAAATAGGTGTATTAGGTACAGGACATTTGGGGAAGATTCATTTGAAGTGTCTTCAAATGATAGACCGTTATGATTTGGTAGGGTTTTTCGACCCCAATGATTCCAATGCTCAAATTGCTATTGAAACGTATGGTGTACAACGATTTGACAATATGGATGCTTTGATTGATGCAGTAGATATTGTTGATATTATTACGCCTACAGTAACGCATTTTGACTTGGCTAAAAGAGTGATTGAAAAAGGCAAACACGTGTTTATTGAAAAACCTTTGACGAATACGTTGGAAGAAGGCGAAATTTTGTTGGCTTTGAGCCAACAAAAAGGCGTAAAAGTGCAGGTTGGTCATGTTGAGCGTTTTAATCCTGCTTTACTTGCTTTGGGCGATACGCCTTTGAATCCAATGTTTATAGAGGCGCATCGTTTGGCAATTTTTAACCCTAGAGGTACGGATGTGTCGGTTGTTTTGGATTTGATGATACATGATTTGGATATTATTTTGAGTATGGTTCAATCAGAGATCAAATCAATTAGTGCAAGCGGTGTGGCAGTCGTCAGCGATACACCCGACATCAGCAATGCTCGGATTGAATTTGAAAATGGTTGTGTGGCCAATTTGACAGCCAGTCGAATTTCGATGAAGCAAATGCGTAAGGTGCGGTTGTTTCAGAAGGATGCTTATATCAGTATGGATTTTTTGGATAAAAAATCGCAAGTTATTCGCCTTTTTGATGATAAAGCAAAAGCAAGTAGCGAAAATTTGATGGAATTGCCTACTCCGAAAGGTAGTAAATGGATAGATGTGCAAAGCCCAAAGTCAGAACCGACTAATGCCATCAAGATGGAGTTGGAGCTTTTTCTGGATAGTATTATCAATGATACTCGACCTATTGTAAGTATTGAGGATGGTTATCGTGCTTTGAACGTGGCGCACCAAATTATTGAACAAATTGAACAATCACCTTCCATGGAAATACTGAAATGATAAGTATGGGACAGTATTAGGTGTGTGTTTTAAACAGCTTTTGGGTGGGGACGGCGTTTTGATTAAAAAAGTCCTTTGAAGGCAAGTTGAAAATCTATCTGGCAGTTAGCTAGACAGGCTTGCAGGATATGTCTCTCGAAGTTGGAAACTTCGAGCATCGTGTTTTTATCTAGGCGTTTGAATGATGCCAAAAGAAATTATTACAAATAAAAAAGCTAATGAAAAATTTACTAAACTTTTTGCTAGGAATATTGCTCTTGATGACTGTCGTCGGTTGCGATACAGAGGAAGAAGCAATTCCTGCTTATTTACAAATTGATAATTATACCATCACGACCTCCGCTTCGCAAGGTAGTGACTCGCACAACATTCAGGATGTTTGGGTATATGCCAATAATAATTTGATTGGTGGATTCAATTTGCCTGCTACGATTCCTATATTGGAAAGTGGTGCGGTGGATATTGTCATTGACCCAGGCATTCGAGACAATGGAGTGAGTAGTTCGCCCCGTATTTATCCGTATTATACCCGTTTTGAAACAACTGTCAATTTGGTAGAAGGAGAGGTTGTCTCCCTTACGCCTTCTAGTACCTATAATTCTAATGTAACTTTTGCGCTAGTTGAAGACTTTGAAGAATCCAACCTTTTTGAAGATGACAGAGATAATAATAGTGCGACTCAAATCAATCTTTCGATTCAAGGAGCTTATGAGGGAAGTTCGGGTAGGATAGAATTGACTACCGATAATCCGAGGATTGAAGTAGCCAGCAATCTTGTTTTTGAAGATTTGCCAACCGATGCGAGTAGCCAAGTTTATTTGGAAATGGATTATAAAAATGATATTGCTCTAGCGATTGGACTGATTGGTGTAGATGAATTTGGGTTTGAATTTGCTTTTTACAGCCATGTGGTTACACCACAAGGCGATTGGAATAAAGTTTATATCAATTTGACCGAAGTCTTATTCAACTCTGATTTGGAAACGTACCAAATTGGTTTTGCGACGACGCTTCCTAGTGAATTGAACAGTGCAACAATTATGTTGGATAATATAAAATTGGTGTATTAGATTTTAGTACTTTTGTGAGAATTTGGGAGTATTCTCACTATAAAAAATAATGAACGCACAACGGAGAAAAGACACACTCATTTATAGCATTGTTGACTTTGTCATGGCAATGCTGGCTTGGGCTTGTTTTTTTGTCTATCGCAAAAAACTAGAAGGAGAGGCTTATGATTTTGCTTCTATTTCGCAGGACGAAAACTTTTGGTATGGTATTCTTATCATCCCGATTGGATGGATTTTGTTGTATGCTATTTTTGACGAATACAAAGATATTTATCGTCTTTCACGCCTAAATACACTCACCAAAACCTTTTTTCTATCCTTTTTTGGAGTGTTAATTTTGTTTTTTACCCTTATTTTAGATGATTTTGTAAAAGATTATACCACTTACTATCAATCCTTTTTGGGATTGTTTGGTTATCACGTTGGATTGACGGCTTTTGCAAGAATGATATTGCTGACTAGAGCCAGTCAACGCCTTAAAAAAGGCATTGTCTCCTACAATACGCTCATCATTGGTGGAAACAAAAATGCCGAAGAGATGTACCTCGAAATTACCAATCTCAAAAAAGGTTCAGGTAATAATTTCTTAGGCTTTATAGATACCAATGGCAGTAGCACCAACGAACTCGCACAGCACCTCCCCAAACTTGGTAAACTCGAAAACCTCGCCGAGGTTATCGAATCAAAAACCATCGAAGAAGTCATCATTGCCATTGAGACCAGCGAACACAATCGTATTCGTGAAATTATGAGTGTATTGTTTGATTACGATGAACAAGTACTGGTACATATCATACCTGATATGTACGATATTATGTTGGGTACAGTCAAAATGAATCATGTTTTTGGGGCGGTTCTTATCGAAATCAAACAAGAGTTGATGCCACGTTGGCAACGCTTGCTCAAACGTATGATTGATGTA
>JAHDEQ010000042.1:4499-8117 GCA_020628755.1 Saprospiraceae bacterium
CAAACAAGAGTTGATGCCACGTTGGCAACGCTTGCTCAAACGTATGATTGATGTACTGGTATCTGTAGGGTTTGTGGTCATATTCTCTCCTTTATACTTGTATATTATGCTGCGGGTACGATTTTCTTCAGATGGCCCTATTTTGTATAAACAAGAACGTGTAGGTATGAATAATCGGCCGTTTTATATTTATAAATTTCGTTCGATGTATGTTGATGCCGAAAAAAATGGCCCACAACTTTCACACGATACCGACCCTCGCATCACGCCCTGGGGGCGCGTGATGCGAAAATGGCGACTAGATGAATTGCCTCAATTTTTTAATGTATTAAAAGGAGAGATGTCTTTAGTTGGACCTCGTCCTGAACGGCAATATTTTATAGATAAAATTGTAGAACAAAACCCGCACTACAAGCATTTACTCAAAGTTCGTCCAGGCATTACCTCTTGGGGACAGGTCAAATATGGTTATGCCTCTAATGTAGAAGAAATGTTAGCACGACTCAAATTCGACATACTTTATATCGAAAATATGTCCTTAGCTCTCGATTTCAAAATCCTATTTTATACGGTTCTAGTATTGCTACAAGGCAAAGGCAAGTAAACTCTCAACCTGAAAGCCGCAAATGACGTATTTTTTACGTTCTCTTAGTTGATATGTCCGATAAAAGACATTAACTTCGTACTGCGATATTCCCCTTTTTTCCACAATGATAATCTTCCTTTATCATCACAAGAGAGATGTGGTGTTTTTTTTGTAGTATAAACCATATAATTTTAGAAAATATAGTTACATGAACCTTAGACAACTACTTTTACTACTTATACTTTTTATAGCTAGTTTTAGTGTACATGCACAAAATCATTCGGTTGCACATGAGTGGAATGAGACACTACTACAGTCCATCCGAAATGACTTGGCTCGTCCAACCGTACACGCACGCAATCTGTGGCATAGCTCGGTTGCTATGTATGATATTTGGGCTATTTATGACCAAGAGGCGCAGCCCTGCCTTATGGGCAATACGATAGATGGCTTTACAGCTCCATTTGATGGCATTGCGATGCCAGCCGATGTAGAGGCAGCACGAGAAGAAGCTATTAGTTATGCGATGTATCGTATTTTGAGACATCGCTTTCAAAATTCACCAGGGGTGTTTTTTGTCAATTCAATAACTAATAATTTGATGAATGAATTGGGTTACAATATCAATGTTACCTCAACAGATTATTCGACAGGTTCGGCGGCAGCTTTAGGTAATTATGTTGCTCAACAAATTATTGATTTTGGATTACAAGATAATGCCAATGAACAAGGACAATATGGGAATATTAGCTACAATCCTGTCAATACTCCAATGATTATAGAATTTTCAGGTAATCCTGATATTGATGACTTTAATCGTTGGCAGCCTTTGACTTTGGATGTATTTATTGACCAAAGTGGCAACCCTTTTCCTTTCAATACTCCAGCATTTTTGAGTCCAGAATGGGGACGTGTCACCAATTTTGCATTGCCGCAAGACGATTTGACGATTTACAACAGAAATGGTTTTGATTATCATGTATATCATGACCCACAAGATCCACCTTATTTGAACACAACCGTAAGCAATCAAAGTTCAGAAAATTACAAATGGGGTTTTTCTTTGGTTTCTGTTTGGTCGTCTATGCTTGACCCAGCCGATGGCGTGATGTGGGACATTTCGCCCGCCTCAATTGGTAATGTTCAAAGCTACCCTGAAAATATCAATGATTATCCTGAATTTTATAATCTTTTAGAAGGAGGCGATCCAGGCGAAGGACACGATCTCAATCCAGTTACAGGCCAACCTTATGCGCCTCAAATGGTCAATCGCGCCGACTATGCACGTGTATTGGCAGAGTTTTGGGCAGATGGGCCTGATTCAGAAACGCCTCCAGGGCACTGGTTTACACTACTAAATTATGTAACTGACCATCCTCAATTTGAAAAACGTTTTGCAGGTTCATCCGAAATTGTTGATGACCTCGAATGGGATGTTAAATCTTATTTTTTGATGGGAAGTGCTATGCACGATGCGGCTGTTACGACTTGGGGTATCAAAGGTTGGTATGACTATATTCGTCCAGTATCGGCGATTCGAGCAATGGCCGAGTTGGGACAAAGTACGGATACTTCTTTACCCAATTTTCATGTTGGCGGATTACCATTGATACCAGGTTATATTGAAGTTGTGGAAGCAGGCGATCCTTTGCAAGGTTCTGTAGGACAAGATGTTGGTGAAATAAAAATTTATGCTTGGAGAGGGCCTGATTATATTGGCAATCCTGCTACTACCGTAGCAGGAGTCGGTTGGATTTTGGCGAAAGATTGGTGGCCTTATCAACGACCTTCTTTTGTTACACCAAACTTTGCAGGTTATATTTCGGGGCATTCGACCTATTCTAGTACGGCTGCCGATATTATGACTTATCTTACAGGAGATGCTTTTTTCCCAGGCGGAATGGGCGTTTTTGATGCCGAACAAAATCAATTTTTGGTATTTGAAGATGGCCCCAGCGAAAGCCTTCAATTACAATGGGCAACCTACCGTGATGCTTCTGACCAATGCAGCCTCAGTCGTATTTGGGGAGGTATTCATCCGCCTGCGGATGACATACCAGGTCGAATAATTGGACGTGAAATTGCTGCCGATGTTTTTGAAAAAGCAGTTCCTTATTTTTATCGTGACCAAGATAATGACGGTTTTTATAGTTACGAAGACTGCGATGATTTAGATCCGAATATCAATCCTAATGCTTCTGAAATTTGCGATGGTAAAGATAACGACTGCAATGGCTTCTCAGACGATGGCTTACAACAATTTACCTATTATAGAGATGCGGACAACGATAGTTTTGGAGATGCAGGTGTTCCTTTGGACACTTGTGCGATGATGCCGCCCAACGGTTTTGTGACAAACAATACCGATTGTAACGATAATAATAGTGCTGTCAATCCTGCTGCGACGGAGATTTGTGATGCAATGGACAATGATTGCAATGGTTTTGTCAATGACGGTTTGGAGCAATTTACCTATTATAGAGATGCAGACAATGATAGTTTTGGAGATGCAGGTGTTTCGATAGATACTTGTATGATGAATCCTCCTACGGGATTTGTAAACAATGATACCGACTGCAATGATAGCGACAACGCTATCAATCCTGCGGCGGCGGAGATTTGCGATTCTATAGACAATGATTGCACAGGTATCGTCAATGATGGTTTGGAACGTTTTACTTATTATAGAGATGTAGATGGTGATACTTATGGAGATTCGGGCGTTTCGATAGATACTTGTATCACGATTCCACCAGTAGGATTTGTTGCTCTTGCGGGCGATTGCAATGATGCCGATATGTTTATCAATCCATCTGTCGCCGAAGATTGCGATGCCATTGACAATAACTGTAATGGCATTGTCAATGATGGTTTGGAGCGTTTTATTTATTATCGAGACAATGACAATGATGGTTTTGGTAACGAAGCAGTTGCTTTAGACACGTGTATTTCGATTCCACCAGCAGGATTTGTAGCAGACAGTCGTGATTGCAATGACTTTGATGCAACCATCAAACCCGATGTAGAAGATA
>JAHDEQ010000042.1:8217-16197 GCA_020628755.1 Saprospiraceae bacterium
GACAGTCGTGATTGCAATGACTTTGATGCAACCATCAAACCCGATGTAGAAGATATTGCCGACAATGGTATAGATGAAGATTGTTCGGGTGTAGATTTATACAAAATTACCAAGTTCTTCCCTAATCCAAATTCAGATGGGCAGCTTTTTATCCATTATGACTTTTCGGGCGATGTTATGGTACGTTTATACGCATCAGATGGCCGTCTTGTCAAAGATGAGTTAGTAAGGTTTGACCAAAACAATATCGTTTATGATATGGGCGATATTCCGTCAGGCGTTTATTTAATTCGATTTTTTGATATGGAAGACAATAATATCTTAGTAGAGAAAATTCAGAAAATGAATTAATCTCTCCTTTTGTTACCACGAATACACGTAATCAATTCGTGTATTCGTGGTATCTTCTATCTAATTCTTTCCTCTTTTCGTCGAATCAATCCGACACTTTATGTAACTTGCCCCGTAATTGAAGGTCAAAACAATTGTATAATCTTTTTTAGCAAAAATAATTCAAAATATGAAAAACATAGCAACATACGCTATACTAGCTTTAGTTGGATTTTTTATAGTCAGTGGTTTCTCTACCTACAATGGTTTAGTTGACAAAGACGAGAATGTTTCCGAAGCATGGAGTAAGGTACAAAGTGCTTACCAACGTCGTGCCGACCTCATTCCTCAGCTTGTAGCAACCGTAAAAGGTGCTGCGGATTTTGAGAAATCAACCATTACAGCCGTTACCGAAGCACGCTCTAAAGCGACTTCTATCACTATTGACCCTAGCAATATTACACCAGAGCAATTGAAGCAATTTCAAGCTGCTCAAGGAGGTTTGACTTCTTCATTGAGCCGTTTATTGGCAACTTTTGAACGTTATCCTGAACTCAAAGCAACAGCTAATTTCAAGGAATTACAATCACAACTAGAAGGTACAGAAAATAGAATCAAGGTAGAACGAGACAATTTCAACGAAAAAGTAACCGAATACAATAAATCGGTTCGTCGTTTTCCTTCTTCGATGTATGCAGGTATCTTAGGTTTTGATAGAATGTCTCAATTCGAGGCAGCGCAAGGCAGCGAAAATGCACCCGAAATCAACTTTGACTTTAACTAGGACTCAGGCTGTTCCATTATGATTCAATTTTTTAGCAAAGAAGAAGGCGACCAAATCATAGCAGCGATTCGGCGAGCCGAACGCTGTAGTAGTGGCGAGATACGGGTACATTTAGAAGCCAATTGTAAGGGCGAAATCGTAGAAGCCGCTAAACGTACCTTCAAAGTGCTCAAAATGCACCGAACGCAAGCCCGCAATGGTGTGCTATTCTTTTTGGCTCCCGAACGCAAGGAATTTGCCATTATTGGAGATGATGGCATAGACCAAGTTGTGCCCGATGACTTTTGGAATGATGTACGAGACATTCTACAAACGCACTTTCGACAAAAAAACTATATCAAAGGCTTGGTGTCGAGCATTGATAAAGTAGGTGAAAAACTCAAAGACTTTTTCCCTTACGATACCGATGACGAGAATGAATTGCCCGACGAGATTTCCTATGGAAATGGAGAAAATTCCTAAAATTTAAACTATCATTTTTGCGACCAATTTATAAATATCTTTTCTTAATCAGTTTTTGCTTTACTTCATTTGGAGTTTTAGCTCAAAAACAGATTCCTCCCAAACCAAAGCAACTGGTGAGTGACTTTGCCAATGCTTTGTCGCCATCCGAAAGAAGTGCGCTTGAACGAAAATTGGTCGCTTACAATGATACTACTTCAACTCAAATTGCAGTCGTTATTGACCGTTCCTTAGATGGAGCTGAGATTTTTGACTACTCCTACAAACTCGCCAAATCTTGGGGTATTGGTCAACAAGACGATGACAATGGTATATTGATTTATGTAGCTTTTAGTGATCGCAAATTGCGTATTCAAACGGGCTATGGTGCCGAAGGTTTTTTGCCTGATGCGATGGCCAAACGTATTGTAGATCAAGTCATTACACCAGCCTTTAAGCGAGGTCAATATTATCAAGGTTTAAATAAAGCTACGGATATTATCATCCAGTTGGCAGAAGGTGAATATGATGCAGACGCACTCCCCAAATATCATTTGGATGATATTGTTCCTGTCCTCGTTATTTTACTGATTATTGTTTTGGTAATTGTTGCCAGTCGTAATGATGGCGATGATGATGGAGGCTATTATCGTGGCGGACGCTACAATCGCCGACAAGGTGGTGGCTGGATTTTATTAGGCGGCGGCGGTGGTAGCGGCACAGGCAGTTTTGGCGGTGGTGGCGGCTTCGGAGGTTTTGGCGGTGGTGGCTTTGGTGGTGGTGGTGCAGGTGGGAGTTGGTAAATTCTCTGTGGCACTCTGTTTTCTCTGTGGTTGAAAAGAAATGCTAGAGCTTAGGTTTACTAAACTCCGCATGACTCTTTACCACCCGCAAGTTTAGGAAGCCAAGCTCAAATCTCCGTTACTCGAACCTTCTTTTTTTTCAAACGAGTATTGTCCACATAACGAATGAGTTGTTGGATTTTGTTTTTTTGAATCGCTACAAAAGCGCAATCATTTTTAAGTTCAATCGTCCCGACTTCTTTGTGCTTGAGCTCGCCTTGTTTAAAAAACAAGCCTGCAATATCACCTTTAGAAATTTTATCTCTTCGTCCGCCCGATACAAAAACAGTTGTCCAAGGCGAAGGCTTTGGAACTGGAGCTTCTTCTATAATTTCTGCTTCTAATTCGGGAATAAAATCGGGCAAATCTTCCTCTGCCCAATGCAGCACAAAGGCCGTTCCATCACTGTGCATACGAGCAGTACGCCCGTTTCGATGGGTAAATTCCTCGGCTCGATGTGGCAAATGATAATGAATGATAAACTTGATTTCTGGTACGTTAATACCTCTTGCAGCTAGGTCGGTTGCGATGAGCAACTGATGCGTGCCATTGCGAAATTTTATCAATGCTCGCTCTCTATCTCGCTGTTCCATCCCACCGTAAAAAGTACCATGTGGAATATTTTGTTCACTTAAAAAATCACTAACACGTTGAATGCTATCTTTATAATTACAAAAAATAATTCCAGGTTGATTTCCCAAATGACAAAGAGCTTTTCCAAGGGTTTGGAGCTTATCTTTTTCGGGCGAGACAATTGCTTTGACCAGCAATTGTTGGACACCATCTTCGAGGTAGTCCACATACAAAGGCTGAGTCAAACCAACAAAACTTGGAATTTCAACCCCTTGTGTAGCAGAAGTCAGAATCTTTTTTTCCAAATAAGGTAAGTTCTCCAAAATTTCTGTCATTTGCTCCTCAAATCCAATCTCTAAGGACTTATCGAACTCATCTAAAACCAACAATTTGATAGTCTCTTTTGAAATCGTTTTTATCCGAAAATGATGTGCAATCCGACCTGGTGTTCCTACTAATAAAGACGGTTCGTGTTTTAAATCCAATTTGTCTTTTGAAACGGTGCGTCCACCATAAACCGCATTGATTTTAAAACCCGTTCCCATTTCACGGGCAACTTGTTCGATTTGAATGGCCAACTCTCGCGAGGGCGTTATGATAAGGGCTTGGACTCCTTCTTTGCCATGCACCAATTCATGAAAAATAGGCAACAAAAAAGCAAGCGTTTTGCCTGTTCCTGTTGGAGAAAGCAGTACAACTTCGGCACAAGTATGTATGGCCAATTGGGCTTCTTCTTGCATGGCATTGAGCTGTTCAATACCGAGTTTTTGGAGGATAGCAGCTTGCTTTTTAGTATTCTTTGACATTGCACAAATGTACAACTAAAATGGGCAAGACTTACAGTTTTATAAAAGATTTACTTTTTGAAGCCTGACCAGAAGATAATCGGTAATAATAAACTCCTCTCTTGTCAAAAATAGTAGCGTCTAAGAGAATAGCGTTTTGACCTTTGGGAAATACCTTTTTTTCTTGAAAAACCAATTGTCCACTGGTAGAAAAGATTTCAAGTACAAATTCATTTTGCTGGGGCGTATAAAATTCAATAGTCGTACTTCCTGCAAAAGGGTTGGGTTTGTTTTGGAACAAAACAAACTGGTCGTTTGGATGCTTAGGTTTTCCTTCAAAATAAAATTCTAAATCTGCTTTTTGGTTTTCATCAAAATAAACTTCAGCTTGCAAATGACGATTGGATAACTGTATGACTTCATGAAGTGTCCCACTCGATTTGGCCTTAAAAAGGAGTTCAAAAAGAGGTGTTTCTTCGTTGAGCAGACTTGTGTTATTTTGATTCCAGCTAACATGAATAAGTCCGTTATCCACATTTTCGATGTTGATAAGTGGATAACTAATGTTGATAAGTCCATTTTGTGAGTCTTGAAAAGCCAAATTTGTAGAATCAAATGCTAAAGAAAATTGAAATCCTTCCAAATTTGAAATTTCATTTAACTGAAAAGGAATAGCAACTATATCGTCTTTTTGGTAAGTCATATTTAGTATGGAAAAGGTCTTTTGAATTGGGTTTCTTTCTTCATTTTGGACGAAGGTATTTGGTACGGCATTGCCATCCACATCGCCAATTTTTACTCCCGTAAAATTGGCGGCCAACTCATTTTGTGTAAGCGGATGATAAGCAATGTATTCGGGAAAAGCCTCTTGCCAAGGATTGTTGGGGTTTGGAAAAACATAAGCCGCATCTACAAATCGCCACGAAGTATTATTTGGGAAGTCTTGTATAAAAAAGAGTATCAATTGTCGCAACTGCACGACATCAAAGGTGCTTATATTGCCATCATTGTTAATGTCTGCTGCAATCATTTTGTAAGGTGAATCGAGATGATTATAACCCAAAATATGTTGCGTCATCAAAACCAAATCAAAGGTCGAAACGCCATTGAGTGGGTCATGCGTTTTTTGAGCCCTTAAGGTATAATTTTCGTTCATGGAAATATTATTAAAACGAAAATCGCCTTCAAATTGACTTGTTTCTACTTCAAAGAGATTGCCATCTAATTGGACTTGGGCATTTTCGACCCAATCGCCACTTGTAGTGGCGATACGACCCGCAATATTGGCTAGGACGTTTGTCGTATCACAATCCTCATTATTGCTTTGCACCAAAACTGAGGTCGAACAAAAAGCCTGATTACCAGCTTCATCTTCTATCCAAATTTCAACAATTTGAGTTCCAACATCTTCACAACAAAAAAGAATAGAATGTTGTGGAGCAGCCAAATCTCCTTGTTTTTTGATTTTGACTGAATTTTCGAGATAGTTTTCGTTGGTACAATTATCAGTTGCATATTCGAGCAAATTACTGGCCCAAACGGGTGTACAATTGCCTGTTTGTGTAGTCGTCGAAATACCATTGAGACAAACAGGAGTTGGCGGAAAACAATCTTGAATTGTAAATAAATAAGAACATTCCGAAGTATTGCCACAACCATCTTCAGCTATCCATTTGATTTGGTGTGTACCATAAGGAAATACGCCCGAAACGGTATCTTGTTCGGCGACAATATCAAAAGAACCATCGTTGTCTAAGTCTATTTTGTATTGATATTCAAGCGCAAGCGTTGAACAATTGTCGCTGATAGGCACACCTAAAAGGATGTCGTGATTGCAAGCATCACTAGCATCGCAAATGAGCGTATCAGAAGGACAGAAGAAGGTAGGAGCTTGACTGTCTAATACCTTAATCGTTTGAGTATATTCGATACGACCTACATTGTCGTCCTGAAAGGTTCGTGGCACGGGCAATGTTATAATTTCGCCAGGAGGGGAGGGGATAATCGAACCCGACCCAGTTGTAGGATTGGTGTTGAGGACACACCAATTGACGACCGTCCAATGCCGTTCGATTTTATAGCAAGCATCGGGTACAATATCAAAAATATGGTCTTCATAGCTGGTCGCTACCAATTCGCATTCGTCATTGATGATGACAGGTTCACCTAAATATTCAAGATTGTTGGGGCAATTTTCTATCAAGGTATCTGCTGGAAATTGAACGATAAAATCGGAATTGTGTAATACAACAATATCTTGTGAGCATTGTGCATCAGGCGATTTCGGACTCAAGTCCGAAATAGTCCAGACTTTGGTGAGTTTTCCTGACATACATTGTAAATTGATGCCGCCTTCATACTGAAATGATGGAATAGCATCGCAATTATCCGTAAAAAGAGGTGTTTGAAAAGCATCTACTACTTCTTGTATATCAGCGCAGATTAATGTATCATTTTCGGGACAGTCCAAAATAACGGGAGGGATGGGGTCTTCGACATAAATCTCTCGTTGACAAGTATCTCTATTATTATAAATATCAATTACTTCTAATTCCAATATAATGGGATTAAATGCCTCGTCGCAGCAGTCAAAAATGGCTTCTTGACCCCAAGCAGATGTTTCGAGACAGCCTTCGAGTCGTCTGATACGGACTTCTGCAATACCACAATTATCAAAACTTCCGTAATCTATGTCTTCAGCAAAAACCTTAGCTGTGCCATCACTCGAAACCGAAAGATGAATAGGAGGAATTACAGTATTCATACCTGTTGTATCGTAGCAAAGCGCAGTAGGAGCTATCTGATCAAGAGGATTGAGTGTAGAGATGAGTGTACCAATATTGCCACACTCATCCATTGCTGTAAAGGTGACATTGGTCATGCCCACAGGCATATTGGGAATGGTATCGTTATTGGTCAAATCAACAACTACCAATGTCCCGTCATCGTGTATGCCACCTGGTATAGTATAAGAGGCCTTAAGTTGAACAAGAGGCGAGCAATCGTCTTCGTAATCGAGTTTTACGACCATACTTGCTGTACAAGAAAAGGTATCGGGTATGACTTTGGTATCAGCTAGTGAAATTACGGGAGCTTGCGTATCTTCTACTACAATAGTTTGCTCATGTTGTAAGGTCACGCCCGAGCACCAGTCAACCAAAGTCCAAGTACGCAATATTTTAAAGGTATTGCCACAAAGTTCTAGTACTTCATCTTCAAAGGTGTATGAAATATCACAATATGTATGCTGCTCTTCTAAAATGTCGTTGCAATCGTAATTGGGCAAACCTGCCATAATACTACCTGAGCCAGTAGTGGGCGTACACTCTAATTTGACTAATGTGTCGGGCAAGTGAACATCGTATAAAGAAGGTTTTTGTAAACTTATGACTTGCTCGCAAGTAGATATATTACCAAATGCGTCTTCGGCTTGCCACACACGTACTATTGTAGAGCCTGTGTTTGCAGAAGACTGACAGTCTAAATCTGTAATTTCTTCATGGAGTAAGCTGACTTCAAAATCAGAACAATCGTTGGCCGTATAGTTGGATCTAAAGTTGGAACTAATTTGCAAATTAGCCACTTCTACTTCACCTTGTCCGACTTCGGTATCTCCATTGCCAACGGAGTTGTCATTGTCAATAACAACAAGCTGCCACACACCATCCAAATCTTGTAGTTTTTGACCATTAAATTTGGAAAGGCCATCACTCAAAAGTCCCGTGTCTTCGTGCGGTCGAATTTTGCCATTTAGGGCAAAATTGAGGTTGTTATTACAGGTGAAATTATTGGTATTATCAAGAAAAGTTACATTCAAATCGTGGCTGTCTTGGTTTCTACAAGGATGATCGAGCAAAACGACATCCCTGCCATCAGGAGCAACTAGACGTATATGTAAGTCTTCAATATCGGTATGATTGATTTTTAAATTAATACTCACGTCTCCAACGATTTCGCCAAGACTAGCACAAGCCATATCTGAGAATAATTCGATTGTGGTAACGGAAGGGCTGGCTGCGCTACCACCTGCAATATTTGCAGGTAGCTCACTGCTTTCGCCCATGTAGGAATTTGAAAAAGTATTATTTCCCAGATTAAATGCTTCTGGATTATTACAAGAAACGGTATCGTTAGTACAAGAAATAATTGGAGGGAGTTTGTCTTCTACCAATAATGTACCCCAGCAAAAGTTTTCACTAAAAATATGTGTAACGGTATAGGTCAA
>JAHDEQ010000042.1:16297-21633 GCA_020628755.1 Saprospiraceae bacterium
ATAATGTACCCCAGCAAAAGTTTTCACTAAAAATATGTGTAACGGTATAGGTCAAAGTTTGACCTGCTTGCTCTGGCCCGACAACATCGCCCAGTGGTTCGCCTGCATTGTCATAAATGACAACGACGTATTCATTGGAACAATCAATAAAATCTTCCAAGAGTTCATCGGGAGTAACTGTTCTACTACAGTTACCAATATTACCTAGAGAGATGATTACATCGTCGTTGCAAGCGAGTACAGGATTGAGTTCTACGGCAATGACGACCTCACTTGTACAACGTACAATTTGGCTATTTTCATACACCACTTCATACACGGCTTCATGTATTCCTGTTTCCAAAAATACACCTTCGGTAGTAGGCAATAGGATAGTGGTATCAACGCTAGGAAAATGTACTCGTATGGTCGTTGCCTCCAAACAAGTATTGGGGCAAACAACAGGTTCTATCATTTCTGGAAAAAAGGCTACTGCCGAGCAATCCTGTGGTGCTTGTGCCGACTGTTGGTCGGGACAAGTCAGGCAGCAGGGCAAGGAAATTTCAAAACTTTCTTTTTGTGAAAAACAAGTCGCATCGAACCAATCAATAAGGTAAGGTTGTGTTGGAACAATTTGTGGATAACCTCGCTTATTTTGAATGGGATTAGTACCTGCATAAATGATTTGCCAAGCTCCATTGCCTTGCCAACCATTGAGGTTAGCATCGAAAATGGTAAATTGATAGCTTTCGCAAGCCCGAAGGTTTAAAAAATGTTGTTTTAAACCACCAGAGTCATATTCATTGACAAAATATAAGCGTGTGCCATCACTATCACGTATTTCCCAAGAAACCTCGTCAAAATTTGAACCTGGATTGACAAACAAAATATAACTTTCAGCAGTTGTATCGCAAACCAAATTGACATCTGTATTGTTGGGAGGCAGGTCAAAACATTGTTTTTCTTCGGGGTCAATTTGATTGCTTGCAAAGATTTGAATATTGTCTATTCCTAGCCAAGATTCAACTGGAGTAGGGTTTCCAGCGGCATTCAGATTTAAAGTACTTACTGCCAAATTGATAGTTAAAAAATTGGTATCAACGGGTTCCAAACAAAATACTTGACAGTAGGTTTGCCAACTACCAGCTGATACAAAAGTATTGGGACTACCTATAAAAATTGTATCTTGATTATTAGTGCCATTAAGTCTTGAATCTAAAATCAGAAAACTTTTTTTATTTGCAAAATTGACAGCATTATAGTCTAAACAAACCTCGGCCAAAACAGCATCTGTTATTGGTATTTGGTCAAAAAACAAATCTTCTTCGGCGGTCAAAGGAGACATCCCAAAATTATTACCACAGATAGCTTCATTTGTATTCCAAGCACCCCAAAAATTAGGGCCATTAGTTCCATTATCAATTGCAACAGGACTACTTCCTCCAACTATCGTAACCGTGTCCCAAGCATATTCTGTAAAATCATAGCAGGTAGGCAGAGAAGGTGCATCGAGAAAACCAGCAGTACTAGCTTCAAAATCTTCGGAAGCTACCAATACAGCAGCATCTATAGTTTGTGCTATAGTGCGTGTATTGTTCAATAGTATTATGCCGAGCAGAATATAGAATATTCTGGTATAGTTACTTCTCATCCCGATGTATAATTCATGGGCTTATTGGATGATTTGCAGTTAAGGGTGTAGGACAAAAACAACTTTTAGAAAAAGTGCATAACATCGCAGTGACAAACTGCGACGAACCTATTATTAAATGTTTGTCGTAGTTTAAAATTACGATACCACACGCTTCTTTTTTGTGCAATTTGCTCTGTATCCACGTTTAACTAATGCAAATTATGGCATCCTTATTTTTTAGAAATCGGTGGGATGTGTTGCGGTAAATGGAATGATTTGATTAAAGGGGGAAAAGTTGAAAAAATAATACCACTTTTTCTTTTGGAAGATTTAATGATACCCTTTTTTCATAAAAAAAAGTCAAAGTTAGTAAAAAAGCCCCAAAAATGCTTAAAAATTAATAGATACCCCTTTTCTTTGTAGTCATAAAATACTTCAATATGTTCTCTAAAAACACCTACAATCAGCGTCGTCAACAACTCAAAAATGATTTGTATTCGGGACTCTTGCTCTTTTTGGGCAATGACGAAACAGGGATGAATTATGCCGATAATGTATATCATTTTCGACAAGACAGTACTTTTTTGTACTATTTTGGATTGGATCAGCCCAATTTGACAGCTCTAGTGGATTTGGACGAGGGGAAATCTATCATTTTTGGAGACGAACTTAGTGTAGAATATATTGTTTGGATGGGACCTCAACCAACCATCGCACAGCAAGCCGCCGAAGTCGGCGTGCTGACTACGCTTCCAGCAAAGGAACTGAGCAATTATTTAGAAAAAAATAAAAATCGCCCGATTCATTATTTACCTCCTTATCGAGCCAAGCATAGTATTAAATTACATCAACTGCTAGATATTCCATTAGATAAAGTTGCCGAAAATGCTTCGGCCGAGTTGATTCAAAGTGTGGTCAAACAACGCTCCATTAAAACAGCCGAAGAAATTGTAGAAATGGAAAAAGCCGTCAATGTCACAGGCCAAATGCACACCACTGCCATGAAAATGGCTCGTTCTGGTATGATTGAGGCAGAATTGGCAGGTGCCGTCGAAGGTATTGCTGTGGGATCAGGAGGTAACTTGGCTTATCCCGTCATTATGACCGTAAATGGACAAACACTTCACAATCATTATCATGGCAATACTTTGGAGGAAGGACAATTGGTTTTGGGTGATTATGGTGCCGAAACAACTATGCACTATGCTGGAGATATTACACGGACTTTTCCAGTAGCTCAAAAATTTACGTCCCGTCAAAAAGACATTTATAACCTTGTCCTCAAAGCCGAAGAAGATTGTATTGCTGCACTTCGACCAGGTGTTTTGTATAGAGATATGCACCTCAAATCGGCCAAAATTATACTCGATGGACTCAAAGATTTAGGACTTACACAAGGCAATATGGATGATGCTCTCGAAGCAGGAGCATATGGACTATTTTTTCCGCATGGACTAGGTCATCAAATTGGGTTGGATGTGCATGATATGGAAAATCTAGGTGAAAACTATGTCGGTTATCGCCAAGGATTAGAACGCAGCAAATTGTTCGGACTAAAATCGCTTCGCCTTGCCAAAGAATTGCAAGCAGGTTATGTGCTGACGGTTGAACCAGGTATTTATTTTATACCTGAACTCATTGATTTGTGGCGTGCCGAAGGCCGCTACAAAGAATTTATCAATTACGATAAAGTCGAAACCTACAAAGATTTTAGTGGAGTCCGAATCGAAGACAATGTTTTGATTACGGAGACAGGCTATCGAGTTTTGGGCAATCCGATTCCTAAAACGGTGGAGGAAGTAGAAGAACTTCGTAACGCACAAGGAGGAACGATGTAATGAACAATACTTTACTCGTTTAGCGTTAAAATATTACTCATCAAAAGATTTGTCTGACAAGAATTCTTTGGTAAAATGCTCTCGGCGTTTTTCTTGGGCAAATTTTTTGGCATTATAGACTTTGGATTGACCTTTTGGAATAGATAAACTTGTCCAATCATTGCCAGCAATGATACGGGCCAAAAAAACTATTTGACCGACGTGATAGGAATAATGTGCGAGTTGACGATTGATAGCTTCGGTAATAGTATGACCTTGATTTCGGATATAAATTAATTCTTCTAAATCTTCGTCTTCCAAAGCATCCAGGGTGTCAAATAAAACTTTCCAAGCTGCTTCCCATTTTTCGAGGAGTTCTTGACGAGAAGCAATGTCATTTTCAAATTCAGCGTCTCGTTTGCGCCAGGTTTTTTCGCCATCGCTGGTACGAAAATCAGTCCACCGAGAAAGCATATTGCCCCAAAGATGTTTTACAATGATGGCGATACTGTTGCTTTCGGGCGTAATTTGCCAAAACAATTTTTCATCATCTTGTATCTGTATAAATGACTTTTCTCCTAAAGATTTGTAATACTTGAATTGTTGGATAACAGAATTGAGGTAAGACATTTTTTATTTGATTTTACTTTGAATAGTCAAAAATCGGTTCAAACCTTGTCGGTCTATCACTCCCACAATATTGCCTTGTTCCAAAACAGGCAATATGCTATAGCCCTTGCCTTGTATTTTATAATAAATGGACTTGAGAGTTTCGTTGGGAGAAATATATTCAAAGCGAGGACTTACATAATTATAAACGGCCTCTTGGTGAGCTTTTTCTTTGATAGCTTCTAAGATAAATTCTTGATGCAAAACGCCTTCAATTCGTTCATGCTCATTGAATACCAAAAAACTTTGTTCAGTACCTTTTTGTAATTCTGTAATAGGGAAGTTCATAATGGCATGAGCAGGAATTTTGGTGAAGTGTTGGCGCAGGATGTCGCCAACAGTATGCCGTTTTAAAATGTCATCGTTCTTAACCATTTTGTATTCGTTACTTGCCGTAAAAAACACAAAAACACCAATCAGCGCTGTTACAAATTGAAAGTTGTAAACACCCCAAACTAACAAGCCAATAGCCAATATTTGCCCAAGCAAGGAAGCCACACGCGTGGCTTTGGTACGCCCCAAGCGAATAGCCAATAAAGACCGCAAAACTCGGCCACCATCCATCGGAAAAGCAGGCAACATATTGAAGGTTGCTAATATTAAGTTCATACCAATTAAAGCGGGAATAAAAAATTGAAAAGGCGAAGTTACAGATTCCATTCCATCAGGATTTCCTGTAAAAAAGCCAATAATACTTTCAAAACTGCCCACATCCCACAAAAAATAAGGCGAAAGAATGGTAGCGATAGCAATATTGACCAATGGGCCAGCTATAGCAATGTAAAATTCTTGCATTGGTTTTTCTGGCAAATGTTCCAACCGAGCAATTCCTCCAATTGGAGAAAGTATAATGTCTCGTGTTTGCACTCCAAAACGCCTAGCCATCAAAGCATGGCCATACTCATGCATGACAACACAAGTAAAAAGTGAAAGGACAAAACTAATTCCCCAAAGGGCAAGTTCCCAGTCACCGCTTTCGGTAAAAGAAACATAAGCCACCCACGCCAATATCAGCCCAAAAGACCAATGCAACAACACAGGAATATTTGCAAATTTTGCTATTTGTATAGTACCTTTCACGGATGTATTTTTAAATTAAACGAAAAAATATACAAGAAGGTTGTACCGTAATTTCTATAAATTCCGTAATTTCGCAAGTATAATCTTATGGCTACACTAGAAATTACATATCTCATGTAACACCTCCAAATCCAAATATAAGACATCTCTCTAAACTA
>JAHDEQ010000042.1:21733-23817 GCA_020628755.1 Saprospiraceae bacterium
TTACATATCTCATGTAACACCTCCAAATCCAAATATAAGACATCTCTCTAAACTAAATTCGCCGCCATTTATTACTATTTCATAGACCGTTTCCATTTGGAACATTAGATTACGTATTATGTATAAACAAACTTTGCGAATTTTTGCCTTTTTTACATTGGCCTTTCTTTTTAGTACAAACACTTATGGACAATGTGATGATGATAGTCCCTGTGAGTTGTTTGATGTTTTTGCAACAATAACTTCCATCGAAAATGCCGAAATTATTAATGGTACTTCGAGTATTTTTGGTAGTGTACAAACAGGAGCACCAGGTATAGGAGCACCTTTTGAAATTGAAGCAACTGGATGCGGTGTGATAAGCATGCAAGTAGAAGTCAAATTTGTATGGTGTGCAGGAGAATCCGTAGCTTGGCTTCATGGTATTTCTTTTGAAAATTCTGGTGGTTGGTCGGCGGCCGAAGGAGTCAATCCAGGTACAGGTTGGTTGTTTGTCAATTCTATTACAGGAGTATGTTCAAATAATACCTATGGCCCAGGTTATTTTTGGGATCCACCAGGCAATAGCAGCTCTTCTTTGTCTCCTTTTTTTGGCTCATGTGTAAATGGAGCATCTGGATTTTATATTGAAAACGACAATGACCCTTCGGACAATTGGGGAATTGATCCAGACGACTGTTGCCCTAGTTTTTCCTTTGATATGGAGTATTGCCCCAATGTCAATGCAACAATCGAAGAGTCCATCACTTTTTTCTTACTTGAAGATGGAGAGTCAGGAGGCTGGGGCAACCCCGCAGGTTGTAATTTTGCCTTAGAATTTCCAGTAACCATAACTTCTGCAGGCTCTATTTTACCACAAACCCTGTCCATTTGTGAGGGCGAAACAGCTAGTCTTGATGTCGGTATTGGTTGTACGACTTACAATTGGGACAATGGAGATAATGGGGCAATCATTGAAGTTAGTCCTACAACGAGCGAAGTTTATACGGTTACTGCAACAAGTGGTATGGGCTGCGAAACAGTTTCTACCGTGGAAGTTTTGGTGGAGTCTTGCTGCGATGCTAATGCAGGAAGCCCTTCTATTAGTAATAGTTCTATCTGTTCAGGTGAATCTGTAACAGCAAGTTTTGAAAATTCAAATACCAATTATCAAAATCAATTGTTATTGACAAATGAACAAGGCGAGATTTTAGAAATTATAGAAGGTTCGAGTGGTGACTTTTTATTAGAATCTTGTTCAGATTTTTTAATTTATTCGTATAATTTCAACCCTGCTGAATCCATAAGTCCCGCCAATGTTGGCGACAACATTGCCTTCCTCAATTGCAATGCTAACTGCTGCGATTTACAAAGTATTTCTGTTTCCACTATTGACACAGAAGCTCCCGTTTTAGAAAATTTACCTACCAATTTAAACCTTTGTTCAAATGAAGAAATTCCACAAGCCGATATAATAACTTATAATGATAATTGCTTAGGTTCAGGAGAAGCCGACTTAGTAGAAACGACTGAAAATATAAATGGTATCGAAACCATAACTCGTATTTGGAGCATTACCGATTTGTGTGGCAATGAGACTTCCTTTACGCAGACGATTACCCAAACCGAAGAAATAATAGTCAATATTTTGGGCGACGATACGGTCTGTACAGGCCAAACTTTTAGTCTTCAAACGGATGCCATTTTTGAATCCTACGAATGGAGTACAGGAGCAACCGAAGCAAGTATCACAAGCGCACAAAGTGGCATTTACGAAGTCACCGTAAGCGACGCATCAGGCTGTACCGCAACAGCTAGTTTTGAAGTATTTGAAAATCCAAGTCCTGATTTTACGATAACAGGCTCAACAGCTTTTTGTACAGGTTCTACTACAACTTTAGGTGTGGACAATACTTTTGAAACCTACAACTGGTCAACTGGTGCGACTACTGAAACCATCGAAATAGGAGAAGCGAATACTTATTTTTTAACGGTGACGAATAGTGATGGCTGTACTGCCGAAAATTCAATCGTTATTACCGAAAATAACTCTTTAGAACCCAGTATAAGTGGAGCAATCAATTTTTGCGAAGGCGACTCCACAA
>JAHDEQ010000043.1:0-9279 GCA_020628755.1 Saprospiraceae bacterium
CTGAATTTTAGATTTTAGCATTCTTAATCATTAATGTTCTTATTCTATTGGTGTAATTTCTTAGCAAAAGGTTGCCTGAGATTTTTATTTTTTTTGATTTTTTTTTAGAAATAATAATTCAATCCAATATTGACAGAAACAGCATTGGGTATTGATCTGGCATCTAATTCGGGATTGGTAAAAATACTACCAAATGTACGTTGATAGCTTGGTTCTATATCTAGTTTCAAATGCTCATTGAAGGCATAATGCAAACCTAATCCTACCGTCCAATCCAATATCGTATTTTGAAAATTGCGTAAATCTTCTTTGTCTGTCATACGTTCAAATCGAGCTTCTTTAAAGCGGGAATCCGTCGTCTCAATTCCATCTACATTAACTGCCGTTTTTACAAATGTTGGGATGAGTCCTGATTTGATACTAAATTGTAATGGGCCTTCTCCAAATAGTTTTTGCGCTATTATGGGAACACTAATACTTCTTTTTTCGGCGTAGGCATCCAACTTAAAAGGTATAAAATCTCCTTCTTCAATTTCCTGTGTATCAGTATTTTCGACCACTTGCAATACAGTTGAGGTACTTCCCAAAAAGGTATTTAGTTCTATATCATATTCGTTTTTTCGATTGCCTCTGTCGTCGAGACTTGCACCAACTTTGGTATAAGGGATACGCAGTAGTTTGGAGAAAGCATATTTTGAACGTTGGGTTTGTGCTCCCAAGGAAAATCGCCAATTGGAAGGTGTTTGCACACCAACTTTAATTCCTAATTGTGGTGTAAAATTCCCTTTTTGAATTGTTCGATTTTGGAGTCTATTCTTAGGTACAATGGTCAAACGGTTTTTGGTAGGTGCGATATACGTTCCAACAAAAAAACTGGTTTGCTTTTTATTATTGATTTTTATCGGTTCAAAAATTTTATCGCTCAGGCTAATATTTTGTTGTTCTTTTAGCTTTGAAAAAGCTAAAGATGGTAATGGCATTAAGTCCTTATTTGCCTGCTTTCTTTCCTTGTTTTCTAGGTTTGCCGTTGCGGTTGTTTCTTGCTTTGTATTTGTCAAATCAGTTTCATTATTTAAGACTTTCGTAGTGAGGTTTTCGTTTGCTGTGCTAATCAACTCATGCTTCTCTTTTTCTTCTTCTTTTAGCCAAAAAATAGACGGACTTGTTGAAACCGAAGCATTTCCAATTTGGCTATTTTCTAGTTTTAAAAATTTGGTATTCTTTTGGGCTTGAGGAACATCCTTGTCTAAGGATGTTGCGGTTTGAGCTTTTTGATTTTTATTAGTAAAGGATTCTATATTAGAGGTATTATTGTTAATAGTAGCATTTTGAAAACTATCAATTTTGGATTGTAAATTTTCGTTTTTTTCTTTTTGATAATTAATTTCAGAAAGGAGATTATCGTTCTTTTGATGGATTTGAAAATATAAGAAACTTACAAAAAGTAATAATATCGTAGCTGCCAAAGTCAAGTACTTCCAAGGTATGATAATACCTTGTGGGCGGTCATCTTCTAGCTCGTTCTCTAAGCGATCCCAAACTTTATCCGAAGGCATATCCCAGTCTCCGTCCTTAGATGACAAGTCTCCTTCTTCAAAACCTTTTTTAAAGAAGTCTTCTAAATTATCCTTATGTAAATTTTCATCCATATTGATACATTTATACCGAGAACGGGGTAAAAAACCGAAAATAGAATTAAGGTTTTACCCCTTCGGCATCACTATTCACGGGAAAATTCCCATTAGGGTAAATTCGGGAATTTATCCCGTGAACAGTATATTAGTCAATCATAACTTTTTCGAGCATTTTTCTCAACATCGCCTTTGATTTGAACAATTGCGATTTGGAGGTACTCGCTGTAATATTTAATTGCTGCGCAATTTCTTTGTGGCTATAACCTTCAATCACATACATATTGAAAACCGCACGGTAGCCAGGAGGCAATTGTTGTATCATTTTGGTCAGAGCCTTCTGCCCCATTTTATCATAAACGGTTTCTGAAGCATCAACAAAATGCACGGCTGATTGAAGTTCGATAGTAGGAAACAGCTTTTTATTTTTCCGAATGTGCTGTAAGGCCACATTCACCATTACTTTCCGTAACCAAGCTCCGAGCGCACCAGCACCTCTGTATTGAGTAATATCTTTAAAAATTTGAATAAATCCATCGTGTAGCAAATCTTCTGCCTCGTGTTTGTCACGAGCATAGCGTAAGCAAACCCTAAACAAAGGCACTTTGTAGGTTTCGTACAAAGCTTTTTGGTGGTGTGCTTTTTTGGCTTTGCAGCCTTTCACTAATTGTTCGTCAGAAAGTTTTGTCACTAATGTATTTTTATTATTTATTCTCTTGGTGCAAAGCGAATGGAAAAGGTTGCCTGAGTGAAAGAAAATTTTTGAATAGAATGATTTGACCTTTCCGAAAATGCTATTTCAAAATCTCTGCTATTCGATTTTTCCATGCTTTGAAATCAGATAAGTCATTATGCCGTCCTCCTTCGATAGTCGTAAAACGAGTCAAATTGGGTCGCAGTTGAGCAAGCTTTTGAGCTTGCTGGTAAGGAATGAGGTCATCAAGCGTTCCATGTAAAATTTCGATAGGACATTCTATATCTTTGATATAATTGTCGCTCTCAAATTTGTAATTGAGTATAAACAATGGTGCTATTGGCATTGCTTGACGCACCATTGCGCTCATGCTCAAATAAGGCGTTTCTAAAACAAGCAGTTGGGGATTTACCTGACTAGCAAGCTGGGTAGCAATGCCCGTTCCGAGCGAACGACCATAAATAATAATTTGGCTTTCGGGATAACGGTTTTTGATATAATCGTACCAAGCCCTCGCATCATCAAACAAGGCTTGTTCGCTGAGCTTGCCCTTGCTTTTGCCATAGGTTCGGTAATCGGGCATGAGGACTTCCCAATTGTGTTGGGTAAAATCTTGTGCTGCAAAACCCCAATCATCGAGCGAACGAGCGTTGCCATGAAAATAAAGGATAATTCCTTGGGGTTGATTGACCTTAAAATGAATTGCGTGTATGCGAGCAGGTTTTTCTCGTTTCAGATATATTTCTTCTATATTATTGAAGTATTGAAATTGAAAATCATCGGTTAAATGAGTCGGATAAAAAATTAGTTTTTCTTGCAATTGGTACAAAAACAAGAGTAAAATCAGGTACAATAGCATCGCTATTAAAAAAAATAGGCTAATAAACTTCAATTAATTTATAGATTTTTTGTTAATAAAAATATTATTTGTAAAATTGTACCAACGTAAACATATCTTACGTTAAATAAGAAGTATTCAAAATAAAAGTATTCTATACTTTTTATTCTTACCTAACTATAACAAACAAGAAACTGATAGTTTACATTTCTTCCTTCGACTTTCTGTTGATATTTATGATTTATAGGGAAACTATATTACTTAAAAATAGAATGATTTAAGGTTACTATTAGATTTCAATCTAATGTATGGTTTTCATTATACATTACTAACTATAAACATGAATAGTTCTCACTAGATATTGAAACCCATAGAAAATGTTTTATCAAATTTTCAATAGGATAATTTCCTTTTGGAAAGGTGTTATTGTATAAGATTGATTTATTCGCAAGATAGAATAATTGAAAATATTAATAATTTTTACCCAAAAAAAAAATAAACATTATGAAACGTAGATCTGACTGTCCGATTAGTTGTACTTTAGATTTGTTAGGCGACAAATGGAGTTTGTTAATCCTAAGAGATGCCATCATTCATGGGAAGAAGAATTTTAGTGATTTTCAAAATTCTAAAGAAGGTATTTCAACTAATATTTTAACTGACCGTTTACTAAAATTAACGGGAAATGGAATTTTCACCAAACTTAGAAATTCCAATAATCAACTCAAATTTGATTATGAATTGACTCCAAAAGGAAGAGAATTAGCCAATGTTGTTTTTCAACTCGCTTCCTGGGGGCAACGCCATTTTGATGATACAGAAGATACCATTGCAATGATGATGGTTCGTCAGTAGGATCTTTTGGATAAATCTTATTTTCTGACGTAAGCAACTAATCCGTCAAATAGCCAATCGGCTAGTGCTTGGCGATTCGAAGTTAACAAAAAGCGTCTTTGGTCGCTTTTGTTTCGGATATTGCCCAATTCAATATAAGCTCCTGTTGATTTTGTTTCGCGAAGCATATGTAAGTCCCTTGCCGTTACTGTTCCCGAATAAGTGCGGCTTGGATTGTATTTTTTGTATTTGGCTTTCATGGTTTGTTGGAGTGTATCAGCCAATTTTTTTCCTTTATTACTGCCTGGATAAAAATAGAAAAAAACATCGGTGCGAGAACTTTTGGAGCGAGAATCAATATGTATAGAAACCATAATTTGTTCTCCTACGTCTTGCTTTTTATGCACTTCAAAACGTTCATTAATCGCGTCGGAACGCTGAAACAATCTTCGTTTTTGAGAACGAGGTATTTTGAAATTGCCCCAGCAATATTCGTCATAATCGCCTGCCAAATACTCGCCATCTCGAATACCATCATTGGGGTCACGTGTAATCATATAGGCAACCGCCCCCCTTGCAATGAGATTTCTACAAAGTCGTAAAGCTACATCATAAGCATATTCGTCCTCACAGATTTGCTTGCCGTTGGCTTTGCCAACGGCACCTGAGTCGGGGCCGCCGTGTCCTGCTACAATGTAAAAAATCTTTCCTCGTAAAGAGGTATCAACTAAAGGTACATGTGCATATTTTTTACCAAAAATCGGAAAATTACGATTTCCACTTTTACCTTTTTCAATATTCGTCGTGGTTTCATTCGGTTCTTCGACAACTAGCTTTTCATTTTCGGTCATCACTTCTGCATTGCAATATAATTCGTGATGTGGCACCCACAAAATATTACTTCCAATGATAGTTGATTGGCGCAAGTCATTGGACAATAAGTTTTCGTTATATTGCTTAATCCGAATGGCTTGATCCCAACTATCAATCCCCAAAGTAGAGCGAATTGATTTTTTATTATAGGTATAAATTAAAACGGGTAAGTAGTAAAGTTTATCGGCAAATAATTTGGAGTTTTTGTTTAAATCGTTGAGTTTGTAAAATTGCTCATAATTACAGCGATGGTTGGCAAGACTATAACGATCGAGCAATTTGAAAATATGATCGCCCGAAACCGCTTTGACTTGGTGATAATAAGGATCATTGGCCAAAACAGACAATGGCAATAAAATACAAAATAGTAATGGGATAAAAATTCGTTTCATTTTTTAGTTTTCTCTTATTTCAAGTAATCCTCTATTCGATACTCCTCTTCATAATCAAAAGGAATACCAATTGGCTTTCCAAGAGCATTAACGTAAATATGCCCCTTGGTTTGTATATGAATCCCTTGTTTTTTCCAAGCTCCCGAAAAAACATTCTTGATGTTTTTAAACAATTTCTTCTCTTCTAATGGAACTTTAAATTTTAATGGAACAGTAAATTCTGATTTAGCTGGTATTTTAACTTTTTCGTCTTGGACAATATGACTTGCTTTTTTTCCTTCTACAAAAACATCAAATTCCATTTTTTGGACATTCACCCCAATTACATTGGGGTTAAACAACTGAAAATCAGCAGATAATATAAACGACATTTTGGGAGGTAGTTTTATATCCTGAAATTTTACATTTTTCAAACCTTTTAATTCGAGATTCTTTATTTTAGTATCATCAGAATCGCAGCTTACACAAAGCAGCATAAATGATAAAAGAATAAGAATTGAATGTTGAATTTTCATAATTTTTTTAACTGCAATTTAATGAGCGTACAGCATCGAAGTTGAAAACTTCGACCCACTGTTTAGGTATTATTTGCAAACAAACCTCCCAAAAAATCTCGCTCTATTTGTATGATAACTTTAAAAATAAGTTTTTGGTCTTCTTCTGATAATGAATCAAATAGTTCGTCTCCCTTTACTATGATTTCTTGTCCGATTTCTAGCCCTCTGACTTCTTCGGCAGTGTAAACCTTAGGCCGTTTCTTCATTTTGGTAATGAGATGAGCTACAATTTCTTTTATTTTTTGAACTAATTTTCGGTCATGTAAAGTCTCAAATAAAGTTTGTGAATTTTCAATAAAAGCATCTACTTCTTTTTCGGGAAGCATCGCAATCAAGTCATAGACTTGCTGCTTGGAATATGGAGCTTTAATCTTTTGTTTTTGAGCATTTTGAACCAATTTATTCTCAAAATTACTCGCTGTCCGAAAAGAGCGCAAAGCTTTAATTCCCGCCATCAATATTTTGGGCAAATGTCGGCCATATTTAAAAATCAAACTCATAGAATCCATCAAAATACGAAGTAATTTTTCTGGATTTTTGATGTAGCCATCCAATTGCTGAAAAGCCTCGTCTAATTCATCCCTTTTTTGTGGTAAAGGATAAATATTTTCTAAAAAAAACTGCCGCAACAAGTCCACCCGTTCCTTATCAAAAGAGTCGGGTATTTCGTATTGTGCATTGATGTTTTCGTACTGATAACGTTGTTCAATGACAGCTCGATAAGCGAGAATAATACCGTCTCTCGTTTTCTTTTTTTGCATAAATTAAGATCCAATTTCTTCGCAAACTAAAGATTTGCGCCACTTAGAAACTATTATAAATCGCAATAAAGTCATCGGGTTTTAGAGAAGCTCCGCCGACCAAACCACCGTCCACATCGGGCTGCGAAAATAGGTCTTTCGCATTTGCAGGTTTGACACTTCCACCGTACAAAATACTTGTTGCATCTGCAATCTCATTTCCATACTTTTCGGCTAATAAAGCTCGAATTGCTTGGTGCATTTCTTGTGCTTGTGCAGGACTGGCGGTTACGCCAGTACCAATCGCCCAAATTGGTTCGTAAGCAATGACAATTTTAGAAAAATCTTCTGCACTCAAGTGAAATAAGCTCTCTTTTAATTGCTTCGCCACAAATTCTACGTGCGTTCCTGCCTCTCGTATAGGCAAAGCCTCTCCGCAACAAAAAATGGGCAACAAACCTCCTTCTAAAACGGTGTTCACCTTCTCCGCAAGCAAAGCATTTCCTTCATCAAAATACTGGCGACGCTCCGAATGTCCTAGTATAACATACTCAACCCCAACGGATTGCAACATCGAAATTGAAATTTCTCCTGTGTATGCACCTTTGAGATTTTGATGACAATTTTGAGCAGCGAGCTTGATATGATTAGAATTAGAAATTAAACCTCCTACGGTTTGTAAATGAATATAAGGTGTCCCTAAAATCATCAAATTTCCTGTATCTTCCGAGCCTGCAACAAGGGCTTGCGTCAAAGCAAGACCTTCACCGAAATTTTTATTCATTTTCCAATTGCCTGCAGCTATTTTTAGTCGATTCATATTTTTTAGTTTTGAAAAGAATATTTTTTAGAAAAATTAGTTTTCTTAGCAATACTTGAATAGTGCCAAATTACGGATGCTAACTGGCATCGCAAAAATACAAAACTAATCACTACATGAAGGATTTCGTTCTAGCAATTTTATGTATTATTTCTGTTCAGCTATATGGGCAGCAAACCATCAAAGGGACGGTCTATGATGAAACGGGAGAGAGTTTAGCTTTTGTCAATATTTTACTTGATGGAAATGCGGCTTTGGGTACGACAAGTGATATTGATGGGAATTTTGAGTTAGAAGTAGAACAAAAAATCGAGTTTCTAGAATTTCGTTATGTGGGCTATGAGACTCGGATTTATAGTATAAAAGAAAATGATTTTGGTGAAAAAATAAGCATTTCGCTCAAAGCTACCGACTTACAACTGCTAGAGGCAGTTGTCATTGCAGGCGAAAATCCAGCACACCGCATTATCCACAAAACAGTTGCAAATAAAAAGTATAATCAACCCAAATTCTTAGATAAATACACTTGTAAAACCTACAATAAAATACAATTTGATTTCTTACCCAATGAAGATAGTTTTCAGCAATATTTAGAAAAAAATAAAGAACGAAAAAATAAAATCTTAGCCAATCGAGACTCCACAACGGCACGGTATCATGCTTTTGCAGAACAACAACATCTTATGGTTATCGAAACCATTACCGAAAAACAATACCTTGCCCCCAACAATACCAACGAAACTATATTACACAATCAAGTTTCGGGCTTCAAAGACCCCAAATTCATTGCGTTAACAAAGGATATTCAGCCTTTTTCCTTTTATGATACCCACTTAGAAATATTAGACAATACCTTCTTGAATCCTATTTCTAAAGGAAGTACCAAAGCCTACTTTTTTGAAATTCAAGATACGCTTTTTCAAGGACGAGATTCGATATTTATTATTTCCTTTCAACCCAAAAAGAAAAAAACTTTTGAAGGTTTAAAAGGCTTATTGTATATCCATACCAATCATTTTGCCCTGCAAAATGTAATTGCCGAACCAGCCGATTCGAGCTTAACACATCTCAAAATCGAACAAAAATATAAGTATCATAAAACAAGCAAAAAATGGTTTCCTGAGCAACTCAATTTTACTTGGTTGATGCCTAAATATCCAAGTCCATATGTTGGTTTAAAAATAAGAGGGAAAAGTTATATTTCCGAAATCAACCTAAATCCTGATTTGGAAAAAAAACAATTTTCGGCTGATAAATATGTCTTAAAAGACGATGCCAATCAAACGCTAGATTCCGTCTGGATTGAAAATCGTCCCGAACAATTGAGCGTAAAAGATGAGGCTACTTTTATGTGGTGGGACACTTTGTCGGGTGCTCGAAACTTGGAACGTCTATTTAATTTGACCGAAGCTCTAGCAAATGGTATTTATCCGCTTGGCAAATTGGATTTGGATTTGTATCGAGTTTTACAATTCAATCAATTTGAAGATACTCGAATTGGAATTGGCTTGCATACCAATAATCGTTTGAGCAAGCGCATCCGAATGGGCGGTTATACAGGATATAGTATCCGAGATAAAACTTGGAAATATGGCGGCGATTTGCGTTTATACCTCCAAAAAAATCAGTCTATTTACTTCGAATTAGGTTATGAAAAAGATGTTAGAGTACCTGGGATTCCTCAATTTCCTCGTTCCGATTTTGAGCCTTATGCTCTGGTGGACAATGGTTTGTATGATTTTAGGATGGACGACTACACCAATCGCTATGCAGAACTAAACGCTCAATTGTTTAAGAATGTACAAGTGTGTTTGGGTCTTTCACAAAATTCTTGGGCAACTAACTACTTTTATACCTACCTTGAAAATGAAGAAAATCCAAGAACAGATTTTGATTTTAC
>JAHDEQ010000043.1:9379-14588 GCA_020628755.1 Saprospiraceae bacterium
TACGGGTTTCCGTTTGTTTGATTTTTCCAATACTTTTCAAACGATGGGTCAATATGAGTTTTTATCTGACCAATATCTTTCCGTCTTTTTTGAACATAATTTTGGTACAATTTCAAAAAAATCTAAACTCATTCAACCCGAACTCGTCATCTTACACAATTTTTCGATAGGAAAACTCCATCAACCAAATTTGCACAAAGATTTGGCATTTAAGACCTTAGAAGAAGGATTTTTTGAAGGTGGCTTGGCAGTCAATAATTTGCTTCGGTTCAACTATGTCAATTTCGCCTATTTGGGTTTGGGTTGGGCTAGTTATCTGCGCTACGGCGACAATGCAAGAGCTACACTACAAGAAAATTTGGCGCATCGTTTGACGATTAATTTAGATTTTTAGATAAATCGCCCTAAAAATTTTTCAATCATTCCATTCATATCGGGCGAAGGTTTCAAGTAATATATCAAAGCAAGATAAAACAAACCTATCAAAGCGGAACGAATTGGTATGTCAAGCAAAGCATTTTGAGTCAAAGGCAAATAATTGAAAATCAAATAAGTTGCAGTTGCAATCGCTAAGACAACAATAGTTTGTAATGTAAAAGGCTGTAGCCCAAATTTCCACCAGATAAAACTAACCTTCGCCAAATTGAACAAGCCAACGCTACAAAAGGTAGCGATGGCCGCACCTGTAATCAAATACATCGGAATAAAGGTGTAATTAAATAGTACATTCAAAACAGCCAATATCAATAAGACATAGAAATTGAATCTAAAATGCTTGGAATAACCAATTATATCGGTGTTGACACTCGTTGCCATGTCAGCGAGTTTGGCTAAACCCAAAAAGAAAAATACATATTTTCCGTTGGCCAGCTTATCGCCGTTGGGTATAAGGCTAAATAAGTCATCTAAGGAAAGCCAGATACCCAAAAAAGCAAGCAAACCAATAATCATAAGATTTAGAGAAGACTTTTGATAAACGATTTTTATCTCTTCTAAATCTTCGGTTTTCCAATGTTGGGAAATCAAAGGCGAAGCAATATTCATAATTCCACGAGCTGGTTTAAACACCACCTCGGCCATAAAATTGCAAATCACATAAATCCCCGATTGTTCAAATGAAACCAACATCGAAACCATCAATACATCAATTCGATTGGCCAATTGACTGCCTAATGCATTCATCACTCCAAACATCGAAAATTCGCCCATCCGCTTGGCCAAAGGTCGAGTAATAAATTCCCAATTGGGGCGAACAAATATTTGACCCAATTGTCGGGTATAAATCACCAAACCCAATAAAACCAATACAAAATGAAGAACCAAACCTATCACCACGCCTTTCATACTCAAATAGCCTGCTGCAAAGGATAACACCAAAATGGGCAAGGATATTTTGAGCAATAAATCATTTAAAATTCCTGGTACGACTATTCGATGAAAATTAGAAATATAACGGGTAAAGGTCATATTATAGATATACAAAAACACCAAAGGCACTAAATAGTAAAAGAACTGTGCAAACAGTTCTCGACTATCATCTTTTACATACAAATAGTCCAATAAAAAAGTCCGAATAGGAAAAAGCAAGAGCAAAAAGACCAAAAAACCCAATAAACTGCCAAGCAGTAGAAAACCTAAAAAGCCATGATGTCCCTTTTTAGGGTCTTCAAATTCAGGAAAAAACTTGACAGAAATGATACTCAATCCAAAAGAAAAAATTGCCATTATCAGAGCCGAACTTGCCATGAGTACCTGTATCAGACCATACAGTTCAAATTCCTTAGTATAGATGAAAAAGGTACTAATAAAACCCAAGGCTACTCCAATGTAACCAATAATGGTATATTTAAAACCTTGTCGTTGAATGATTCCCATACAATCTTAAAACTAGCTAGTAACTCTTATGTTGCCTCAATCGTATAATTTAGTAAGCAAAGCCAAATATTCATGATTCCATAAGTTGCGCCGCAGCTAGACTTATGTATCTTTGCGCCGAAAATGTAACCGTTCAAATGAAGCACCAAATTTTCTATGTTCAAAGTGGTATTGCTTACGCACTCTCCCTAAAAATCATTGCACAAGAAGATATACCTGCAAAGCAGGTGATTTTTCTTTATGGCAGAGGGCTTTTTTACAAAAACAAATATATCGGATATAATATTGATTTTCTGGAAAAAAAGTTTAGCCTCAATTTTTTTAACGGTTGGATGCACATGAACAAGGTCTTTCAATTTTATCAAAACTTAATAAACGAGCATCAAGTACAAGCCTTTGATTTCTACACGGCCAGTATTTCCAAGATAGGCTTAACCTATTTCTTAAAAAGCCGTAAACTCCAACAAAAGTACTTTATAGAAGACGGATATTCGGCCTATTTTACACAAAAAGAGCACGATGCCTACTTGGAACAAGTCGGCTTCCCTCAATTTTCAAAATATACGCTGAAAGTTTACATCAATACACTTTTTAAGGTCAATATTGCATCCGCCTATCAAGAACGTTTTTTTAAAAAATTCTTTGATGCACTTTATGTGGCCAATCCCAATTCATTTATTCGATATGATTTGCCAAAAAGAATTGTACAGCGTCCCTTTGAGCATCCGCATTTTCAAAATGACCTAAAGGTAGAAGTCCTGATGGCCTTCTCCTACCCTGTAGAAAAAGGTGTCATTTCGCTTGAAGCCTACACGAAAGTATTAAAAAAAATCGTACAGCATTTGGTGGCTAACAATTACAAAACCGTACATTACAAATTTCATCCTCAACAGATGAATCATCAAAAAAATTTGGAGGCTTATTTAAGTGTTTACAAGGAATTTTCGGAAGCAATTTCCTTTGTTGAATTGCCCAAAGAAACGGTACTAGAATCCTTGTTTACACATGAAAACCTCGTTTTGATAAGCGACTATAGCAGTTTGCTCATTTATGCCGAAAGTATGCAAATCCAATATTATTCGATTTGCAATCTTTTAAACGAACAGAACGAAAAATTCAATGACTTTTATCATTCACTACCACAATATACTAGAGCATTAATCGCTAAAAACCCATTCGATATATAAAATTATGAAAATTTTAGATTGCACATTTAGAGATGGCGGCTATTATACCCAATGGGATTTTGACGCTGAAATGCTGACTCAATATTGCCAATATATCAATGCCTTGCCCATAGATTATATAGAGATTGGCTACCGAAATCCGCCAGTAGAAGGCAATTATTTTGGCGCATTTTATTTCTTAGATGCCGAAACCATTGCGTCAGTCAAAAAGGCTTGCCCCAAAAAGCAAATCGCTGTCATGCTCGATGTGAAATACATTGCCGACACAAGCATTCTCCAAACGCTGCTTAGTCCTGTAAAAGACAATATTGACCTCATTCGCCTAACCGTCAATGTCCAACAATTCGGAAATCTTGAAGCCATTGTACAAAGCATTATCCAACATGATATTAAGATTGCGCTTAATGTCATGTATATCTCAAAAGTCGAAATTCCGACGAGCTTTTATGAGCTTCTAAATAAATATGCCGACCATGTAAAATACTTTTATCTAGTAGATTCTTATGGAAATATTACCCCTTCAGAATTGAAAAATTTGATACAATCGGCCAAAAGCCAAACCGAGGTACCCCTCGGTTTTCATGGGCACAACAATATGGAACTTGCCCTAGCCAATAGCATCGTGGCTATGGAAAATGGCGTGTCAGTCATAGACACGACAGTACTTGGTATGGGTCGAGGTGCAGGCAATCTCAAACTGGAGTTGCTCCTTGCTTACCTCATGTCCAAAAAACAATGGGAAGTTGATGTTTATGCTTTGAATAATTTGGTGGACTTGTACAAAAAGCTGCATGAACAATACAATTGGGGCAGCAATTTGGCTTATATCGTATCGGGAGCCGTCAATGCGCCTCAAAAAACCGTCATGGAGTATCTTTCGACCAATCGCTATAGTATCCAAGAAATCATCAGAGGCTTGCTGACCCAAGCCTCGCCCTCCACATTGAATACGGTAGAAATTTCTAATACATCCAATTATCAAGAAGCACTTATTATTGGAGGTGGAAAAACGATACAATCCTCGCTCCAACAAATAAAAAAATACGTTCATCAGCAAAATCCTTTGCTGGTGATTTGCTCTATCAAATACTTGGACGAATTAAAAGATATTTTGCACAAAGCTGTCCTTTGTATTTCGGGTTCTCAACTCGATTTGTTGGCCAAACAACATCCCGATAAAATTGATTTATTTCAAAAAATACTCGTACCTAGCAATAATAGCAAGATTCCTGTGATGATACCCAAGTCACTCGAACAAAAATTAAGTACTTTTGATACTTATAATTATACAGATGCGGATGAAGATTCCCCTTTTTTACTGTCTATGAGCTTTGCAGCAAAATTTGTGTCCTCCAAAACCATCAAATTGATTGGTTTTGATGGTTATACCTCCGCCAACAAACGGATGCTCAATAAGGTAAATCAAAAAATCATCAATTTTTTCCACGAAAAAGATTTTGAAATTCATTCACTAACAAGAACTTCCTATTATAATATAGTACCACAATCCATTTACGCTAAGACTTTACACTTATGAAAATAGTTGGAATCATCCCAGCACGTTATCAATCGTCCCGTTTCCCTGGCAAACCTTTGGCCAATATCCTCGGTATTCCGATGATTGTTAGGGTTTGCGATATTGCGGCGCAAGCATTAGGCAAAAGCAATATTTATGTCGCAACGGACAGTCCAGAAATCCAAAAAGTCGTGGAAAAACGTGGTTATCAAGCCATTATGACAAGTTCTTCGCATCCGACAGGAACAGATAGATTGGCCGAGGCTGTACTTTCTATCGAGAGCGATATTTATATCAATATTCAAGGCGACGAACCCATGCTCGACCCCAACGATATTGTAAAAGCTGCTGAAGCTAAAAAACAACATCCCGATAAAATCATCAATGGATTTTCGTATCTCAGCGACAACGAAGACCCCGACTCTATCAATATCCCAAAAATCATCACCAACACAGACAATGAGTTGGTGTATGCTTCACGTGCAGCCATTCCTTGCACATCCAAAACCCAAAAAGAAGTCAAATACAAAAAACAGGTTTGTATTTATGCCTTTAGTAAGGAAGAGTTGCTGAGTTTTGCCCAACAAAAAACCAAGACTCCTTTGGAGTCGGTAGAAGACATCGAAATACT
>JAHDEQ010000043.1:14688-23809 GCA_020628755.1 Saprospiraceae bacterium
CCAAAGCAAAAAAATGTCGCACATAAAGTCCAACAATATGCAATGGATTACAAGAAAATCATGCTCGGCAGTCTGCAAAATCCTTCTTTGTTGATCAATGATTCTTTGACTTATATCAAATCTACTGCCTCAAAAAAAGCATTTTACATCGCTTCTGGCTCTGACCAAATTGAGTTGAGAACCCTTTGTAAGTTTTTTGGTATCAACGTATATTTCAAAGAGATTTTTGGTTCACCAACTCCTAAAAATACGATTGTCGCCAACATTCTCGACAAGAAAAATTTGGACAAAAAAACGACCTGTCTTATCGGCGATTCTATCAACGATTACGAAGCGGCTGCCCATAATGGCATAGACTTTTTTGCCTATAACAATATAGCCTTAAAAGAAGCCAATCATCCGTATATTCCATCTTTTTGTTCGTCTGATCTTGAAAAATGATTAAACTCTTAGAAAAACTACAACACTTTCTTTTTCAGTTGGGGCAAAGCATTCTTACTTGCATTAAGATAGTGATTTTGTCGAAATTTGGTTCTCAGAAAACACCAAAGCCCAAAGACAGCCATTGCTATATTCTAGCAAATGGCCCCTCGCTCAATGAGTCCATTCAAAATCATTTTTCACATTTCAAAGGTAAAGAGCTTTTGTGTGTCAATTTTTTTCCAAACACGCCATTTTATACGCAACTTCAAACTCAATATTTGGTGCTGCAAGCACCCGAATTTTGGCTCGAAAATGTTCAACAAAGTTATAAAGACAATCGTAAAGTGCTCTTTGAAAACATCATCCAAAAAACGAATTGGCCTTTAACTATTTTCTTGCCTTTTGAAGCAAAAAAACACACAATCATAAGTGACCTCCCCAAACAAAACAAGCACATAACACTCTCCTTTTACAATCCAACTCCCGTAGAAGGATTGCAAGGAATCAATCATTTTTTCTTTTCTCAAAAACTAGGAATGCCTCGTCCGCACAATGTCTTGATTCCTAGCATTATGCTGGCTTTACAAATGAATTTTAAAGAGATTTTTCTACTAGGAGCCGACCATTCTTGGCTGCCCGAAATCTGGGTGACGGACGATAATATCGTACTTTTGCATCAAAAACATTTTTACGATAAAAAAATTTCTAAGCCCGATACCATGAAAAAACTCGGTAAAAAAGACCGCAATTTGCACGAAATCCTCGAAAAATTTATGCTCTCTTTCAAGGCTTATTTTGAGATAAAAGCCTTTGCCGACAAGCAAAGCGTACAAATTTGGAATGCTACGCCAAATTCTTTTATTGATGCTTTTGATAGAAAAAAATTGGAAGAACTAAATGGCTAATTTCAAACCCGAAATATCAGTCGTCATTTGTACTTACAACCGAGACAAATTTATCGGTCAGGGGCTACAAAGTTTTGTAGCCCAAACGCTTGCGCCTAGCCGTTACGAGCTTATTATTGTCAATAATAATTGTTCAGATAATACGGATTCCATTTGCCAAAATTTTATAAAAGAAAACCCTCAAATCAATATTAACTATGTTATAGAAGGACAACAAGGCTTGTCTTTTGCAAGAAATAGAGGTATTACAGAAGCTAAAAGTCCCATCATCACCTACGTTGATGATGATGCTATTCTTTCGTCCAATTTTATTGAAACTATTTTGGATTTTATGCAATCAAAACTGCAACCCGATGGTTGTGGAGGCAAAGTAATTCCGAAATATGAAATAGCAGAACCAAAATGGATGAGTTCGTACTTAGAAGGTTTGGTAACAAAAGTAGATTATGGCGAACAGCAAGGAAAATTTCCTCCCAATCGCTATCCTGCGGGCTGCAATATGACCTACCGAAAAGACTTGCTCGAAAAAGTGGGCGGCTTCGACGAAAAGCTCAAATGGCGAGCTGACGATAAATATATTTACTTGCAAATAGCAACATTAACAAAGGAAATTTACTATCTTCCACAAGCATACGTCCATCATATTATTGATAGCAAACGTACCAGTTTTCCATCCTTTAAAAAAATCTGTATTCGTACAGGCAACGAAGAACGTATCCGAGTAAAAGCATTGAGCTCGACTACTTTTTTGAAAAAAGTAGTCGAGTATATCATCAAATTTTTTGGTAGTATGGTTTTGGCCTTACCTTATCTTTTTAAATTTCAATTTTCAAAAAGTAAGTATCTGGTTTTGTATCGTTGGTATGCCTTAAAAGGACTTGTGTCAAAACATATTGAATAAAAAAATCCCTATTGTTGAACAACAGGGATTTTTTAGGTATTTCATTTTTAAAATTATCTTTTTCTAATTCACTCCGCCGCCGCCGTTATCACAACCGTCAATAAAAGCATTCATTTGGGCACCGAGTTGTACTTCAAAACCTGGCAATAAATCAATCTCTATACCTGCATCCAAGTCCACGCTTGCCCCTGACAAAATCACTTGGTCACAAGTGATAGTACCATTGGTCTCATAATCAGCAAAACCCAATTCGTAGCCAGGAATTGTATAATTGTTTGGACAACAATCATTTACATCATCAACTATCGTCGTACAAATTGCCGTACAGCCATTGGCATCAGTTACAATAAAATTATAAACATCTGCCCCTAGATCTCCTACCGCAAAATCAGTTCCTACTAAATTGAAATTGTTATCATACCATTCATAAAAATAAGGTGCGCTCCCGCCTTGTACTTCTGCATAAACCGTCCCTTCAACATCTCCATTGCAAAGAATGGGAGTACTTCCACAAGCAACGGACAATGGACTAGCTGCATTGACCAATCCCGTACAAACAGTGGAGCAGCCGTTGGCATCTGTAATAGTTGGTGTATATAAGCCAGGGGCTAAATCTGTAAAAAAACCTGTTGTATTTGCACCAAAACCTATGTCGTATTGATAGGGAGCTGTGCCGCCCGTAGCAAAGGCAGTGACTGTGCCATCTAAAAATCCATCGCAAGTTTGGTCTGTTGTAACAACAGAGCAAACAATACTTGAAGGTTCTGTTATAAGGGCCGAACATTGTGTTTCACAAGCATTGGCATCTTGTATCGTTATATCATAAGTACCAGCAGCAAGTCCTGTAAAAATATTATTTGTTTGGGCTGTACCTCCTGCTATTGCGTAAGTATATGGAGGTGTACCTCCATATACTCCTACTTCAAAAGCTCCATCGATATCTCCATTACATAGAATATCATTGATAATAAAAATACCACACTCTAGAAAATCAGATTCAAATATACTTCCTTCGCAAGTAGTCGTACATCCATTAGCATCCATAAGGGTAAGAGTATAAGTTCCTGCACTAAGTCCTGTAAAATCGCTACTTGTCTGAAAAGTCACTCCATCTATAGAAAACTGATAAGGGCCCGTACCTCCAATTGCAGAGGCTGAGAGTGTCCCATCATTGTCTCCTGAGCAAGTCACATCTGTTGTAGTAACAGAACATGACAAAGAACTTGGCTCTACTAATGTAATTGGTGAGCATTCTGTTAAACATCCATTTGCATCCGTAATAGTGATAGTATATGTTCCTGAAACTAATCCTGTAAATACACCTGATGTAGTCGTTATTCCTCCCACATCGTAAGTATAAGGAGCAAAACCTCCAATTCCAGATACCGTAATTGCTCCATCTGCCGACCCTGAACACGTTGGATTTGTAATATCCGTAATCTCACAATTTATAGGTGAAGCTGCGTCTATCATAAAGGAGCAAACGGTTGTACAAGCATTAGCATCCGTGACTGTTACATCATAAGTTCCAGGAGCTAAGTCTCCAAAAAAACCAAAGTTGTTTGATTCAAAACCTATATTGTATATATAAGGAGCTACTCCTCCAGTTGCTACCATCTCGACAAAACCATCGGATGCACCTGCACAAGTTTCGGGACTAGGAAATGCATCACATTCTAAAAATTGAGGCTCAGTAAGCGAGGCTGTACATACCGAAAAACAAGCATTGGCATCAGTAATGGTTATCGAATAAGTTCCTACACTAAGACCTGTAAAAATATTATTTGTTTGGGCTGTACCTCCTGCTATTGCGTAAGTATATGGAGGTGTACCTCCATATACTCCTACTTCAAAAGCTCCATCGATATCTCCATTACATAGAATATCATTGATAATAAAAATACCACACTCTAGAAAATCAGATTCAAATATACTTCCTTCGCAAGTAGTCGTACATCCATTAGCATCCATAAGGGTAAGAGTATAAGTTCCTGCACTAAGTCCTGTAAAATCGCTACTTGTCTGAAAAGTCACTCCATCTATAGAAAACTGATAAGGGCCCGTACCTCCAATTGCAGAGGCTGAGAGTGTCCCATCATTGTCTCCTGAGCAAGTCACATCTGTTGTAGTAACAGAACATGACAAAGAACTTGGCTCTACTAATGTAATTGGTGAGCATTCTGTTAAACATCCATTTGCATCCGTAATAGTGATAGTATATGTTCCTGAAACTAATCCTGTAAATACACCTGATGTAGTCGTTATTCCTCCCACATCGTAAGTATAAGGAGCAAAACCTCCAATTCCAGATACCGTAATTGCTCCATCTGCCGACCCTGAACACGTTGGATTTGTAATATCCGTAATCTCACAATTTATAGGTGAAGCTGCGTCTATCATAAAGGAGCAAACGGTTGTACAAGCATTAGCATCCGTGACTGTTACATCATAAGTTCCAGGAGCTAAGTCTCCAAAAGAACCAAAGTCGTTTGATTCAAAACCTATATTAAATATATATGGAAATACTCCACCATCCGCACCTAATTCAACTCCGCCATCATTTGCACCTGCACAAGTTTCAGGAAAGGGAAAAGCTTGGCAAGTAACGGTACAAGTTAAGCTCCCTGTTGTCGTAATTGTGGTTGAAACAAAAGAGTATTCATTGATTAATTTTTCTTCTAAGCCTTTATTGGCTTTCAAAAAGTTAGTAAAAGTAATAAAGGTTAAAAGTAAAATCACTTTTAACAGATTTGGTCTTAATAATTGTTTCATGATTAGTTTTTTGATTTTGTAAATAAGGCTATATCGCATTATTGTTTTGTATTTGAAATAAGTCTCAAAGTGTAGCAATTGCTATACTTTGAGACTTATTTCAAATCACTTATTGAGTGAACTCATTCTTTTTGCACCTCTTCATTTTCCTGTACATTCGTACCACCGCCTCCATTGTCACAACCATCTATAAAGCAGTTAAAGACTGCACCAAGTACTACTTCAAAGCCTCCATTGAGTTCTATTTCGATAGCCGAGTCATAATCTACTTGGGCTGTAGCAGTTATGATTTGAGTTGAAGAAATCGTACCGCTTGATTCATAATCTAAAATTCCTGTTACTGTGCTTGTAAGACTGTAAGATGGTTCACATGGTACATAATATCCAATAGTTTGAATATGAGAAAGTGGATTGCCACAAGCATCCATTCCTGTCCATTCATAGAATACAACGCCTGTACAACCATTGGAGTTATCCGTCATAGTACCAGAAATTGTACCCGAATTGTTGCAATCTGGATCACCATTATCAAAAACTAAATCTGTTAATGGAGGTAGTGGCTCTCCACAAGCTAAAGGAATATTTGAAGGTGCATTAATAAAAGATGCAACAAGAGTAGGCTCTACATTTATGATTTGGCTATGACTACCATTATTCCCACAAGCATCGGTGTATTCCCAAACTCGTATGATAGTACCTCCTGTACAATCTGCGCTACCTGCCTCCGTTGGCATCACCGAGCCAAAACCATCACAATTGTCAACCCAATCGAGTACAGCGATTGGTGGAACTGCCCCTGCACAACTTACCGTTATATTGGCTGGTGGACTTGCAAAAACAGGTGGTTCAATATCTCCACTAACTTGTATAAATTGTACATATTGTATCGTATTACCACAGACATCGGTATATTCCCATTCTCTATTTATCGTTCCCCCTGTACAATCTGCATTACCGCTATCTGTTCCTATTGCAGTACCCGTACCATCGCAATTATCTTCCCAATCGAGTGTTGTCATAGGAGGTATATTGGCAATACAACTTACAGTAATATTAGGAGGTGGGTTAAGAAAAGTAGGTGCTTCATCTCCAATAACTTCAATTACCTGTGTCATTTGACCCTCATTACCGCAAGCATCGATATAATTCCACACTCTAGCAATATTGCCACCTGTACAGTCTGCTGACCCTGTGACAACGGGCGAGACAAACCCTGTACCATCGCAATTGTCTGTCCATTCTAAATCCATAGCAGGAGGAATATCGGCAAGACAATCAACAGTAACAACTGTAGTTATATTATCAAAAATAGGTGGTTCGCTATCTCCAAGACTTACATTAGTACATGAAATCTCACAGCACGAAGACGAACAATCTATACTAGAAAGTGGTACTCCAACAACAGGAGGTGTACTTCCTGAGTCAAAGTTGTATGAACAAACTTGGTAGCTAAATGGACAGAAACCAGTACTTGGTATAGATGGTATAAAACTAGCAGAACTAGCCATTTCGACTAGCTCAATCACACCATTTTGGTCAATCAATATAAGTGCTTGTATATTATTAGCATCAAAGCCACTTGCTGTTGCATCAATCGTTGCTGAACCAATACATTCATTACTAGAACTTGCATTTACTACACCTGCCATTGCAGAACAACAATCAACTACAGTAAATGGTGTAGTTGAAAAATCTCCACAACCACCTACAGCAGCACAGTCAAGAGCAGCTAGAGGTTGACCAGCCACAGGAAAGCCACAAGCATCTACAGCGTGAAAATTAAAACTCACTACACTATAGTTGCCTGATATATTTATTGGGTTAAATGTAGCAGATGGCCCAAAAGCAAGTTCGACTATAATATCTGTATCATCAACAAGCATAGTGACTTGTTGGTAATCTTGATCCGTATTATGCCCTGTTACCGTTGCACTAATCGGCTCGCCTGTACAAGGAGTTGGATTAGCAAGGCTGGCTGTGCCTGCCTCAGCATCGCAGCAATCTTCTACTTGTACTTCTGTGCAAGATATTGTCTCACAACCCAATGCACCACTTGTAGCAGTTACACAATAAGTTGTAGTAGCTGTTGGAGCAACTTGAATTAGAGCAGCTGTGGCTCCATTACTCCACTCATAGGTATCACAACCAGATTCTGCCATTAAATCAACAAGTTCTCCCTCACATACAGGACCAATAATAGGTGGAAGTTGTGAACTAGAACCAATAATGGTCATAGGAAAAGCCAACTCAAAATCACAGCCAGCCGTATCGTTCCATCCTCCCGATGTACCATCTTCTGTTAGTGAAAAGTTGAGCGAAGTTGTTGTTGTTCCTCCACTGCTTGGACAAAACTCCAAATCAAATGGAAATGTAGGGCAACATACGCTAGGGTTAACACCATAATTATCGCTAGGATCTCCATCTATATCTCCAAAGGAATCACAATTGCTACTACCATCATCCCCAGCAGAATCCCAATAAAAGCCCAACCCATAGGTAGCTCCTGAACAATCACCTACAATTGAGGGCAAAGCATTCCAACCAGCACCAGGTGTAGAACCTGTCGCCAATGTCCAGCCTGGTATCGCATTAAACGACACACCATGCAGCCATGAATTTGTGCCTCCTTGCCACCAACTAAATGATAAATTGGCTTGCATAGAAATAGACCCACAGCCTAAGGCTTCGAGTTCGATGCCAGTTCCTATACCTACACTTGACGGTTCAATAGGCCCAGAAATAAAAGATGAATTATTAATTACATTAGCATTAGTAACCCCTGTGATAGTCAACTGCACATTGCAAACATCACAGTTTCCTGTACCACATTGGGCTTTTAATTGATTAAAATTCCAAGAAAAAAGTAAAAGGCAAACTAATCCTTTTAAAAAGGGATAGAATTTTCGTTTCATTTTTGTAGTAGTTTTTTAGTTAAAAAAAGAGTTTTTTACCAGCAATCCTGCCAAGCTGCACCATCCCAAACCCGTAGTTTTTGGGTATTCGCATCAAAGTACATCAGTCCCATTGATGGATTAGCAGGTGGCGCAGTTAAAGGTTTTAACTGCATGGCTTCTTCGGCACTTATCACGCCTCTTACACAAGCATTTCCTTCTACTTCTAAATTAATCGGTAAGCCATTGTTGATTTCACAAGCATCGGCTAAAATAGTTATGACTTGATTGTAAACTGCTTGATTGCCCGCCATATCGGTATAAGTCCATGTTCTAATAATAGTGCCTCCTGCACAAGCATTAGAATTATCAATTTCGGTACCCGAAACTGTTCCTGAACCATCACAATTATCTGTCCATACCAAATCCATCATTGACGGGATTGGACTTGTACATTCAAGTACAATACTCGCAGGTGGATTTACAAAAACAGGCACTTCATTATCAGGCTCTACTATAACACTCACACAAGCATTTGTCTGACATCCAGCGCCACTAACAGCCTGTACACAATAGGTTGTAGAAACCATAGGATTAACTTGAATTTGAGATCCTACAGCGCCATGATCCCACACATAAGAATTGCAGCCAAATCCTGCATCTATAACAGCAAGGTCACCTGGGCAGGCTGATGTAATAAATTGAGGCAATTGAATACCTACACTATTGATGGTAATACCATAGGTCAAATCAAAATCACAGCCAGCAGTGTCGTTCCATCCTCCAGATGTACCATCTTCTGTCAGATTGAAAGTAATAGATTCTGTTACCGTTCCTGTATTAAGTGGACAAAATTCCAAGGAAAAAGCAAAGGAAGGGCAACAAGAATTTGGGTTTATACCAAAATTATCACTTGGATCTCCAGCAACATCCCCAAACCCTGCACAATTTGAACTACTATCATCAGTTGGTGCATCCCAATAAAAGCCAGCTCCATACATATCTCCTGAACAATCCCCTACAATACCTTGTAAAAATAACCAACCAGCTCCTGGATTATTTCCTTGTGCAGCCAGCCAGCCAGGAGAATTAGAAAAAGAGACACCATGCAACCATGAATTTGTGTCTCCTTCATACCAGTCAAAACTAACAGTCGCAGTCATAGTGATAACTCCACAGCCTAGAGCATCGAGTTCGATGTCACTTGCAAAACCTTCACTAGAAGGTTC
>JAHDEQ010000044.1:0-1792 GCA_020628755.1 Saprospiraceae bacterium
AATTTAATAGAAATATCATTATCTATCCTTATCTTTGTAAAAAATAATTCATGGAATTTTTATATACCTTCGGCATCATCTTTTTCGTTTTCGGAATCTCTTTTATCCTTATCAACCTGCGCCAAGTCGTAACAGGAAAAGAATTTAGAGGCACTTGCGCCACCAACAATCCTATGCTCAAAAGTCAAATTGGCTCTTGTGAAGTTTGTGGTAAAAACCCCGACGAAGATTGCAAAATGCCCGAAATCAAAAAGGCTTAATCTTGTTTAACTTTAAAATTTGTAGCAGCGACTTTAGTCGCTGAATGTTAAAAAAGGCAGCTAGCCTCTACAGTTCTTAAATCAAATTGAATTATAGTGTATTATTACCATTAAAAAATTCATAGCACTACCCTTTTCCCAATATGATTACCATTCCTTTATTTGAAGCTAGTGTGGCTGTTGGTGGGCGACCCAACCAACAAATTTCGCCAATGGATTATGTGTATCACATCACCCAACGCTCTGGCGAAGTCCAAAAAGGGACACTTTTTGTTGCGCTCACTGGCAAACGATTTGATGGACATGATTTTATTAAAGAAGTCCAACAACAAGGAGCTGTTGCTGCTATAGTGGAGCACGAAGTTATGGATGCAGAAATTACCATCCCTCAAATTATTGTTCCTTCTACGGTAGAAGCACTGGGTACTTTGGGCAAAATATGGCGTTGTCGGCTCAACATTCCTGTCATTGCCGTCACTGGAAGTGTCGGCAAAACCACAACAAAAGAACTAATTGCCCACATCTTATCCGCCAAATTTAATACCCATAAAGGAAGAAAAAATTACAACAATCAGCTCGGAGTTCCTATCGAATTGCTTTTACTCGAAAGAGGTCACGAATGCTCTGTTGTGGAGTTTGGAATGCGTGGTTTGAATCAAATCAACTATCTTTCAAAAATTGCTCGTCCTTCCTTTTCTGCCATTACCAATATTGGGATGTCGCATATCGAAATCCTAAAAACTCGTAAAAATATCGCCCTAGCCAAAGCCGAAATTTTTGAAGGTATGGACTATCATGGCGTAGCCGTACTGAACCGTGACGATGATTTTTTTGAACTCATCAAAGGCAAAGCAAACTGTAGAATCATAACCTTTGGCGAGCATCCCGAATCGGATATTCGTATTAGTAATATTGAATTGAGTAAAAAAGCCAATCCTAGTTTTCAACTCAATGGTCATGCTTTTTCAATGCCCAACTGTGTCGGAAAACACCATGCTTACAATGCTGCCATTGGCTGCGCCATTGGCACCGAGATGGGTTTGACGATTGAAGAAATTGCTCAACAAGTCAGCACTTTTCATACCCCCGAAAAACGTGGAGTTGTTTCTTATCTCAAAAATGGCGCATTGCTTTTGGATAGTACCTACAATGCTGCACCTGACTCTATCAAAGCCTCGCTTTATACTTTGTCGGAGTTGAGGCAAAGCGAAAAACGTAAGATTGCCGTCATTGGCGATATGCTCGAATTGGGTACTTTTAGCGAAGAGGCGCATACACACATTGGCAAGGTCATCGCCGAATTGCAAGGCGGAATTGATATGCTTATAACGGTCGGTCAATATGCTCAATTTGTAGGTAAGGAAAGTAAAATTTCGTCTTGGAAGCATTTTGAAAATGCTGACTTGGCTGCCGATTTCCTCGCACAACACACTCGTAATGAAGATATTATCCTCTTGCAAGGTTCTAATAGTGTTCGATTGGATATAATAGTGACTTCTTTGGAAGAAAAATTTGGAGTGTTTGGGAAATAA
>JAHDEQ010000044.1:1892-2993 GCA_020628755.1 Saprospiraceae bacterium
ACTTCCTTAAAATTTTCATACGAAACCATCATACTTTTATCAAATGCTTCGATTTGGTGTAGGAAAATTTCTGTACCAAGCTGTAGATTTTTCTTATTCAAAAACAATAAAAACTCCTTAGAACTATCACGCAAACCTCTCAAAATAACCTTAGTATTGACTGAGATAGAAGATAATAATTGATAATTGGGTTGAGTCGTATTCCCATCCTTATCAGGAATAGGCGAACCGTGTGGGTCGGTACTCGGAAAGCCCAAAATTTCGTCCATCCGATCAAAAAATTGGGTCGAGTTGATGTGTTCAATTTCTTCGGCAATATCGTGTACTTCTTCCCAACCAAAACCCATGACTTGCACCAAAAACATTTCTGTCAAACGATGTTTTCTGATGATGAGGGCAGCCGTTTTTCTACCCTTTTGGGTAAGCCGAAGTGGTTTGTATTTTTCGTAGTGTAGCCAACCTTTTGATTCTAGTTTTTTGACCATATCATTGACCGTTGGTTTGCTAACTTGCATTTCGTTCGCAAGAGCAGTCAAAGAAATTTTGCTATCCTTTAAATCCAAAAAGTAAATTGCTTTTAGGTAATTTTCTTTGATTTCGGTGGCCATTCTATCTTTTTTATAACAAATATAGAAAGTTTTTGAATAAATATTTGTTAGGCATTGTCTAACTTTGTATTTTTGCAATACATAATAATAAAGATATGTCATTCAAAAAATATTTCTATATACTATACTTACTTTTTTTGAGTCAACTGCTAATTGCCCAAACAGGTTCTATTTCGGGTACAGTTGGCAATGAAGAAGGTACAATCGAATTTGCTACACTATATATAAAGAACTCCAATCTTTTTGCGCAAAGCAATGCACTCGGAAAATTTTCGATTCAAGATATTCCTTACGGAAAACACACCCTCGTCACCTCTTTTATTGGGTTTAAATCTGTAGAAACGCCAATAGAAATTTCGGCTCAAAAAGCCAAAATCCAGCTCAATATTGAACTACATGAACAAAATATGGATTTGGATGAAGTCGTAGTCACAGGTACGAAGACCTTTAAGCGCAAAACCAATTCTCCCATCATTGTTAATGTATTAAATAG
>JAHDEQ010000044.1:3093-4404 GCA_020628755.1 Saprospiraceae bacterium
ATTACAAAATTGCCTAAGAAAAATAGCTATGAAGTCAATTACAATTATCAAAATATCAATGGCCAAACCAACGATCAACAATTGTTGGGGAACTCAACAATTGTAGCGCAAAATGGTCGTTCTGGGGCTTCTTTATTTTTAAATCATCGTCAACGAGATTTTTATGATCACAATGGCGATAATTTTTCTGAAATTCCTAAAATTAATAATACTTCTTTTGGTACAAACCTGTTTTTTTTACCTAAAGAAAATCAGAAATTAGAGTTTAGTATAAGCAATCTCAACGAGTATCGTTTTGGTGGTGAAATGCTTGATAAAGAAGCACACTTAACGCAACAAGCAGAAGAAAGAGATACGAAAATTTGGATGGCAAATGCCGATTATCAAATTAATTTTAATGAAAATAATTCTTCTTTAATCAGCTATTTTGCTTGGCAAAATACCGCACGCACGCATTATACTGGAATTTTACCTGACGATACCGAAGAACTAAAACAGCATTTGGAAAATCCGCCTTATGGCGAATCTGATGTTAGTACTTACAATGTCGGTTTGCAAATCAATCACCGTTTGTCTAACTTTTTGAAAGGAACGAATGTTTTGACAGTTGGAACAGAATATGTTTATGATGCGGTTTATGATGAAATTGAAAGCTATAACTATTTGATTGATCAAAGCACCAAAAATTTTGGTGCTTTTGTGCAAAGCGATTGGGAAATTTTGCCGCGGCTTACACTTCTGTCAGGACTTCGGCTGGATAAGCATAATTTTATAGATAATTTGGTATGGAATCCTCGATTTTCTTTGTTGTATAAGCATAAGTACAATACGCAATTTCGACTCAATTATGGTACTGGATTTCGAGCACCACAAGCCTTTGATTCGGATTTGCATATTGCTTTTGCTGGTGGTGGAATTTCGAGAGTGGTCTTGTCACCGCAGCTTCTGCCTGAGCAATCGCAAAGTTTTAGTGCTTCTATCAACTACGACAAGCCAAGCGACCGATATGTTTGGGGTTATACTGTAGAAGGTTTTTATACTAAACTCAATAATGCTTTCTTTTTGCAAGCTGTAGGCGAAGATGAGTTTGGAGAAGTCTTTGAAAAACAAAATGGCCAAAGTGCTACTGTACAAGGTATAACTTTAGAACTTCGAGCGAATTATAACCGAAAAATTCAGTTAGAAACGGGTTTCACCTTACAATCAAGTCAGTTTGAAAATCCTATTTCTTATATTGATGAATTGGAAGGTATTCGAGATTTTATCCGAACGCCCAATGATTATGGTTTTGCAAATTTGAGTTGGATGCCC
>JAHDEQ010000044.1:4504-10718 GCA_020628755.1 Saprospiraceae bacterium
AGATTTTATCCGAACGCCCAATGATTATGGTTTTGCAAATTTGAGTTGGATGCCCCATGAAAAACTAAGTGCTAATATCAATTATGTTTATACAGGCCAAATGCTCGTACCGCATTTTGCAGGTGCGCCCAATCAGTTGGTGGATGAAATTATGACTTCTTCTGCTTTTCACGATTGGAGTACAAAAGTAGCTTATACGCTCCCCTTTGAAAAAATTAAATCAAAGGTTGAATTTTATACAGGCATCAAAAATATTTTTAATGCTTATCAAAACGATTTTGACATCGGAAAAAATCGGGATAGCAATTTTGTTTATGGCCCAGCCCAAGCTCGAACTTTCTTTATTGGTATAAAATTGAGATCTTAGTACAATTTGTATTGAACATCAAACATGGGTGAATCCATAAAAAAAGCCTTCTCGAAAATCGAGAAGGCTTTTTTTTAATTTTATTCTTCAGAATCTCCATCATCGGGAGCTTCTTCGCTCGTATCTTCTTCGGATGACTCGGTAGTATCTTCGGCTGTATTTTCTTCAGTAGCATTTTCCACATCCGTACCTTCAACTTCTGGCATTTCTTCCTCCTCTTTTTCCTGAATGATTGCAATATCCGCAATTTCATCGCCATCATCGAGGCGAATCACGCGAACACCTTGCGTCGCTCGGCCCATCGTACGAATATCTGTAACAGGCATTCGGATAATGATACCTGAACGATTTGTTATCATCATATCATCCTCATCTGTTACGGCTTTGATGGCTACAATATTTCCTGTTTTATCGGTCAATTGCATGGTTTTCACTCCTTTACCACCTCGGTTGGTACGACGATACTCTTCAATATCGGTACGCTTACCCATCCCTTTTTCAGAAACCACCATAATATTGGTATCAGGATCGTCAGGATTGACACTTATCATACCAACTGCCTCGTCTTGTTCACTCAATAAGGTAATACCTCGAACCCCAAAAGCAGTACGACCCATAGGGCGTACAGTAGATTCAGGAAAACGAATAGCACGTCCTTCACGATTAGCTATAAAAATATCATTTTCACCATTGGTCAATCGTGCTTCAAGCAAAGAATCGCCTTCATAAACTCCCAATGCTTGTATGCCATTGGCACGTGGACGAGAATAGGCTTGAAGTAAAGTTTTCTTAATGATACCTTTACGAGTACAGAAAATGAGGTAATTATTATTCAAAAATTCTTCGTCATTCAAATCCTTCAAGACGATATAGGCTTTTACTTTATCATCTTTAGGAATAGAAAGGATATTTTGAATCACACGACCACTTGAAGTTTTACTGGCTTCGGGAATTTCATAAACCCGCAACCAATGACATTTTCCTTGCTCGGTAAAAAGCAATAAATAGTTGTGTGTGGTTGCCGAAAAGAGGTGTTCGATAGAATCCTCATTTCGTGTTTTGCTTCCACGCGAGCCACGACCACCACGAGACTGAGTTCGGTATTCGGCAGTTTTGGTACGTTTGACATAGCCCAATTGAGAAATTGTAACAACAACTTCTTCATCAGGAATCATATCTTCGATACGAATATCGCCTTCAGCAAAAGTAATATCGGTGCGACGCTCATCCCCAAAACGCTCATTCAAATCGGTCAATTCCTCCTTTATGATGTCTTTTCGCAACTGCTCTTCTCCTAAAATAGCACGTAAATCAGCAATTATTTTTTGAAGTTCATCGTATTCCGATTGGACTTTTTCACGTTCTAAACCTGTAAGTTTGGCCAAACGCATTTCGAGGATGGCTCTGGCTTGTGCTTCTGTCAGCACAAAGCCTTCTTCGGGTTTATTTTCGTCGAGTTGTTCATCAATCAATGGACGGAATTGCTTCCAAAACTTGTCCATATCATCAATAAACTCCCCTTTCATCAAACCAATTCTTGCATCTTCAACCGTTTTTGATTTACGAATCAAATCAATTACTGCATCAATATAATCCAAAGCAATGAGCAATCCTGTAAGGATATGCGCACGCTCCAGAGCTTTACGCAATTCAAAATTGGTACGACGTGTAATCACCTCCAAACGGAATTTGATAAATTCCGTAATCAGTTGCTTTAGGTTCAAAGTATAAGGGCGACCTCCAACTAAGGCTACATTATTAACACCGTAAGAAGTTTGAAGGGGCGAATATTTATACAATTGGCTCAACACGACATTGGCCATCGCATCACGTTTGATTTCGATGACAATACGCAAACCTTTACGGTCAGACTCATCACGAAGCGCGCTGATTCCTTCAATCTTTTTATCGTTGACCAAGTCAGCCATTTTGACCATCAAATTGGCTTTATTGACCTGATAAGGAATTTCAGAAACGATAATGGTTTCTTTACCATTTTTTTCGGTAACAATTTCGGCTTTCGCCCGAACAACGATACGACCTCGACCCGTTTCAAAAGCATCTTTGATACCACCCGTTCCATAGATGATACCACCCGTAGGAAAATCTGGTCCTTTGATATGCTCCATCAATTCCTCTGTCGTAATATCAGGATTGTCAACCGTTGCAATCGTACCATTGATAACCTCTGTGATATTGTGTGGCAACATATTCGTTGCCATACCGACAGCAATACCCGAAGCACCATTAATCAAAAGATTAGGCAATTTGGTCGGAAGAACAGTTGGCTCTTTTAGAGAGTCATCAAAATTTAATGCAAAATCAACGGTATCTTTTTTAATATCATTTAAAATTTCATCGCTGATTTTTTCAAGGCGAGCTTCGGTATAACGCATAGCCGCAGGGCTGTCACCGTCCATTGAGCCAAAGTTTCCTTGGCCGTCAATAAGTGGATAGCGCAATGACCAATTTTGTGCCATACGCACCATTGAGTCATAAACCGATTGGTCGCCATGTGGGTGGTACTTACCCAGTACCTCCCCAACGATACGGGCTGATTTTTTGTGGGCTTTGTTGTAGGTCAATCCGAGTTCGTTCATACCAAATAAAACTCGGCGGTGTACGGGTTTTAATCCATCTCTAACATCGGGCAATGCACGCGAAACAATAACTGACATTGAATAATCAATGTAAGCTGACTTCATCTCTTCCTCGATATTGATAGGAATTATTCGATCAGTAGATTCCATTTAAAAATTTTAGTAGAAAAAAGACCAGGAATTATCTTGCTATATTAGTTTTTCCTGAAATTTTAAGACTTGCAAAAATACAAAAAAGCTAGTAGAAAAAGGCATCTTTTTCGTTTTTTTACTAACATATTTAGAGTCGATTTCTTCCTACTAAAATCATAAAAATCAGCATTTTATAAAACTACTTTTTATTTAATACAAAAGAAATGACCTGATTTTTCAGCTTTCAAAAACAATAGTCTAACAAATTTTTAGATTCAACGTAAAAAACCTATTTTGGCAGCTTAAAATTTCCAAAATATGGCTAAAAATACTCCTCCCACTCCAACTTTGATGAACAGCAAAGAAGTTGGAGTTTCTAATCGTTATGATGATATTTATACAGATTATCAAGCCAAAAACATCTATTCGGCTGAACGAAAAGGGCAATCTTTTTTGTTTGAATTTCAAAACAATGTTGCTCTTAAAATAGATGTCTTGACCGACACTATTTTTAGGGTTCGCTATGCTCCAAAAGGGCAGTTTGAAGATGGTTTTTCTTATGCTATTTCCGACGATTTTAAAGCTGCTAAAGTACAGCTCCAGTTTGAGGAAAAAGACAAAGATTATCGCATCATTTCTAGTCAAATCCAATGTTGGATTGACAAGAAAAAAGGGACACTAAAATTTAAGGATGCCAAAGGCAAAACCATCAATGAAGATGCCGAAGGTTACTCGGCTCGCTCGACTATTCACAAAGGATTTTGTCGGATAGCTGTTAGTAAAAAAAGTCCTAAAAAGGAGCAGTATTTTGGTTTGGGTGATAAGTCTTGCTCACTTGATTTGCGAGGCCATGATTGCGATAATTATAATACAGATGCCTTTGCCTACGGCAATGGCAGTTATACGCTATATCGCTCAATACCATTCTATTATGGCTTAAATAATGGAGTTGGATATGGGATTTTTATGGATAATTCACATCGTTCGCACTTTGAATTTGATGTTAAAAAAAGTGGTGTAACCACTTTTTGGGCAGAAGGCGGCGAGATGAATTACTATTTTATTTATGGGCCAAAATTGATGCAAGTTGCTCAACAATATCATCAATTGACGGGTGTAACGGAGTTGCCCCCGATGTGGGCTTTGGGCTTTCACCAATGTCGTTGGTCTTACTATCCAGATGCACGTGTACGGGAGTTGGCCAATGATTTTAGGAAGCATCAAATTCCTTGTGATGCGATTTATTTGGATATAGATTATATGGACGGATTTCGTTGTTTTACGGTCAATAAAAAACTCTTTCCTGACCTTAAAAAATTGACTTCTGACCTTAAAAAAGATGGTTTTAGTACTATTGTTATGATAGACCCAGGCATTAAGGAAGATCCTGAATATTGGGTTTATAAAGACGGTATCAAAAACGATGTTTTTTGCCGTCGTACCAATGGCGATTTAATGGTTGGCCCAGTTTGGCCAGAGGAATGTGTTTTCCCTGATTATACCAGCCCAAAAGCTCGTAAATGGTGGTCTAAACTGTACAAAGGATTATATGGAAAAGATGGCGTTGCTGGCTTTTGGAATGATATGAATGAACCTGCTGTTTTTAAAGTCAACTCTAAGACTTTTCCTGACGAAGTTCATCACGATTATGAAGGAAAGGGAGCTAATCACAAACGTATTCACAATGTGTATGGGATGCAAATGACTCGCGCTACCAAAGATGGTTTGCTCAAAATAAAGTCTAAAAAACGTCCTTTTGTATTGACACGAGCGACTTATTCGGGTGGCCAACGATACGCTGCGGTTTGGACGGGCGACAATGTGGCTACTTGGGAACATCTTGAAATTGCAAATCGTCAATGTCAGCGTTTGAGTATTTCGGGCTATTCTTTGGTTGGTTCCGATGTAGGTGGTTTTGTGGAGCAACCGACAGGCGAGTTGATGGCGCGTTGGATTCAACTAGCGATTTTTCATCCTTTGTTTAGAATCCATTCAATGGGAAATAATGCGGATGGAAGTGGTGCTGTTTTAGACAATATCATGGAGTTGGATGCCGAAGATCGCAAAGACCAAGAACCTTGGAGCTATGGCAAGAAATTTACGGCTGTCAATCGCAAATCTATCGAGTTGCGTTATCAGTTGCTACCTTATATTTATACAGCATTTTATCAGCAAGCAACAGAAGGTTTGCCTGTGATTCGTAGCCTTCATTTTTATGACCAAAAGGACGAAAAATTAAGAAAAGTAGAACGAGATTTCATGTTTGGCGATCATCTTTTGGTGAGTCCTATCGTTCGAGAAAAAGCGAAAAGTCAAAGTGTTTATTTACCTGAAGGACAATGGTTTAACTTTTGGACAAACAAGTTGCATGAAGGAAAAAAATCAGCTCGTGTGAGTGCAAAAATAGACAAAATCCCATTTTTTGTGAAAGCGGGAACGGTTTTGCCCTTATATCCTGTTCGTCAGCATACAAAGGAAAAAATTAGCCACTTGGACTTGCATATTTATATTGGAAATGGAGAAAGTTGCTTGTATGAGGATGCTGGAAATGGTTTTGAATATCGGGACGGAGCTTATCGAAAGGTTCAATTTGTTGCCGCTTTAAAGGGCAACAAATATACGCTCCATGCTAAGGCTACTGGCAAATTTAAAGTGAGTTATAAAAAAATAAATCTTCACTTTCATACTGGCAATCAAGTATTCAAATCTTTAAAAATTGATGGTAAAAAAGTTGATTTTGAAACGACTGAAAATGGAACAATTCAAGTTTCGATGAAGAAGTTGTTTAAAGGATTGGAGTTGAAGTAAATTCGATGTGGACTCGTTTCTTAGCAATTGTGCATTGTTATAAAAATATATCGCATTGTAATGAACTATTGACAAAGCCTTTTTAGAGTGTATGGTATCGCAGTTTGGAAACTGCGACAAGCAAAATTGACGTGGATTCATTTCTTAGCAATTGTGCATTGTTGTAAAAATATATCGCATCGTAGTTGAAAACTACGACGAACCCGACAAACGAAAACAAACATAGCTTAGGCCCAAGCTAAAGCGTGGGCTACTAAAAACGGTTTGCAGGCAAAGCCTACAAACCGTTTAAATTTATGAAGCTAGT
>JAHDEQ010000044.1:10818-23639 GCA_020628755.1 Saprospiraceae bacterium
ACTAAAAACGGTTTGCAGGCAAAGCCTACAAACCGTTTAAATTTATGAAGCTAGTGCTTCACTATGTCAAAAAAGATTAATCAACTAATTTAGATACTTTGATAAGTTCTACATCTTGGTTGCTGTAGATTACTCGTACAAAGTAGTTTCCTGAAGGCAATCCTTTTAAGCTGATTTGCTCTTGCTTAAATGTACCTTCGTCGAATTGAGCGGTGTGCAAAATCTTACCTGCAGGAGTCATAAACTCAACAGTAACTTGTGTTTCAAAAGATTCTACATTCTCAACAGTTAACACTTCTCTAGCAGGATTTGGATAAATGCTGAAAGATTGTGTTTCTGCCAATTTAACTCTCAATTCCTTAACTTCTGAGTAACGGTAGTTACCCGTTTCAGTAATTTGCTTGATACGGTAGAAGCTTCTTCCAATTTTTGGAGAAACATCTGTCATTTGGTGATTGCTTACTGTGTTGTACGCATTTTTACCGTTAGAAGTAAGTACCGTCTCAAAATTAAGGCCATCAAAAGAACGCTCAACAAAATATACATTAGATTCAGTATCACCGTCAATTGACCAAGTCAAGTTTACTTCTTTGTTAGAAGATACAACAGCGTCAAAATCTAACATTTGACCACAGCTAACCACTTGAATGGTTACAGTGTTTGATTCTGCATTGAAAGAATCACAACCTTCACGGCGAGCACAACGAACAAAGTATTTCGTTTGATATACTGGACCTGGTTGGTAATCTGCACTGTTAGAATTTGGAATTGGAGTCCATGTACTTGGGTCGCCAGGATTATCTGGTGTGCCAGAACACAACCATAAATACTCAACTGGACGAACTCCTCCACCTCCAGCAGAAGCAGAACTTGTCAATACATCAGGAATTTCACCAGCACAAATTGTTTGGTCGCTTCCGATTTGACCAGCCCAGTTTACATCATTACAAATTGGGTAAATACCCGCATCAATGGTCAAAATATCGCTTCCACCAACTGTAAATGGAGCTGTTTTACCTTCATCGTTTGCATCACTGTCCACATCGTCAGCACCACCATTTTGGCAAGTATATACATAGTCAGGCTCAACAGCAGTTGCAAAGAACTGGATGTAGTATTCGCCATTTTCTACACACTCAAACAAATAGTGACCATCAGTATCTGTACCTGTAGATTGCTCTAGTACATCATCATCTGTACAAGCCTCACCATCAGGACCAAAAGAATATAAGTAAACTGGTACAAAAGCAACTCCACTCTCGAAGAAGTCTTGCTCACAGTTTTCGTTATTGTCAAACCAAACATAATCGCCAACATCTGTACCACCATCATCTAAAGTAACAGAAGCCTCAGCAGTACAACCTGAATCACCATCTGTAACTAAAACAATATAAGTACCTTCGTCTAAACCAGAGATTGAAGCATCCGTAGAACCGTTGTTCCATGTATAAATCAAGTTAGAACCACCTGTTGTAGTTGCTGTAATAGCACCATCATCAGCTCCACAAGCAGAAATATCAGTAACTTCCAATTCTACTTCAAAGCTGCTACCACGAGTGATACCAATTGCATTACTCAAAGCAAAACAGCCTTCTAAATTGTTTGCATTAGCACCTACTTCTGCACCTACCAATCCGTCTTCATAAACCAAGCACCAAATCAAGCAAACGCCTCCACCTGCACCTTCTAAGTTGAATGGTGGTGCTTCTGGCAATGCCAAAATATTACCTTGGTCATCTGTGATAACCCATGCTTTGTTTGTACCAACACCTCCTGTAGAAGCAACATCAATCATATCGTCAATACCGTCGCCAGCACAGATATTAATTGGATCTTCAGTAGAAATCATTGGAGCTTCTACTCCACATTCTTCTTCTACCTCACAAGGAGCATCTTCACCAACATTTCTTGTAACAGTGATAGGATTACTCAAAGCAAAACATCCTTCCAAATCGTTTGCATTAGCACCTACTTCTGCACCTTTCAAACCATCTTCAAAGTTCAAGCACCAAATCAAGCAAACGCCAGCACCAGCACCTTCCAAGTTAAATGGAGAAGCAGGAGGTAAAGCTACGATATTGCCTTGGTCATCTGTGATAACCCATGCTTTGTTTGCACCACTACCACCTGTAGCAGTAACATCAATCATATCTGCAACACCATCATCAGCACAAATAGTAGTTGGATCGTCTGTAGAAATGCTTGCTGCTGTCGCAGTACAATCATCTTCACAGTTTTCGTTGGTTTCGCCTACAACTGCAGTAGCAGTGTTAGCACAACCTTGAGAATCAGATACAGTCACCGTGTAAGTACCTGCACACAAACCTGTTGCAATAGCACCAGTTTGGCCATCGCTCCACTCATAAGAGTAAGGAGGAAGTCCCAACATCGCCATTGGGTCAATCGTACCATTGCACTCACAATTTGCACTGGTAACTGCTGGCATTAACCATACACTTTCAGGAGAAAGCTCTACAGTTACAGTAGCAGTAGCAGTAGCACCCGTAGCATCTGTAACAGTAACAGAATGTTCGCCTGCCATCAAATTGTAAGCGACAACAAAATCTTGCCCATCGCCCCAAGCGTAAGTCAAAGGCTCTACTCCACCTGTCTGAGACTCAACGTAAGCAGTTCCATCAGAGCTGATTTCGCAAGTAGCAGGTGAAGAACCCAATACAATATCAAAGGTTTGCGAAAACCCGATAGTTGTAATTGAGAGAAATAAAATGAAAGTTGATAATAACTTCATCGTTTTTTTGTAATTTTTTTCCATAATTGAAGTGTTAAACGTTCGTAATAATCTTTTCATGACATAGGAAATAAATGATATTAAATAAATTGGTTTAAACAATTATTGGTTCTTTTCTCAAATATAATTCAAAGGGGAAAATGTAGGACAGCACATATAAGTGAAACACTTAATGTGTGTATTCATTTTTAGGTAATTTTTAGAATGTGAATGGCTAAACAACAACTACCACAATGCTATTACATTTCCTAAGGGAGGGAAATGTAATGCCATTCATCAATCGGCACTACCTAGCTTTTTTGAAATATCGGTTAATGAGAAAAGCGAAATAACTAGCGACAATCTAGTAATTTCAGAAAGTTATTACTTACAAGCTATTTGAAAGGAAATTATTGAAAATTGCCTAAAAGTTCAGTTTAGTTCGGCATACGGGAGAAATGATTATGCAAGATAAGTGATATTCGTCAAAAATCCTATAATAGCCATAATCATTTTAGGTTTTTTTTTATATTTAGACTGAACCTGCCTATAAAGTCACTATTTTAATCCATTCCTAAGTTTTTTTGAATGCTACTTAGCAAGCATATTTGGTTTTTTGCCCTATCTAAGTTTTGTAACTTATACCTTGTTTTGTAATAATGATCGCCTTCTAAAAAATCCGTCAAAAATCGGATAATTTGGATGTAAATCACCATTTGTACAGCTAGTTGAATATTATTTTTCTCTACAGCAAGCAAGTCAGCAGACCACACTTCTAAAAAGGCTTCTTTGATGGTACTATAATATAGTGTATCAAATGTTACCAAAGCCCAATTGGTTTCATTTTCTGAAACCATGCTACACATCGAACGAACCATGTCACCAAAATCCAATAAGATTGAACTTTGCATAACGGTGTCCCAATCAATGATAGCCAGAACAGCATCCTTTTTTTGAGAAAAAAGTAAATTACTTAATTTTGCATCCGCATGAACCCAACGGAGTGGCAAATCCAGTTTATCATATTTCTTAAAAATATGAATATTCTGTTCAAGCCAATCTATCTCGTTTTTGCATATTTTTGTTCGTCCAAACTCATCTTGACGAACAGCCTGCTGAAACTGTTGGATGCGCTTTTTGAAATCATGAAAACCAGAAATTCCTGCTTGCCATGACTTAGTGTTGAAGTTGTTTAGTTGATATGTAAACTCTGAAAATGCTTTTGCTGCTTGATATATTTGTTTTTCGTCAGAAGGCACCTGAATGTTGCATGAGTTTTCAATAAATTTGAAAACTCGCCAATAATTTTCGTCTTTGAAACTACACCAATTTCCATTTTTAGTAGGAACTAATTCCAAGCATTGATAAGCATAATCCCTTGATTTTAAATACTTACCAATCGTTTGAATATTTTGACAAACTTGCTCTGGAAACTGAAAAACAGCTTGGTTAAATTTTTGTACACAATATTTTTTTAAACCCGAATTATCTTGACATTCCAATAGGTAAGATTGATGAATATAGCCGCTACCAATTGGTGTAAGACCAATTGGCTTGCCTTTGATTTGAAAAAGGTCGAATTCATGCAATTCCATAAAGCAATGATACAATTTTTTCGCTACTTTTGTATCAAGCAACTAATTGTTCATCCTTTACGTTTATCAAGATATTAATTTGATAATTTTCTAAAGAAATCCAATAACTCATGTCTGTAATGACCACAACCAACTTATCCGAAAGAATACTTCGTATGGCCGAGTCAGCTACTATCAAAATGGCTCAAATGGCACGTGACCTTCGTGCCGAAGGACACGACGTAATTAGCCTTAGTTTGGGCGAACCTGACTTTGATACTCCTCAACACATCAAAGATGCTGCTGCCAAAGCACTTCAAGACGGTTATACCAAATATACGCCCGTTCCTGGTTTAATGGAATTGCGTGAGGCAATTGTCAATAAATTTAAGCGAGACAATGATTTGGATTTTGATGTCAATCAAATTGTTGTTTCTAATGGTGCTAAACAATCTATCGCCAATTTGAGTTTGGCTTTATTGAATGAAGGCGACGAAGTTATCATTCTAGCTCCATATTGGGTTTCGTATTACGAAATTGTACGATTGGGCGGCGGTGTGCCAGTAACAATTTTGGCAGGTATCGAAAATGATTTTAAAGTGACGGCCCAACAAGTTGCCGATGCGATAACTGACCGTACCAAGATGGTTTTGTTTTCATCGCCTTGTAACCCAACAGGTTCGGTTTATACACATGATGAACTCAAAGCAATTGCTGATGTGATTGCGCCACATGAGCAAATTACAGTTGTGTCAGACGAGATATATGAATATATCAATTTTACAGGAAAACACGTCAGTATTGGTTCTTTTCCGAGTGTTAAAGATAGAACCGTTACCGTCAATGGTTTCTCCAAAGGGTTTGCCATGACGGGTTGGCGATTGGGTTATTTGGGTGCACCAAAATGGATTGCTCAGGCTTGCGCCAAAATGCAAGGCCAATTCACATCGGGTGCCACTGCCTTTGGGCAGATGGCGGCAGCCCACGCCTTGAATGGTGATATGAGTCCTACACACAAAATGAAGGATGCCTTTTTGCAACGTAAAAAATTGGTACAAACTGGACTTTCCGAAATTCCAGGTTTAAAAGTAAATGACCCGCAAGGAGCTTTTTATATTTTCCCTGATTGTAGTGCTTACTTTGGTAAATCTGATGGAACAACGACTATTAATAATGCCGACGATTTTTGTAGTTACTTATTGTCTAAATTCCATGTTGCTGTCGTTACAGGTTCAGCATTTGGAGCAGACAATTGTTTCCGTATTTCGTATGCTGCATCAGAAGAGCAATTGACCGAAGCTATCCGCAGAATCAAGGCGGCTTGTGAGAAATTAAATTAGTATTCAAGTGTTCATGTATTCACGTGTTCAAGTCCATATCCACGTGAATACATGAACACTCGAACATCTACCTGTCGTTAGACAGGCGCAAACACATCAAAAAATGTCTAAGAAAAAAAGAAAGGGAATTGTCTTTTCGACCAATCCTGATTTTGAATATCAATACGATGACCGAGAATCTGAAGAAACGCTTGACCCATCGGAGCAAAAACTGCGAGTTTTTATCGATCGTAAAAAACGTAGAGGAAAAGAAGTTACGCTCATTACTGGATTTATAGGTTCAGATGATGATATGAAAGATTTGGGAAAATTCCTCAAATCAAAATGTGGAGTTGGTGGTTCTGTCAAAGAAGGCGAAATCCTTATCCAAGGCAATCACCGAGATAAAATTGTTCAGTTGTTGCTAGACAAGGGTTATACTAAAACCAAAAAATCGGGCGGATGATTTAACGAGTAATTTTTTAACGAGTAATGAGTAACCATATGGTACTTTGTAGTTACTCGTTAAAAATGTTATGTGTTATGCGTTAAAGAACTTCCATTGCTTGCTCTAGATCTGCTTGCAGCAAATCTGCATCTTCTAAGCCCACATAAAAACGAACTCTTGTCCAAGGATGTGCGGGCGGCTCAAAACCGTCAATATTATAAAATGCACAAATTGGTAAAATCAAAGATTCGTGTCCTCCCCAAGATACTGCAAATAGAAAACGCTGTAATCGTTCAAAAAAGGCTTCCATTTTTTCGATACTATCGGTCTTAAAATCTACCGAAAATAAACCTCCATTGCCACGCATCTGCTGTTGAGCCAGTTCATATTGTGGGGAGTTTGGAGAAAATGGATAATAGATTTTTTCAACTTTAGGATGTTGCTCCAACCAAGTCGCCAGTTGGTGACAACTGGCATTGCTTCTTTCCATTCGCAAAGCCAATGTTCTTAGTCCTCGCATTACTAAAAAAGCATCATTAGGCGATAAAATCCCACCTAAAGTCATGTATTCAGAAGAAAATATCTTTTGAATCATAGCTTTATTACTACAAACCACTCCGACAACAACATCGCTATGTCCATTCAAATATTTAGTACCTGAATGGATGACAATATCAATTCCATATTCGATTGGATTTTGATAGTAAGGCGAACAATGACTATTGTCAATCATCGTAACCAAATTGTGCTGCTTGGCCAAAGCAGCACAAGCCCGCAAATCCTGCAATTCAAAGGTCAAAGAATTGGGACTTTCCAAATACAAAACTTTGGTATTTGCTTGAATCGCTTTTTCAATTTCCTCTAAATTCGTTCCATCCACAAAAGTATGCTCTACTTCAAAACGAGCAAGAAAATTAACCAATAATTTATAGGTCCAACTATAAGGGGATTGAACGCAAACAATATGGTCGCCTGCTTGTACATTGGCAAGCACTGCATTGGCTACTGCCCCACTCCCACTTCCAAAGACGAGCGCATCTTCAGCTTTTTCCAGCGCAGCGAGTTTCTTACGCAAAATGGCAACCGTCGGATTATTTCCTCTGGAGTAAACATGATTGCCAAGCTCATCTACAAATCGTTTTCGAAAATCATCAATCGTAGGAAATGCAAAATTGCTCGTCTGGACAATTGGAGGCGAAACAGCATGAAAATAGTTTTCTCGCTCCTCACCCAAATGATTGAGAATATGACTTAAATCTAAATTCGTATTTTTTTCCATAATTATATAATTCTCTGTGTCTATGTGTTTAACACGATTACACCAAATCTTTTTCATCGTAAAGTGGCGTATCGTCCTCTCCAAAATCATCTTCTTTTTCTAACGAAAAATCTTCCAAAAAAAAGCGTTTTCCTACAAAAAAGGAAACCTTTTTTTCCTCGAACAAGATCCGAATTTGACTTTGCTCACTCGGCGAAAGATAGATCAATTGCTTAATTGTCTTGGCTCTATCTCTAATATCGTGAAATAAATAACCGTTTAAAGCAGCATCCAATTGATATGTTTCGCCTAATGCCTCTATACTTTTCAGTGGTGTGCCACGAGGATAAACTACTTTTTTATCCGATAATTGCTCTACTTTTTTTTCTTGAAAAATCGTAATTTGAGTAGGACTATGATGTAAATAGTAATAGGCAATTTTGCCCGAAGCGGTCAAAACTATAAATTGCTTTCCCATTTCGTCCTTTTCAAAATCATGTTGTATGATTTTTTCCAACTCATGTGCATAATTTCGAATATAAAATAACTCTCCATAAGACAAACCATGCAAAGGTTCTTGTCTTGCCTCTTCTTCTGATTGAATTCTTGCCTTTGGTTTGATGTGATGCTTATTGAACATTGAGTCTAAATGATTAAATTGAGCGTTAAAGATAAAAACTCTGCTTCTTTTTGTACTAGGCTTTCAGTACTTTTGCGCACGATGAATAATTTTGCCATAGCTGCTGGACATGAACTGACTGCCGAAACTGCTGCTGATATTCTAAAAGCAGGAGGCAATGCTATTGATGCTGCAATTGCTGCATTCTTGGTATCGTGGGTCGCTGAACCCTTTATGTCTTCAGGTGGCGGTGGAGCTTTTGCGCAGGTTTTTGAGGCAAAAGGCGAGGCTTATTTGTTCGATTTTTTCTGTCAAACCCCTCAAAAAAAACGTTCTCCTAAAGATTTAGATTTTTATCCGATTTTGGTTGATTTTGGCGATGCTACCGAGGAGTTTTATATTGGGCGTGGCTCGACTGCGGTGCCAGGAAGCATCGCTGGCGTATTTGCTTTGCACCAACAGTTTGGAACAATTCCAATGCAAGAGTTGGTCAAACCAGCCATCAAAGCTGCCAAAGAAGGCGTTGTTATTAATAATTTTCAACATTTCGATTTACAATTATTGAGTCCCATCATAAAAGCATCAAAACAAGCCGAGCATTTTTATGTAAAAGATAAAATTGTTGAAAAAGGCGATATTCTAAAAATGTCTGAATTGGCTGATTTTTTAGAATATATGGGTACAGAAGGTAAAAATGCTTTTTATAAAGGTGAAGTAGCCAAAAAAATGGTGCAAGACCACCACGAAAATGGTGGTCTGCTGACGCAAAAGGACCTCGACAACTATCGGGTTTTGGTTCGTAAACCATTGCGATTTTCATATAATGACCATACGGTTTTGACCAATCCTTTGCCTTCTATTGGTGGTAGTATCATGGTTTTGTTACTCCATTTTTTAAATAAGATTGATGCTACTAAAAATCCTAAAGGTGTAGCACATATCAAAGAAATTTATGAGGCTATGCGACAAGCCGTTGCGGTGGGTAAAACCCCACTACAACTGGCAAAAGCCTTACAAAAAATTATTCCTAATTTTACTTTTGATAGCAATCGAAATTCTAACCGTCATGGAAGTACTTCACACTTCAACATTATAGATAAGTGGGGCAATGCCGTTGCTTTTACCATGACTATTGGCGAGGGTTCGGCTCATTTTGTCGAAAATACAAATATACACCTGAATAATATGTTGGGTGAATTGTCGCTTATGCCTAATGGTTATCACTCCTGGATTGCCAATACTCGACTTTCTTCGATGATGGCCCCTTCAATTGTCTTAGACAAAATGGGGAAACCCAATATTATTTTGGGTTCGGGCGGTGCAAGTCGAATTCCCTCGGCAATCATGCAAGTATTAAATAATTTGATAAATTATAATTTACCTCTCGAACAGGCCGTTGATTATCCGAGACTACATTTGGAACATCAGCGTTTTAATGTAGAATATGGTTTTGATACTTCTTTTGAAGGCATAAAAAACCCCGACCAATTGTTGCTTTGGAATCAACAATCCCTCTTTTTTGGAGGGGTTCATACTATTTATAAAAAAGGAAACTCGTATATTGCCAAAGGAGATGACCGCCGAGATGGAGTTGCTATTGTCGGCAATTGAAATTGAAAAAAACTATGAAGAGAATTTTATTCGTACTTATTCTAGGCTTTGTATTTTTAAAAGTACAGGCCACACAGGTTATTTTTTCGGGACACATCAAAAATGCGCCCTCTGACGAGGTACGTGTTTCGCTTCTGCTCAACGAACTTACACAAGAACGCTCCGTTTTTGTGTGTCGTCTAAATGCAGAAAATAAGTTTAGTATTTCGATAGATGTCCCCAAAAATCAAATTACACATCTGATTTATAATGAAACCGTGTATGAGCTTTTTGTGGATTTGACCTTGCCCGAAATAAAATTTGAAGTGGATGCCAATGATTGGGAAAAATCTATTCTTTTTCAAGGAAAAGGAGGTGCTAACAATCAATTTTTTAGCACTTTTAGATATTATTATGCGCCTCAGATAAAAGAAATAGAAAGCTATAACTTAGGTTTTTTATCCACTTTTTATGAAAAAGAACAAGCTAATCTTGCCAAAGCCTATGCAATCCATGATTATTTTAAAAAGTTAGAAGAAAATTATAATCGCCAAACGCGCTACCTCGACAATTCGCCTCGAATTAGTCGTGCCATGCGGGATTTTGCACGTAATGAAATCAGTTGGATTTATGAAACCAATAAATTGGGTTATTTTTTATTCAATAAAGATTTTATAGAACCTTCCAAATTACGTGATTATTGGTTACGGTATCGCTTGATGCAAACGGTTGATATTAGCGACGAAAAATCCTTGCAATTTTTGTCTTACCAAAATTTACTCTCGGCATTTATTCATTATTTGCATCTCGAAAGTTTACAAGGAAAAGAACAAGGGCTTGACTTAGATTTTTATCGTTTTATCGAACGCAATTTGAGTGGTCGTCCTCGCTTTTTTATGCAAGGAAAATTGATGCTCAATGCTTATCAAAATGGCTATCCTGACCTTGCTCAACGCAAGTTCAAAGCCTACCTAAAGTATAATCCTTATCCTGAATATACTCGGACATTGGAGTATATTTTTGGAAATAATCTTGACCATGTAAAGAAGGAAACGGTACCAGATTTCAAGTTTCAACACATTGATGGTAGCACCAAACATCTTTCTGATTATCGTGGAAAAGTCGTCTTTGTGAGTCTGTGGGCCAGTTGGTGCTCTCCTTGTATCAAAAGTTTTCGAGAAACGGCTCAAAGTCGCCAAGAATTGGGACGAATGGGCGTTGTTTTTCTCAATGTTAATATTGACGAACAAGAACACCTTTGGCATCAAAGTATTTCAAGACTCAATACCAATGGAGAACACGTATTTGCCTTAAATATGACTGATTTTCAGAAAAAAATGGGATTTACAACCATCCCATTTTATGCCCTTATTGATAAATATGGCCGCCTAAATTACTTGACAACCGAAGACATCAATACGAGTAAAGACGATTTTTTGGCTTTATTAAAACAATAAAATCAGCCTTTCATTTTGGGCAATTTACTCATAATGGAAGCCAATTTCATCGCCTTAGCCGAATCACCATTCATTTTCAAACGGCCTTGAATAAAGGCCGTTTGAAAATTAAGCTCACCTCGGCCAATTCGCATCAAATGTTGATCTTCAATCGTAATCGTCACATCTGAGTTGGTGGGTTTACCTTTTCGGACTGTACCTGGCGTTTTATCCAAATTGATAGTCCAATCGGTTGGTACATCGCCTTTGACTTGAAAGTGAAAAATACCATTATTCGGTTTAATATATTGAGCCGATGCCTTCAACTCTTTGCGTAGATGCGAAAATAGTTTATCAGATTGAGCTTTGGGCTTTGCTTTTTTAGCAGGAGCTTTTTTCTCTTTTTTATCATGTTTTAAAACGGCCGTTTCTAATTCATTTGCTGATTCACGCAAATAGCGTGTAAACACATCCAAATCAGGCATAGATTTTACATCAGAAGTTGGACTCATCGTTAATAAACCATTGTAACTCAACACGGTAATGATAAGTCCCATCCCATCAATGATAGGAGCCATACCCATGATGGATAATAATTTATGTCCATTGATATAAAGTGGAAATTGTGGGCCAGGCACATTCGTAATCGTCAAATTCATGACTGGATTGTGCATTTCTGCAACTTGATACCTAGAATACAATTGTGCTGCCTGATTAGCAATGCCAAATGGCACAACTTCTGCCATTTTGGCTAGAGTTTTAGCTCCGACAGCTTCTTGATAGGTTTTTCCACGTTCTGTATTTTCCTGAATCGTCAACAATCGCTCTATCGGGTCATCTACATTGGTCGCTATTTGTACCAACATAGAAGCAATTTGATTGTCGGTATCATTGGCTTCTTCTTGTGTGCGGGTAGAAATGGGAATCATTGCTACCAAAGGTCGGATGGGCAATTGTCCTTTTTCCTCAAAATAACGCCTCAAAGCTCCTGCACATATCGCCAAGACTACATCATTTAATGTTGTACCCATTATTTTTTTGAGAGCCTTGACCCGTTGTAAAGAAAGAATTGCCGTATTCCATTTTCGTTGTGATGAGATAATGCCATTGATAGGCGTTTGAGGTGCAGTAAAAGGTGCACTTGGCATATCCACTCGTTGGGCACGCGTTATCATGCCTGCTTTAAAAGAAGCCGTCACTGCATCTCTTACCAGAGTTGGTAGTTTCAATGGTTTTTCGGCAAAACTCATTGTGCTTTTCATTATCATGGATAAGTCATCGGGCAATGGCTCTGGCTCGTAAGGGCGTGGTGGCGGAATTTCCTTTACTGTTGGAGTCATATCAAAAAGAATACTCAATAAACCTGCTCCTGCTACTCCATCAATAGCTACATGATGTACTTTGGAAATAAGTGCTACTGAACCTTTGGGCACTTGCGGAATATTGTCCAAACCTTCTACAAAATATACCGACCACAATGGACGAGATTGATCCAATGGCGAACTAAAAATCTTAGAAGAAATTTGGCGCAAAGCTGACCAATCCCCTGGCTTGGGCAAGGCAATATGAAAAAGGTGCATATCAATATCAAAATTGGGATCATCTACCCAATAAGGATAATCTATACTAAATGGTACATACATCAAACGCTTGCGCAACTTAGGTATTTGATGAATACGCGAATGGATAGTGGCTTTGAAGGTTTCAAACTCCAAGTCGCCTTCAACAACTCCGACCATCCCAACGTGCATCGGGCTAGTTGGGGTCTCGGCATATAAAAAGGCGGCATCCAATCCAGAAATGGATTGGAGATCGAGTTTCTTAAAGTTTTTGATGAATTTATTTATCA
>JAHDEQ010000045.1:0-1510 GCA_020628755.1 Saprospiraceae bacterium
ACCAAACCATTGTAAGAACGTTGGCGAATTTTTACGAATATCTACAATTACATCCAAGACTTTTCCTTTGATACATCGTATCAATTTTATCTCTGCATGAGGTGGTTTTTGGTAGTGCATACCTCTGATGCTTGCACGTTCAACGGTATGGGAATGGTTGAATTGAACAAACTCTTTATGATGATTGATTTGCTGAAACTCTTTTTGGCAATAAGTACGTGCAAACAAACCTCGTTTGTCTTGAAAAGGTTCTAAATCTATTGTGTATGCGCCTTTTAGCGGAGTTTCGTTAAAAATCATAATATTGTGCTGCAAGTTGCGATTCATTAGTTTCAAAAAATGGTAATAGCAAGGGAGGCATTGCTATTACGCATAGAGGGTAAAAGGGAGTAAGCGATCGGTTGTAGGATTAAAAAGCGTTTTTTCGAGTTTTTTCACTAAATACAGTGAGAAAAATTATTTTTATATCCAATAGAAAGCTCCAATTTTCGATATACCATAAATCAAATCGGATTCTTTCTTTTTTCTGTTTCGCAGTTTCGGTCGGGCCTCGCCAACCATTAACTTGCGCCCAACCTGTAATACCTGGTCGAACATAATGGCGCACCATATAATCGTTGACAATCTTACGAAAATCGTCTTGCAAATTGATTCGGTGTGGTCGGGGACCGACTACACTCATTTCGCCTTTGAATACATTATAAAATTGTGGCAATTCGTCTAAATCGTATTTGCGCAAATATTTGCCTATACGAGTAATACGAGGATCATCTTTGATAGTAGATTTTTTGCCATTTATGGGATCATCACAAATGGACATTGTTCTGAATTTGTAACAACGAAAGGTTTCATTGGCTTCTCCTTTTCGGATAGGCTTATAAAAAACAGGCCCTCGACTGTCTATTTTTATTAAAAATGCAATCAATAAAAATAATGGTGACAAAAAGATGAGTACCGCTATGGAAAATGCGGTATCAAAAATTCTTTTCAATAAAAAATTATTAAAATTGTCTAATGGTGTATTGCGATGCTTGAAAACTGGAAAACCGTTTAAATCGTAAGACTGAAATTGATTGCCATCAATTACAGGTTGGTCTGGAATAATATTGACTCGTACTCCCCTACTATCAGCAATTTGTATCAAATCTTGAATTTCATCTTCTGAAACAGAAGTACTACTGATAAAAATTTCATCTACTGTTTTGGAATCTAAAACGGTCGGCAAGTCTTTGACTTTGCCTAAAATGTTATATTGACTATTTGAAGAAGCAAGTCGTTGATCTTTGTCATTGTTGAGAAAACCTACTGTGCGATAACCATACGACTCCATGTTGTTAGCAAAGCTGACGGCATTACTAAATTTTCCATTGTTTCCTACCAATAAGATATTGAGGCTTTCTTGCGGAATTGTATTATTTTTTTTCCATTTAGAAATGATACTAAAACACAAAATGCTCAAAATCGAAAAAATAAAAATCGGTAATAAAATTATTGTTCGATTGAATTGAGT
>JAHDEQ010000045.1:1610-10654 GCA_020628755.1 Saprospiraceae bacterium
TTTTTTGCAATGTATTTTATATCTGCTAAAAGCGAGAATTTACTGTTGTCAAATGTATGTTATACAATGCTTTGCATATTCTGTCTTTTTTGAAATATTTGCATACTTTTCTTACAAAGAAACTTCAAAAATATTAGTATATTTGTTAATAAAAAATTACTTAGAAATATAATATTACAAATTATGACAAATATAATTGCAATTGCAAATCATAAGGGAGGCGTTGGCAAAACAACCTCGACCCAAAACATAGGTGTAGCACTTAGCCAATTGGGCAACAAAGTCTTGCTGATAGACTTAGACCCACAAGCAAATCTTAGCGATGCTTTTGGTTTTGAAGATGTAGAGGTCAGCATTTATGATGCATTGACCGAAAAGGCCAAAGCACCAATTGTACAAATTCGTGAAAACTTGGATTTGTGCCCCGCTAATTTGGATTTGTCGGTGGCCGAAGTAGAACTCAGTGGCATTACTGGTCGAGAATATGTACTCAAAGATATTGTTGATACTATCAAAAAGGAGTACGATTATATTTTGATTGACTGCCCGCCTTCTTTGGGCTTGCTTACTATCAATGCTCTGACAGCTTCAACAGAAGTATATATACCTTTGGATGCACAATATTTTTCGATGAAAGGTTTGGATAAACTAATGTATATCATCAATCAAATTAAAAAACGCCTCAATAAGGATGTACAAGTCGCTGGTGTGTTTTTGACACAATTTGACAATAGAGTGATTGTCAATAGAAATGTGGCGGAGATGATTGAAAACTATTTTCCGAACAAAGTTTTTAAAACTCGTATTAGGAAAAATATTGCTTTGGTTGAAGCACCTATTGAGGACAAAGATATTTTTGAATATGCACCAAGCAGCAATGGCGCGGTTGATTACATGAAATTGACTAAAGAAATTCAAGCGGCTCACTCATAATTATAAAAAAATACTAGATTGCAAATATTACAACAATTTCTTAAAAATATAATATTATGGCTAAAAATAAAGACTTCTCTAAAAGTTTGGGAAGTAAACGATTAAATACGCTCATTCCTACAGATGACGAACTATCACAAAAAGAGGGCAAGAAAAATGAAGAATCTAAATCGGCTACTACAGTCACGACATTTAGAGTCGAAAATGAAAATCTACTGGCCATCAAAGCAATTGCTTTTTGGGATAGAAAAAAAATACAAGATGTGTTTAATGAAGCCTTGGCCGACTATATCCAAAATACTCCAAAAGCAACACTAAAAAAAGCTGTAGAAGAATATAAAAAAAGAAACAATATCTAAAATACAAAAAATATAATATTACAAATATTTCACTTTTTATGTTTTGATTGATTTTTAGCGGATAAATATTATTCTCCTTAATCATATCATAAAATCATATTTGATTGCTTATAAGTGCTAAAAATGAGTCAAATTGACTCATTTTAGACAAAAAGTGGAAGACAAAAGATTATCAATTGGAATAAAAACTAACTTTCTAGTATTTCTATGAAATTTAATATTATAAATATTACCAAAAGACGCAGTTTTACTCTCTCCACTAAATCAAAACCTAGCTCATTGTATGAAATGTATTAATTGCAAAAACGAACATTCCTATCAATTCTGCCCAAATTGTGGTGAAAAAAGCAATGTCCCAAAAATTACATTTCAATCTATTTTCACGAATGCCTTTAGCAGTATAACCAATATGGATAAAGGTTTTTTTTACAATGTAAAAAATTTGACTATTCGTCCTCGTGAAGTTATCTTGGGTTATCTTGCTGGCAAACGTAAAAATATTTTCAATCCCATATCTTATCTCATTGTTAGTGTCACTATTTATCTTATTCTGGATTCGCTGTGTGGAATACAACACGAAGGCAGAGATGAAAGTGAGATAACTAAGACTTATGAAATAGGTGTACAAGCTGGAAAATTCATACACGCATATTTCAAATATTTTTGGATAATATCTGTAATATGGTTAAGTGCATCGACAAAGCTAATATTTGGTAGATACAATTTTGCAGAACACCTCGTTATTAGTTCTTTTATTTTTGGGCATGCGACTCTTTTCAGTCTTATTTCTTTCACTTATGCTGAAAATAGGCTACTTTTTAATCCTGTTATTTATTTGATAATTATTAGTTTGCTATATCAAGTATTTAAGCGTCCCAATAAAAAATGGGAATCAATTTTTGCTGCATTTACAGCTACTCTTTTCTTTATCTTGCTAATACTTTTTATGATCATTTCTATCGTAGTAGTAGTTTATAAATTTTTATAAATATCTAACTATCACAAAATGCTCTCTTTGTTATTTTTTTATTCTTTTAATCTTTTCTCTTTTTCATTACATGTATTTTGCTGAAAATCAATACTTTATAGGTTTAAATATCACTAGATAAGGGCTTACTATCACAAATCGAGGGTAAACGCTCACAAATTGAGGGTTTAGTATCACGTATAACAGGTTTTATTGTCACAGAATGAGGTATAAAAAGCACAATTATCACACTTTGAGGGTTTTTATCACAGTGATAATTTATTTGTGATATTTGAATATCTTTTATACATTTGCAGGGACTAATTTTAAACTTTTATGCCAAATTCCTCCAATACTGTACAACTCATCAAAAAGGCTAACGAACTCGTCGAGAGTCGTTACCGCTTCGATATTTGGGAAACGCGTGTCATGGCAAAGATGATTACCATGATTCATAAAAATGACGCAGATTTTAAAAATTATCGTATTTATCTCAAAGATATTCAAGAAGAATTTGGTCTCGAAAAAAACAAAGATGCCTATAAACGGCTCAAAGAAGGGGCTCGCCGATTAATGGACAGAACCGTAAAAATTGTATTTGACACACCCGAAGGCAAAAAAGAGTTGGAAACCAAAGTCATTGTGGGAGTGGAAACACTTGTTCAAAAGAAGAGCTTTATTGATGTGACGTTTCATCCCAATATGCGCCCGTTTTTGCTCCAGCTAAAGTCCAAATTTTTGATGTATGACATCAAAAATATCCTTCGCATTCCGAGTGTACATTCTATAAGGATTTATGAATTGCTCAAACAGTACGAAAAAATTGGTCATCGAACATTTACTATTGAAGAACTCAAACACATTTTGAGTATCGAAGACCAATACAAATTGTATGGACACCTCAAAAGTCGTATTATACTAAAAGCCAAAGAAGATTTAAAAAAGCATACGGACATCTTTTTTGAGTTCAAAGAATTTAAGCAGGGTAGGGCGGTGCATCGCATTAAGTTTTTTATTTATCCAAATACCGAAGAAAAAGAAGCACCCAATACCAAACAAGCCAAAATAAACCCTTCTTCTTTGGATTCACCGTTTTTAACAGAGTTGGTTGAGCTAACTCGAAATTGGGGAACCTCAAAAAATAGATTACGTAAGTACACAGAGAAATATTCTAAAGATTATATCCTGGCACGTGTCAATTCAGTGGCTCACAATATCAAAGTCAAGGCGCAAAGCGGCAATAGTATCAACAATCCTGCGGGTTATTTGCATACCATTATGGAAATGGAAGATTGGGTAGATCCGATTCAAGAACGTAAGGAACGAGAACTATCCAAACGCCGTATGATTGAAGACCTCAATCAACGCAAACGCCAACTCAAAGCCGAAGAAAAACTCCTAAAAACAGAATTGCACAACAAAGAAATTGAAATTATTCAACAGCTATTTGCCCAAAATGAAGCCGCCAAATCTGCTGCCATTGATTTGGCTAAGAAAGCTCCAATGGTTTCATTTGATTATAAAAAATCAGTAGAGCAAAATTTGGAAGAAAATTTCTTGTTTCGAGTAGCGGTTTATAACAAGGCCAAAGAACTCAACCCACAGCTTTTTGAAGGGCTTCGAAAAGACTACCTTCCCAAGATTCAGCAAGTTAAGAAATTGTTACTTTCTTTGTAGTTTAATGAATATGTGAAATTTTATATTTTCAATATTACAAATATTTCAGTAGAAGAAGATTTCAACTATCACAAAATGAGGGATTATTTAATATAGAACTAACCCCAAGTTCTGAAGTCAGCAATCTTCAATCTAAAATCCAATTTTCTGCCAGCCATATTGCAATTCCACAACAAATCTCAATAGAAGGTAAGATTAGAACTAAAAATACATTAATTTTATCTTTGCTTTCGTTACAAAAAGCGTCTTTTGCGTAAGACAAACAAAAAACATAAGAATACTTAAATGTTTGATTTTTCATCCATTTCTACCAATACCGAAAACCCAACTGTAATAACGATATTATTTACAGTGCTTTTTGCGTTCTTGTTATCTACGCTCATCGCTATTACTTACGAGCGCACCAGCCAAGAAGTCGCTCGTCCCAATCAATTCATACAATCATTGGTGTTGATTTCGATAGTGGCGGCCACCGTCATACAAGCCATCGGCGACAGTATCGGTGTGGGTTTAGGAATGTTAGGAGCTTTATCCATCATAAGATTTAGAACAACCTTGCGCAATCCTCGTAACATTACTTTTATGTTTGGGTCTTTGGCGGCAGGTATTGCTTGTGGTGTATATGGATTTATGATTGCACTTACAGGAACTCTTGTGTTTTGCCTAGCAGCTATTATTTTGCGATGGACTCCTTTTAGTAGTAAACACAATTTGGTTGGAAATCTGACGCTTATTATACCAAGTGAGTCCGACGACTTTAAGCAAATTAATATGATTCTCAAAAAATATTGTCAATCGCACGTCGTCAAACGTTACAAAATATTTAGGAGCGAAAAGAAGTTTCATTTGTTGGAATACGAATATAAAATCAAGCTCAACGAAGAATTGCAAGGTTGGCACCTTGCCAATGAATTAAAAACACTGCCCGATATACAATCGGTTCGCATAGATTTTACAGATGCTAATGAGGAGATTTAATCTATTATATTTAATTTTTGTTTTAGTCATTTTTGGCTTGTACTACATCAACAAGACCTACGTACAAAACCGTACGAGCTTCTTTGGTTTTGCCGAAAACAAAGAGACCGAAATCAACCTCAATCATCCTGCCCTTATCAATGCTATTCATGTGACTACAGGCCAATCCGTCAACAAAGGCGACCTTTTGATGGAAGTCAATTATGTTGATTTAGACCAAAAAATAAAAGCTATAGATTTTGATATTCAGACAATTCAGCTCCAAAAGCGGGAACGCAAAATGGAATTGGAAAATTCCATTTTACAACTCGAAGCTGAAAAACAAGAAAAAATAGGAGAACTAGATACCAAAATCAAAACCCTTCAATCCGAGATAGATTTTAACCAATCCTTACTCAAAGACCTCAAAAGTATCAAAGTTGATACGACGCTTAATCATCCTAATTTAGCTGCTATACAAGCACTCCAAAAAGAAAAAACATTAGTGGTTCAGCCTTTAGATGTTCAGATTGCAAACCTCCAAAAAGAACTCAATCTAGTGGAGCAGCCCAGCGTAGTGGATGTTCAAAAACTACAAACGGAAAAACAATTCTATAAAAAGGAACAAGAAAAATTATCCATTTTTGCACCCACAGACGGACTCATTGGTACGATTCATTGCAAGGAAGGCGAAAACATCAGTTCGTTTCGTACGCTTATCAGTTTTTATGAACGCAACCCGACTTTGGTCAAAGGTTATGTACACGAAAGCCTTATTTTGCATGTCAATGTTGGCGATACTTTAGACATTGCCTCGTCTTTGCATCCTGCTCATACGAGTGTGGGCATCGTTGTGGGTTTAGGTTCTCGGATTGTAGAAATACCAGAACGCTTACGCAAATTGCCTGAAATTAAAAATTATGGTAGAGAAGTATTGATACAAATTCCATCGGACAATCTCTTTTTGCAAAAAGAAAAAGTAGTCTTGAATTTGCGTAATACCGAAAACGTACCTACTCAAACCTTATTGCCTTCTTGGCGTGGCATTAGCACGCCAAGTCCGACGCTACAAGAACAGGCCAATCGCTTACAAGAACAATAGTGGCGCAAACTTTAGTTTGCGCTTGAGCTGTTTAAATGATATTTTAAAACATGATTAAATTTTGGCAAATAATATTTCTGATTTTTACTTTTCCTTATCTAGTATTTGCCCAAACAAGTATCACAATAGAAGACTACCTACAAGCAAGTAGCAATACACCCAACCTCGAAATCTATACCACTAAACTCAATTTTTTAGAAAACAATCCTTACGAAATTCCTAAAGTTGAAGAGTTAGAGTTTCGTACCGAAACGAGCCGTTTTGATTGGAAACGGCAAGAGTTTTTAGTTCGTTCGAGCTTTAGCACCAAAAAAGAACGCAATCAACAAAACCAACTTTTTGAAACTCAAAAAGCCATTCTCCAAAACGAACAACAGCTCACGCTTCATGCCGAGCTCGAAAATCGTTATAGCACAGTTTTAGAATATTATTTTGCAGGACAAGAATTGAACTGGTGTCAAAAACAAAAAATTATCCTAAACGACAAGCTCAGTATTTTGCAAAAAATGGCGCAGCTCTCCACCAATTTTAACCTCAATGAGTACATCAAAACAGAAGAAACGCTTCACAACCTCGACCAAAAAATATTACAACTCCAACAAAAAGAAATCCGAATCCTCCAACAAATACAATTTGCACTTGAAAGACCCGAAATCATACAACTCGATACCAACCAAATCATAAGTATCGAAAATCTTATAACGAAAATAGAAACCTTGCCCGACTCTTGCCAACAGCATCCCTACATCAATGAACGTATGGCACGCATCGAGCAACATATGGCCGAATTTAAACTAGAAGAAGCTGAAAATGGAAGGATTTTAGACTTTGTACAATTGCGTTATGGCGGACGAGATAATTTGGAACTTTACCAAGAATTTTCGGTAGGCGTGGGCTTTAATATTCCCCTCAAAAAGACCATCCAAGCCAACCTCAATGAAATCAAACTCGACAAGCTCGATGACCGAGAAAAACTAAAAAACTTTGAATATTACTGCCAACAAGAAATCCAATTTGCCAAACAAGAAGCCCAACTCCTTTGGCAACAATATCAACTTCTGCTACAACAAAATGCCGATAGCCAAGCTCGATACTCTTCTCTAGAATATGAAACGTTGGGAACACAAAACCCCTTGGCATTGCTCGAAATCGAAGAGAACTTGCTTCGCCGTTCCCTTGCCACCCTCGAAATAAAAGAAAATATTTACGAAATCTATGTGGACTTGCTCCAATTGACAGGACTGATGAGCCAGTTGCCTTTGGTGAATTACTTGCGTGAGTAGGGGTGAGGAGTCAGCTGTCAGGGCGCTCCGCTTTGCGGAGCTAGAGGTGTCAGCAGCCTAGCTCACCTGCCCCCTTTCGTTGCGCAACAGCCTGACACCTGACTCCTCTCCCTCATTCCAAACCCTTCAACTGATCCCTCAAATCACGACTAATGCGGTGGGCTTCGAGCGTAGAGTCTTCAATCTTGTCTAAGTAAAATTGATAGTTTTTCAGCCATTGTTGTGCTTGCTGTTCCTTCAATTCCAAGTAATCCGTATAGACACCCAACTTAAAGGCAGGACTAATTGCGGTACAAAATTCAATAGCGATAGCATTGTGGGCGTAAGTGCCACCATAGCGACCTGCATCCGAAACAACACCTTTGGCATGGGTTGTCGAAATCCACTTTTTAGCCGAGAGCGAAAATTGCACTGTTCCTGCTTGCATTCTAATGTCCTCATATCCGAGTACATTAAAATCGTCAGGATTATATTTAAGTTCCCATTCTTTAAGATATTCAATTGTTCCGATGAGACGAAACCAATTATTGATGATACGACCAGAATTGTCACCAATCACTTTGGCCAAATCTGTGATACAAAGAAACTCCCCAAAATCGGTTTCTTTGATTCTTACCTCAACTCCATTCAATGTAATTTTCCGTTTACTCATGCACTATATTTTTCTAACAAAAGAAGCATTCAAATCTTTCAAAGTATTTACACCTGTCAACATCATATTGCGGATCAATTCTTCTTGCAAAATCTCCAAAGCCTTTTCAACGCCTGCCTGTCCATAAGCCGCCAAACCATAACAAAAAGCTCTACCCACACAAACGGCATCAGCACCCAAAGCCAAAGCCTTGATAATGTCAGTCGAGCGTCGAATCCCTCCATCTATCAACAAAGGTATTTTTTTGTCCACAATTTGAGCAATTTCTTCCAGACATTCAATCGTACTTAGGTTGCTTTCGAGTTGTCGCCCACCATGATTAGAAATGATAATTCCATCTGCACCGTAGTCCAATGCGAGTTGGGCATCGTCGGCACGAACGATGCCTTTCAGTACAATTTTCATCGAGCAATGTTTACGCAACCATGCAATCATATCCCAAGTCATACTGGGATCATGCAATTTAAAATCATCATCAAAAAATTGGAGATTACCGTATTTATTTTTCAAACGACTTAAATGTCCCATCTCTCGTACATGAACGACCCGATTGCCTAAAATGGGCAAATCAACGGTCAAAACTAAAACAGGGCAGCCATTTTTTTCGGCTCGTTCCAACAATAATTTAGTATAATCTCGATTAGTAGTAGGATAGAGTTGAAACCAGGGTTTGCGGGTACAATGTTGGCTAATGTCTTGATAAGAAAAATTAGAAACCGTCGAAACGAGTATCAAATGTTGTTTGGCTTCGGCAGCTTTGGCCGTTGCAATTTCACCATTTTCATGGAAAACACCTTGAAAGCCAACAGGCGCAATGGCAATTGGACTTTGCCATTGCTGCCCAAACAAGGTGACAGCAGTATCAATATTCCGAACATCGACCAAGCGGCGAGGACGAATTTGGTATTGATGATAAGCCGAAATATTTCGATTCAAAGTCAAATCATCTTCTGTACCTTTTGCCAAATAATCAAAGACCTCCGAAGGCAATACTTCTTTAGCTTTCTGTTTTAAATCCCAAATATTTTTGATTGCTTCCAATGCACTATTTTTTTTGATTCCCAAAAATACGAATCAAAAAATAAAACAGCGAGCAATTCAAGGAATTGCTCGC
>JAHDEQ010000045.1:10754-23624 GCA_020628755.1 Saprospiraceae bacterium
GATTTTTTAGTCTATAAGTCCTCCAGGCTGGAGACCACTTGGTACAGAAGGAGGTATGCTTCGGTCAAAATCAGGATCATTGAGTGCTTCTATAAATGCAACAATAGATTGAATATCATCATTATCCAAATTTCCTAGATTACGAATGTCATCATCTATATCATTGCGATTGAGGTTTTCGTTGACATCTAATCCATTTCCGCCACCGCCGTTTCCGCCATTATTGTTTCGAGCAAAATTTCGAGCAGTACGATAAAAAGCAACGGTTTCTTCCAAATCACGACCTACACCATTATGAAAATAAGGGCCTGTAAAATCCAAGTTGCGGAGGGTCGGTGTACGGAAGGCATAGCTGCCATTGGCACCTGTATCGGATTCTGCCAAAAGTGGGTGGTCTGGCACGCCAACAACGTGCAATTCAAAATCGGAAAACATAGGCCCACTATGACAATCATCGCAACCAATTTGACGAAATCGGTTCATCCCTTGAATCTGTTGTTGGGTCATTGCATTTTGGTTGCCTGCCTGAAATTGGTCAAAAGGACTATTGGTAGCAACGATTGTTCGCTCAAAAGCAGCAATGGCAAGACCTATATTTTCGGAAGTGATAGAAGATGTACTACCAAAAGCTGTATTGAATAAATTTTGATATTGAGTATTGGCTTCCAATCGAGCAATGATGCTATCAACTGCAATATTTTCATCGAAAGCATGGCCACGCATTTCCTCAAAATTGGCAATTGGACCCAATGCTTGCGCTTCTAAACTAAACATTCGATTGTCCCAAAACATTGGAGCAAGCGCAGGATCAAAATCGCCATCTTCATCCATTCCATTAAAAGCAGTGTTGATTACAGTTGGAGAATTGCGCTTGACCAAGCCAATATTGTTGCCACTAATATCTCTTCGATTTGGGCCTAAGCCAAGTCCTTCGATACCAATAGGCAATGCACGTCCATCGGCATAGCCAAAATCAGGATGATGACAAGTCGCACAAGCCACATCTTGATTGCCTGACAAAATAGGATCCCAAAATAAGAGTCGGCCCAAGTCTTCGATAGAAGCGTTGGCAGTGTTGGGCATATCAATATCATTAATATCCATTATATCAAAATCGGCAAAACTATTTGAATCGTCGGGTTGGCAAGCCATAAGACTCAATAGTTGAATAAGTATTGCAGCAAAAATGTACTTTTTCATAAATGAACGTTTTTATGAGTTGGAAATTAATATATAAAGTCCTGCCTCAAATAAAGTCTAAGTTTGTAATTTTGAACTTGTTTGTAGTAAAGACAGACAAGCATCCAAAAGACCTACCTCGTCAATAAAAAAAAATTGATTTTTTTATGTCAGATGAAAAAAAGTCACTTTGTGAAGAAAAAACGTATTCGGCTATTTTTCGAGAATATGCCAAAACACTTCATAATTATTTATACTATAAAACGGGCAATCTTGACTTGGCTCAAGATTTGACCCAAGAGGCATTTACCAAATTGTGGCAAAATTGCAAGACCGTTTTATTTCATACCGCTAAAGGTTATGTTTTTAAGACGGCCAATAATTTATTGATTAACCATCATAATCATCAAAAAGTAGTATTCAAATTTCAAACGCTACCTCAAAAAGATAGAAGCCACGAAAGTCCCGAATACTTATTGGAAGAAAAGGAATTGAAGCAACGGCTAGAAGCAGCAATTGCTGCTTTGCCTGAAAAGCAAAGAGTTGTTTTTTTAATGAGCCGAATCGAAAAGAAAACCTACAAAGAAATTGCCGAATTGCTAAGTATTAGTAAACAAGCCGTCGAGAAAAGAATGTACAATGCTTTGGATGCGCTCCGTTTGGTATCAAAAAAGATAAAATAGAAAGAATTTTTTCATTCCTAAGTAGGTTTTTTTAGTTTAATTTTGTCTTTATACTGAAATCACTATGTTTTCTAGGTGACTACGTGGTGAAAATGCAGTAATAATTAAATCGAATCATGAAAAATGATGAACTTTTACACAAATGGGTAAATGGCGACCTTACAGCCAAAGAATTGGAACAATTCCAGCAAAGACCCGAATATGAGGAACTAAAAACCTTGCACAAAAATACAGAATCCCTCAAATCACCCGATTTTGACGAAGAGGCAATGCTCCAAAATATCCTTACATCTGAAAAGGAAAGCAAACCCGAATCTACAGGAAGACGCATTTTTCTCAATCGTTGGTTGCCTTACGGCATTGCGGCAAGCATTCTTTTAATAGGAGCTTGGTTTTTGTTGAATCGTTCGGTAGGAGGGGAGCAAGTGATTTATCAAATAGCAAAAGGAGAACAAAAAGAAGCCCAATTGCCCGATGGTTCTACTTTTGCTCTAAATGCTGAAAGTAGATTGGTTTATGATGCTAAAAATTGGGAAAATAATCGCAATCTAAAATTAGAAGGCGAAGCCTTTTTTGATGTTCAAAAAGGAAGTACATTTGAAGTGATGACTCCCAATGGAACAATTCAAGTTCTAGGTACACAATTCAATGTTCGTTCTCGAAAAGCAATTTTAGATGTCCAATGCAAATCGGGTAAAGTGGCAGTTCTCAATAAACAAAGGAATACCTTAGCAACGCTCACAGCAAGCCAAGCCGTACGGGTACAAACGAATAAAATTTCGGAACAGTGGCAACTCAGCAGTCCTGAGCAGGCCGACTGGACAAAGGGAATTTTTTCTTTTAAGAATGTTCCTTTGACAGAAGTTATGGAAGAACTTGAACGCCAATTCAATATTTCCTTCTTGTCGCAAGATATTGAAGACAACCAGAAGTTGACGTGTAATTTTCAAAATAAGAACTTAGAACAAGCCCTCAAAACGACTCTCGGAACACTTGGTATTCAATATCAAATCAAGGGCGACAGAGTTACTTTATCAAAATAGAAATAGAATTTGAGTAGATTGAGACACTATATTATACTACTACTTTTTTTGGGCTATGCCATTTCGGTTGCGGCGCAAACCGAAATAGAGGTTTTGGATTTAGACAATCCTTCATTAGAAGAAGTCGTCCAAGAACTTGAAAAAGATTATTCCCTTCTCTTTTCTTATCAACAAGATTTACTCAAAGGAATTTATGTTTCTTTGCCCACTAAAAAACTAGATTTAGACGCTTTTCTTTTTGTGCTTTTAGAAAATTCAGACATCAATTACGAGATTGTACAAGACAATTACATCGTCTTGACTCCAAGAAAAAAAGAAAATGAATTGACTCAAATCCCCGAAAAAAAATCGCTGTTTTGTGGCAAAATTACTTGCCAACTGACCAATTTACCCTTGCCTTTTGCCAATGCCTATTTGTCCGATGCTCAAACAGGAATTTCTGCCAATGATGAAGGTTATTTTGAGTTTCAATCTTCTTATTCCGATTCTGATAGCATCGTTTTGAGTTATGTGGGTTATGTAGAACAACGGTTTTCGGCAAGTGATTTTATACAAAAAGATTGTCCGACCATTGTTTTAGAACACCTAGAGTTAGGCGAAGATTTTGTTGTGGTAACCGATTATTTGACCGATGGTATAAGCCTCAACAACAAAGGTGCATACACAAAAATACGCCCTCAAAAAGTTGGCGCATTGCCTGGGCAAGTTGAACCCGATATTTTAACAACGCTTCAGTTTTTACCAGGAATTTCCTCTGCCAATGGCTCGCCTTCGAGCCTTCATATTCGGGGAGGTACACCCGACCAAAACCTTATTTTGTGGGAAGGCATCCCAATGTATCATTCTGCCCATTATTATGGGATGATTTCGGCTTTCAATCCTTATATTATGGATGAAATTGACGTTTATCGAGGAGGTTTTGGCGCAGAATATGGCGGACGAGTGGCAGGCGTTATTGATATGAAATCAGAAGATTATCAACTTCGTAAAACCCAAATTGGATTAGGTTCAAATTTTATAAATGCTTTTGCAAATGGTCAAATAGCTTTAGCTAAGGACAAGGCTTCGGCCGTTTTTTCCGTCCGCCATTCGACCTCAGAACTGGGTCGAACGCCCACCTATGATAACATCGTTCAGCGAATCCATCAAGGTATTATTTTACAAAATATCAAACCTGGCCGACTGCCCAGAGAAATAGATTTGAAAGATGATTTTAAGTTTATAGATAGCAATGCAAAAATCTCTTGGAAACTTTCACTCAAAGATGAATTGTCTATAGCAGGCTTTTACACTAATAATGATTTGGAGTCAGAGGTTAATAATACTCAAATTGGTTTGCGCCAAACAGATAGTCTCTACTTGCAAAATCAAGGTCTTAGTTTGGCATGGAAACGCAATTGGAATGAGCGATTTTCGTCTCAAATCCTTGCTTTGAGTACCAATTATTTTTACGATTATGAGTACAATATTGGCATTCAAAATGACAATATGCCCAACAAAGATGGTTTTAAAAATAGTCAAATCACAGAGAAACAATTGCAGTGGATAAACAACTATCAAACCAATCAAAATCATACCATCAAATTGGGTTATCAATTGTCGGACTATGATATAGGTTTTGGAATTACCAAACAAAAAGGACGGCGCAACGAGACTAACGAAAATGAAAAAAATGATGCTTATGTGCATGCCTTGCATGGCACATTTACGACCAATAAAGAACATAAATTTGGGGCTGAAATAGGTTTGCGGACAAGCTATTTTCAGAAAAGAAAAGACATTTATTGGGAGCCTCGATTACAATTTTGGTATCAAATTAGAGAAGGTTTTCAAATCAATGCCAATTTGGGGCAATACTATCAATTTTTGAGTCAAGTAGTCGAAATTGAAGGCGACCAAGCCAGTATCACAACACCCATTTGGGTATTGAATGCACGTCAAGATATACCCGTGCTGAATGCCTTGCAAGCTCAATTGGGATCGGTCTATCAAAAAAAATCGTGGCTTTTAGAAGTTCAGGCTTATTATAAAAACCTTCGAGGTTTGACCTCACTTTCTTTAGATTTTGTAAACCAGCTAGAAAATCGTTATACCTTGGGCTATGCTAGGATATACGGAATAGATTTTTTAGTAAAAAAACGATGGAAAAACTATCGCACTTGGCTGAGTTATTCTTTTGGTCGGGTTATTTATGAGTTTGATGATTTTTTTGACGAACAATTTCCTGCCGCAAGCGACCAGCCGCATCAATTGAACTGGGTACATTTGTATAAAAAGAATAATTGGAATTTTTCTTTAGGTTGGAAATTGGTATCGGGTACACCTTATTCAGACAAAGACGATTTTAGGGTAGAAGAAGTCAACGACCCCATGATGAATCAACTTTCAGGAGAAATAGTCGTTCCCCTAAGCAATCAATTTAATCAATCTCGCTTATCCATGTTGCATCAATTAAATGCTTCGGCGGCCTATACCTTGAAGCCCAAAGACGAGGCTTGGAAAGCCGTTTTTGGGCTGTCTTTATTCAATGTTTACGACCAAAATAATATTTATAGTCGTGGTTTTTTTATTGAACAAAACGAAATGATGGATGCACAATTGAATTACACCAATAAACTAGATTTGGGATTTACCCCAAATCTATTAGTCCGTTTTGAGTGGTAATTACTCAATACAAAAAGAAACATCTCTTGTCTCGCTCCTCGTACATTCGTGGTCAATACAAGCATCAATTTCTAAGTGAAAACAAGTCCCCGAAGGATAACTACACAAGTCAAAAATCTGCTCATAACTGGTTTCTTGTTCGTGGTCATGGACATCCCAAAAGATAAGAGAGTCTATATCAATACCTTCAGAGTGAAAATTGATCCGAATAAAATGATTGGTCTCCAGAGCAGCAAAATTAGCACTTATCATCACATCTTTACACTGAACCGTAGAGTCTCCAGTCATAGGAGCTACTAATGAAATTTCTATTTCATTTTCCGCTCGATTGCAAGAAAAAAGAGATAATAATCCAATACAGAGAAGTGTACAAAATAATATTTGTAGTCGCATAAGTTTAGGTTAAAAAATTAAGGTCTTGGAGTCTTTATGGGAAGTACTGCAAAATAAATGTATTTTTATCAAATATAAAGTTTTTATCCATAAAAAAGTAGTCAAAATGCTATATTTGAGTGTATGAATTTTCAAGAATACCGACAATATGACGCAATTGGCTTGGCAAAGTTAGTGAAAGAAAAGCAAGTTTCGCCAAACGACTTACTCGATTTGGCAAGCCATCGAGTAGCAAAGGTCAACCCTAAAATAAATGCAGTCGTACACCAACTTTATGATTATGCAAAGAAAATGTTGGATGCCATGCCGAGAAATGGACTTTTTTCGGGTGTGCCTTTGTTGGTAAAAGACCTTGGCTTACAGGTTAAAAACACGCCACTTAATGTAGGGAGTTTTGCATTAAAAGATAATGTTTCGCAAGTGGATAGTGTCGTGGTTCAGAAACTACGCAACGCAGGTTTTTTGATTTTTGGCAAAACCAATACGCCCGAATTTGGACTAACAACTTGGACGGAATCCAAACTATATGGTAATTGTTATAACCCTTGGAATTTGGAGCATTCGCCTGGAGGGTCGAGTGGGGGAGCAGGGGCTGCCGTAGCGGCTGGAATATCGCCTTTGGCTACGGCGAGTGATGGAGGAGGTTCTATTCGTATTCCTGCCTCCTGTTGTGGTTTGCTTGGGATGAAACCGAGTAGAGGACATAGTAGTTTTCGACCATTTGCAGCCGAATTTTGGTCGGGTTTGGTACAAGAAGGTTGTGTCAGTTGGAGTGTACGGGATACAGCCGCTTACCTTGACACGATTGCAGGGACAGATATAGGAGAATTTTATTTGGCCAAAAATTCAGATTCTGCATTGCTCCAAGCAATAGAGCAACCTGTCCGAAAACTAAAAATAGGCTTTAGTACTGAACATACATTAGGACATCAGGTAGATACAGATTGTCAAGATGCTGTGCAACACGCCGCCAAATTATTGCGTTCATTGGGGCATGATGTGGAAGAAGTCGAGTTGCCTTATCAACGAGAAGACATCACCAAAGTTTTTGTTGTTATCGTTGCTGCCGAAACGGCTGGTGATTTGAACGTATTGGAGTCTCTTTTGGGACGAAAACTAAAACGCAATGAAATCGAACCCAATACTTGGGCTTTGCGAGTTTTGGGCAATGCTTTTTCGGCAGGCGAATATGCTTTTGCAAAGGCTCAGGTAGGAAATATTGCTTATCGATTGGGGCAATGGCATCAACAATACGATGTATTGTTGACCCCAACTTTGGCCAATGCACCTATCAAAACAGGAGCTTTACAAAATTCAAAAGCAGAGGCACAATTGGTCAAAATAGTCAATACTTTTAATTTAGGAAAATTGGTCAAAGCTAGTTTAGAGCAGTTTGCTGATAAAGCCTTTGGATATTTTCCTTATACACCCTTGTCCAATATGACAGGGCAACCTTCGGTCAATATTCCTTTGTACTGGTCGCCAAAAGGACTGCCAATTGGTACGCTGTTTACGGCCAAAATAGGAGACGATGCCTTATTATTACAACTAGCCAAACAACTAGAAGAAGCACAAGCTTGGTTTGACAAAATACCAGACCTTTAAAAACAAAATTTTAACCCAAGGAATATATCACAATCATGTTAAGAAATTACCTCAAATTATCCGCTACTTTTTATATTTTTCTATTGTTATTGCTCTGTTTTATGTACAGTGCCATTACAGTAGGTGCGGCAGCAAAAGCAATTTTGCTGCTTACGAGTTTTTTGGCTTTCTCGCTTATACATTTTTGTGTGACTTCTTTTTTAGCTACAAGTTTGTCGCTTACAAAAGAATCTGCTCGACCTTACTTTTTGACCTTTAATATCATTGTCTTGTTTTTGGCATCTATCGTTTTGTATAGCATTGCAGGAGGTTATTATGCTGGAATAACGAATTGGGGACAAGCTGTTGATTACAAATTGTTTTCGGATATAATATTGCGGCCCTTTTCGTTTACCGACTTCTTATGGCGACACGAGTATGCAACCCTTATCGTTGTCGGCAGTTCCTTGACGACCTTATTGACTTTTATATATTACTATTATCAGAAAAACGAGTTATCGGCCATTTCCAATTACTTTTCAGCTAAAAAAGCCTTGGGTTTTGGAAGTCTTTTGCTTCCCATATTCTTATTGGGTGGCATGGCATCTGTTAGCAAGCCATCGCTTGCCGATTCTTTTTTTAAGGATGAAATGCTCGTGTCTTTTGTCAATCCACTTGACCCAATAGACATGATGAAAAACGATAATCAGACGGGCGAAGAAGAAAATATTACCATAAAACGAAAAGAAAATTTTGATAAAAAGAACGTCATTATTATTTCTGTAGAATGCTTGCGAAATGACCACTTGTCGTTTAGCGGTTATCACCGCAAAACGATGCCTTACTTGGAGTCATTGTACAATGCTGGCAAATTGGTTAAAATGGATTGGAGCACCTCTACTTGCGCCAATACCTTTTGTGGAGTGCTATCTATTTTAAATTCTAAAACCTATAAAAATTTTGGAAATTTTAAGTTAGGTATTCATGATTACCTGCGAAAGCAAGGTTATCATATCAACTTTTTATTATCAGGATTGCATGATTCGTTTAGCAATCTAAAAGAATACTATGGCGAAAATATAGATACTTATATTGAGAGTAAAATGTATCCTCAATTCAATATCAATGACGATGAATTTATATTTAAAGCACTCCAAGATGTCAAGGACTCGGATGGTACACCCAATTTCTTTTTTGTACACCTGATGTCGCCTCATATTGGTGGATTTAAACAAAAACGTTTTGATATTTTCCAGCCTTCTATGAATTATGCTTCTTTGGTCAAACGTCAATCAAGAACGATTGACATAGACAGTGACGCAATAACTTTATTTACCAATAGTTATGACAATAGTCTTGTACAAGCGGATGACATTATCAAACGGTTTTTGCAGCAACTCAAATTAAAAGGCTTTATGGACAATACAGTGGTTGCCATTGTGGGCGATCACGGAGAGTCTATGGGAGAACACAATAAAAAATTTGGACACAAACATGGACTTTGGCAAGAATATATTGGTGTTCCAATCATGTTTATTGACGATGATATTTCTTTTTATAAAGAACGAACGTATGGCAGTCAAATAGATATAGCTCCTACAATAGTTGATCGATTACAATTGCCGATTCCCAAAACTTGGGAAGGCCGAACTCTGAAAAATAAGATAAAAGCAAGAACTACTTTTCACGAAACCCAAAATGGAGATGGACATTCTGTATTGGCGAGTGTGAGCAAAAATGGGAATAAAATGAATAAGTTTATTTATATACCCGATACGGATGAACGATTTTTTTATAATCTAACAATAGACCCAAAAGAGCAAAGAAATATTATTGATAAATGTAAAAAACCTCAAAAATTCATCAATAGAATCCTCCAATACCAAAGCAAGAAGAGCAAGCGAAGAGTCGAAAGAAATAAGAAAAACAATGCTACAGCGAAAAAGCCAAAAAGTATAGCTCCAAAAACGAAGAAGCCTCATTTTGCTGATTTTTTGACCAAGAATTTTTTAAAGAAACACCTGAAAATACAAGAAACGATTTTTAGAAACAATGATCAATCAGATGCCAAATCGAGTACAACGCTTTTTACTTGGAGTGAAAAAAATGCTTCCAATACTCTGATTGTTGAGATTCAAAACTTTGTAGATAATACCAATTCGGCGCAAGTCTTGTCGCAAAAAGGTGTTAAGACAACTCACAAAGAATGGAAACAGTTACAGCCTTTTGGATTGAATGGCGAGACCTATTTTTTCTCTGCCGATCACAAAGACATCGCTAAGTTTTATAAGAAAAAACGAATCAGAATTTCCTCCATTAATCAATCCCAACACATTGATCGAGCGACATTAATCGAACTCGTATCAGCTATTGAAAAAGAATTGTAAGGTAAAGTATCATTGTTTTAAGACAGATGTTTACTTAACATAATCTAAATTCTTGGAAAAAACTAACGTCTTCTTCGGCCAGAATACTGCATGGCTTCGCCTTTGCCGAAGCCATAGCTAAAGCCAAGTGTGATAAAACGTCCTCTTTGACCCGAAGAAAATGTATAAAAATCTGCTTGCTTAATGGTGATTTGTCGAATCCTAGAAGCAAAAATATCACGAACACTAAAATTAAAAACTCCTCGACCTTTAAGTATTTTATATTTCAAACCAAAATTGGCAAAAAGATTTCCTGCCCGTTCGCCTTGTATCGTCTGAAAAGCCGACTCATATCGGATAGACAATTCTGTATCTAACTTTCTCGAAAATTTATATTTGGTGGTCAGTTTTCCAGACCAACGGTCGGCAGAAAAGTCAAAATTTTGGTCGCCCAACTGGCCTTTCCGTACAAAAATATTATAGTTGGCATCTCCATTAATGACCAATTTTCGGATTGGTTTAAATTTAAAATTGGCCTCTATACCTGTCGCATTGCTCGTCCCAAGATTTTGGGGCTGCGTGATTCTTGTGCCATCTTCAGAATTAAAAGTCGAAATACGCTCAATTTTTTCAGTAGTATAACGATGATAAACATTCGTATTGAATGAGATTTTATCAAAAATAAAGATAGCTCCTGCCTCATAACTATCCGTAAATTCGGGCAACAAATTGGGATTTCCTGCTCGGATGTTAAAGTTGTTTCGGATATTAAAAAAGGGATTCAAATCCCAAAGACGTGGCCGATAGATTCGACGCGAATAACCTGCTTGCAAAGAGATTTTTTCCGAAATTTTGTACGAAGTATGAGCCGTCGGAAATAAGTTAGTAAAGTTTTGACTATTGCGTTGGTCGTTATTGACCAAGTAGGTACTCAAATCCGTATTTTCGGCACGCAGCCCTAATTTTAAGCCCCAAACCTTGCCCTCATAAGCACCTGTAGCATAAAGCCCCAATACATTTTGATTGTATTCAAAAGTATTGGTAGAGTTTGGGTCAATCACAAAAATACCATCGGCATCTTCATTGCTTACTTCAAATGCATTATTTACATCATTCGTCAAATATTGAGCACCTGTTTCAACCGTCCATTTTTCACGAAAAGGCTTGGTATAGTCAAGATTGAACGTAAATTTGCCTTCCTCAAAATTAGTAGCCGTTTCTTGGTTGGGCTGCGTGCTAGTACCCAAAGTAAAATCATTGGTAAACAAAGAAGACTGGTCTTTTCCAAAATAATTTCCGATGGCACTAAAGAGCAATTGATGTTCCTTATTGTCTTCAAACTCTCGCTTATATTGCAATTCATATTGCAATTTTGGATTTGTAGCTTCGGTCACTTCATTTCTAGTCCAAGCACTTTTAAGTATGCCATTTTCCGATTCCGTAAAGTCAATTTCAGACGGCTGGTCTTCTATTTCATAGGCAAAACTTCCCGAAAGTGTGATGACATTTTTGGAATTGATATAATAATCAGAACCCAAAATGATGTTATAAAAATTTTCATTTCGATATTCGATACCTTCTGACGTATTTTCGGTATTATTGATGTAGTTTCGGTTGATATTTTCGTTAATTCTTGGCAGCTCCCGATAGCCAACACCCATTTGCGTAAAAAGATTAAATTTACTGGTGCGCTTATTCAAACTAAAACCAAGACTATGATTATGAGGAATACCCGTATTGATAGAAACCGAACCATTGACTCCTTTTTTTTCATTCTTTTTAAGTACAATATTGATAATACCGGCCGTTCCTTCGGCTTCATACTTCGCCGAAGGATTGGTTATCACTTCAACTTTTTCGATCATATCTGCCGTAATTGTACCCAGTGCATTACCCGAATCATCAGCCAATACAGAAGGCTTACCATTGATAAGCATTTGTACACCACTTGCCCCTCGCAAAGAAACCTCTCCCTCAATACTCACATTGACCGAAGGTACATTGTCCAACACTTCTAAAGCACTCGCCCCCGTCGAACTCAAGTCTGCTCCGACATTAAAAACACGTTTATCGAGTTTAAATTCTGTAGTAGATTTTTCGGCTGTCACTACAACTTCATCCAAGAGTTCACTCATTTCGCCTAGAAAAATATCACCCAAATTAGCTCGTCTATTTTCAAAATTTATGTCCTTGATAATTTTGCTATCAAAACCCATAAAATTTATTTCCAAATAAACCCTTTTGTTAGGAACTTCACATTTGAACAAGCCGCCATCAGCAGTCGTAGTACCTAAAATGATACTATCGTCCACAACACTCTTGGCAGCAATAGTCGCATAATCAAGCGGCGTATTGGAGGAACCCTCCAATACACGACCACTAATCGTAAACTGGGCAAATAAACTTATATTTAATAAAAGTAGTATAATAGTATAAAGTGATTTCATTTTCTCTATTTTATCGGTACTACGGTGTTTATTGTGGGTCGAATGAGGTTTACTAAACTTCTTTCGATTTGAAAGCTGTAAATTAAACAAACCTTGTACATTTATTAGCGACAAGTTTAGTAAACCTTTGCCCTAGTATTTCATACCCACAGTTTTCATCGTAGAGCCATTTTATCAATAGTAAAGTTAGTAAACGCAATAGACTCCAAATAGATTTACAATAAGAGGTGAAAATTTAGAACCTCAAAGGTAACCAATAGTATTTGTATGCCTTGTTAATGCTTCGTTAATTTAGCTCCAAAGAGAAAGCAACAAAGGAAAGGTTTACTAAATACCGTGTAACAAAAATTATTTAAAAAAACGTAGGGGCTGCTTTAGCTGCCATCCTAGATTTTCAGCGACTAAAGTCGCTGTTACGGACAATTTTAAATTTAAACTTATTTTCATTACACGGTACTAAATACACTGTGTAAAAAGTTTATTTTAATATTATCTTAGTGTTCAAAAGAGA
>JAHDEQ010000046.1:0-1304 GCA_020628755.1 Saprospiraceae bacterium
ATGAACTCTTACTGCAAATTTTCTTTAGAACAAGAAGCTGATAATTTACACCGAATTTATCACGATACGGCCTATGGATTTCCGATTGAAGACGATAATGAGTTGTTTGGACGTTTGATATTAGAGATTAACCAAGCTGGTTTGAGCTGGAATACTATTTTGCAAAAGCAAGATAATTTTGGGATGGCTTACTCTAATTTCGATATTGAAAAAGTAGCAGCTTATGACGAGAACGAACGAGCACGACTACTGAATGATGCAGGCATCATTCGGAATCGCTTAAAAGTCAATGCTGCGATTCATAATGCCAACCAGATTTTAGAATTACAAAAAGAATTTGGCTCTTTCAAAAAATGGATTGAACATCATCATCCAAAAACAAAAGATGAATGGGTCAAAATTTTTAAAAAGAAATTCAAATTTGTAGGTGGCGAAATTGTCAATGAATTTTTGATGAGTACAGGCTTTTTGCAAGGAGCACACAGCGAGGATTGTCCGATTTACCAAGAGGTGATGAAACAAAAGCCAGCTTGGTCGGTCAAAAGTTAAAATAATTATCATACCTTTATTCGATGAACTACGAAGCTGCAAAGGCTTTTATCCTTCAAAAATTGGAATCGGAACTGTCCGAACAATTGTACTATCATGGTATTCACCACACCTTGGATGTGTTGAATATTGTAGAGGAATTGTGCCGATACGAGACTATTGAAGGTGAAGATTTGATTTTGCTACAGACAGCAGCTTTGTTTCATGATTCTGGGTTTACAGTTTCCTCCAAAAATCACGAAGAATTGGGTTGCCTTATTGCCAAAGAGTTTTTACCAAAGCATGGTTATACAGACGGCCAAATTCGCCGAATTTGTGGGATGATTATGGCAACTAAAATACCGCAAAGTCCTCAAAATCATCTCGAAGAAATCATTTGTGATGCCGATTTGGATTATCTTGGAAGAGAGGATTTTTATTCGATTGGTAAATCGCTTTTTGATGAACTCAAATCTTTTGGTATCTTAGAAAGTGAGGAACAATGGAATCGAATTCAGGTCAAATTTTTAGAAGGACATCACTTTCATACGGAAACCAATCTAGCTCGCCGAGCACCTATCAAACGCATTTATTTAGATGAACTGAAAGCTCTAGTGGCAACCTACAAAGAAAACTAAAACCCTCCTCCTTATGATTGAAGTCAAAAATCTCGTCAAAGAATTTCAACTTTCTCGACAGCAACGTAAAGAAATGAATACCGACGACACGGTTATTCGTGCCGTCAAAGGTATTTCTTTTAATTGCCAGCCAGGTCG
>JAHDEQ010000046.1:1404-7285 GCA_020628755.1 Saprospiraceae bacterium
ACGACACGGTTATTCGTGCCGTCAAAGGTATTTCTTTTAATTGCCAGCCAGGTCGGGTTTTTTCTTTGTTAGGCCCTAATGGTGCAGGGAAAACGACTACTTTACGTATGATTGCGACTATCTTAAAACCTTCAAGTGGTTCTATCAAAGTAGCCAATTATGATGTCGAAAAGGAGGAACAACAAGTTCGTAGCAATATTGGATTTTTGACTGGAAGTACGGGTTTGTATCAACGGCTTACGCCAAATGAAGTGGTCAAATATTTTGCAGATTTGTATGGCGTTGAGAAAAATGTGTTCAAGGAACGAAAAGAAAGACTTTTTGATTTGTTGGATATGAATGACTTTGCTAAGAAGCGCATTGGTCAATTATCAACGGGTATGAAGCAGAAAGTTTCTATTGTAAGAACTATGATTCATGATCCTTCTGTAGTTGTTTTTGATGAACCAACCTCTGGACTCGATGTCATCACTGCCGAAAATATCATCAACCTGATTCGTAATTGTAAAGAAGAAGGAAAGACGGTTATTTTTTCTTCGCATATCATGAGCGAAGTCGATTTGTTATGCGACGATTTGGCAATTATCCACAAAGGAAATATTTTATATAGTGGAACAATTCAAGAATTTCGTGGTCAAATGCAAACCGATAGTTTGACTAAGGAATTTATTAGAATCGTGCAAACTGCATAAGAAATAAACCATATAAGGCTTATAAGAAATTATAAGCCTTATATAGTTCAAAAAACTAAAACTTCAAACTCACACCCAACAAGAAATTTCTACCTGCCTGCGGGTAAAATCCTGTCAAATTATAAGTCGCTCCATTTTCTAAACGTGTATAAGGATCATCTGGTCGCCCGTCATAACCTTCTGAAATATAGCGATAGGTCCAAGCATTGGTTGAAAACTTAGAGTCGAAAATATTACGAAGTAAGAAAGTCGCCTCTACTCCTTTAAAGAATCCACCATTCGTTTGCCAAGCATAAGCCAAGCGCAAATCGCTAAAGAAATAAGCATCCAAAACAGTATTTTCATTAGACGTATTATCAATAAATTGCTTGCCTAAATACTTGCCCAACAAAGATGCTGTCAAATTATGATTGTCATTTTGAACAAAAGCATAAGATAAGTTTCCTCCAAAAATAGTGTTTGGCGACAAAGCCAAATCGGTATTTTCGTGGACAACCGTTTCTTGTCCCCAAGTATCCCAATTGTCAATATATTCCGTAAATTCTTTAACTTTATTTTGACTCAAAGTCAAATTGGCATTCACAGAAAAACGATTTGTCAGCATTGTTTGAACATCCAATTCAATTCCTGCTCGGTAGCTATCAGCAACATTGACACGTGTATATTCGCCCACATCATTGAGTAAACCTGTAACGACCAATTGGTCGGTATAATCCATAAAATAGAGGTTTGCACCAAAATATGTTTTCTTAGATTGATGTTTAAAACCTAATTCATAATCAATCATAAATTCAGGTAAAGGACGCGTGTTTAAAGGGTTCTCGGTATAGTCATTGCGGTTTGGCTCTCGCTGTGCTACGCCAGCGAAAGCATAGATTTGCCCTTGGTCATAGACTTTATAAGCCAAACCAACTTTAGGATTAAAGAAATTGAGTTGGTCGTCTTGGTCAAGTGGCGAACCGTCATTATTCACACCCAAAAAATCATAATTGATATGACGATATTGTAAATCTAAAAATCCACTAAAGGAAGAATTGAATTTATAATTGGCTTTCGCAAAAACATTGATGTCCAATTTCTCTGCATCATTGTCATAGTAACGAGGCGAATTTTCAATATCGCCAAGTGTTTCTGCCCAAATCGTTTCACCAAAGTGACCACCAAGATAATTATTAGCAGCTCCCCCAACCGTCAAATCCAGATTACTTTTTTGATAATTTAAAGAAGTCGTCAAACCATAAAAATCATTATCCAACCAACGACGACGAACCAAATCCGATTCGCCTTGGTCAAAACCATAATCAGCCAATTCTTCTCCTGCTTTATATTGCTCAAAAAAACCTTTCCCTTTGGTGTAGTGCAAGGCACTACGCCAGTACCAACTAGAACCTAGCGACTGATTGTACAACAATTGATAATGTACCTGTGTGTAATCATCCACCTCGTTTTCGTAAGGTTCACCCGGTCTTTCGGCACCTGCTGTATTGGTCGTTCTCAAACTATCATTATCGATATATTGAGCTGGCACACCATTCCAAGCCTGATAAGTCACTTCGTGTCCACCAAAAACATTAAAAATAATACTATTTTTATCGCCCCAATAAGCTGCACTTGCTTGGAAAGAATTAAGGTCAGCAGTCGCTCTATCAATATAACCATCTGACTCAATATGAGAAATTCGACCATCCAGAGTAAAACGATTATTTATTAAACCCGAACCCAATTGGATATTACCTTTCAAAGTATTAAAAGAACCATAAGTCGCATCAATTTGACCGTAGGCTTTTTCTTTTTTGGTCACCGTACTTAAATTGATAGTTCCCCCAAACGCACCTGCGCCATTGGTCGAGGTGCCCACGCCACGTTGTATTTGAACCTCTTGAGTAGAAGTCGCAAAATCAGGTAAGTCCACCCAGAATACACCTTGCGATTCCGAATCATTCAACGGAATTCCATTGATAGTAACATTGATGCGTGTTGGGTCGCTTCCACGTAAGCGAATGCCCGTGTAGCCGATGCCCGTTCCTGCATCAGAAGTTACGACCATCGAAGGGGTCCACCGCAACAAAAAAGGAACATCTTGTCCCAAATTGTTGGCATCAATTTCTTCTTTACCTAAAGTTGTGTGTGTAATGGGCGCATCCGCAGCTACTCGGTTGGCACTTACAATAACTTGCGAAGTATTGTAAGTAGCTGCCGCCATCTCTACATTTACATCTGTAATGCCATTGATGCTAATTTCTTTTTCATAATTGCCAAACCCAATATAACTTGCTACCAAGGTATAGCTACCATTTTCGAGTTCTTTAAACATAAAAAAGCCATCTGCATCTGTGATGTTGGAATTGTTTGTCCCTTTTAAAGAAACATTTGCACCAGGAAGTGGCTCACCATTTTGGTCGGTAATTGTTCCCGTCAAAACGGCCTGTGTAAAAGCCATGCTACTAAATAAGAGTAGTAAAAGAATTAAATAATTTTTTCTCATGATAAATATAAGTTTTGAAACAAAACACTAACAAGGGGTTTGCTAGTGCAGAAAAATTGTTCCTGCCCTGAGTCCCTGCGCCGGCATTATCCGTATCAGGTTCAATGGGTATAATCTCAGCCTTTTAATAATGCATGAATGTATCAATGATTGAATGCATGAATTATTTTGGCATTTAACATTCTTGCATTTTTCCATTCAGTCATTCTTGCATTAAAAAAGTAGGCACCCCAGTAGAGAAAAGTTGTGCAAAGATAATTCATAAATTAGCTAGAGTGATAAGAATTAAGGAAGAATCCTTATTTTGCAAGAAAAATTACCGAATTATGGCAAAGAAAAAAGATGAAACCGCCTCTTTTGTGCTTCGATTTAAGCAAAAAGTCTTTCAAAACGACGAAGGAAAATCACAAGTACAATGGCGTGGCAATATTCAACATGTACAAGGAGGAGACGAACAGAATTTTACAGACTTTGATGATGTGGTCAAATTCATACAAGGGAAATTGGCTGATTTGACATTGCAAGCGATTGAGGATAAATCGCCCGAAGAACAAAAAAGCATTCTTGCTAAGAACTTTGAGTTGTGGAAAAAGATGGCTTTAGAAACGCCCAAAATTGTCATGGAGACTCTCAAAGATCCCAAAAAGCAGCTAGAACAAGTCCAACAGCAAATTGGACAAATCAATGATAATATTTCTCAAAAAATTGAAGAGCGTTTAGGACAACGGCTTGCCGTTGATGATTGGCGCGTCTCTTCCAAATCAGATTATAAAAAATTGCTTGCTTTGGTTGAAAAACTCTCCAATGATATGGCAACACTTAATTCAAAAGTGGACGAATTGTCGAAGAAGTGATTTTGATTTCTGATTGTAAAATTTAGAATCTAGAATTTATTGCTTTCCTAAATTTGCGGGAGGAAGTATGTAGAGCAAAGTTTAGTAAAGCTAATCTCGAACAACTATCATTTTAGTAACTGAAAAAATACAAACCCTTGAGTCCTTGCGTGAGAACGCAGCACTCAAAATCCACACACTCGGAAACTTCCAAGTGTGGCGAGAAGGGCATTTGATTACACCAAAAGAGTGGGGACGAGATAAGACCGTTCAACTATTCCAATTTTTTATCACGTCACGTCACCGCAAAGCCCTACACAAAGAACAAATATTCGATCGCCTTTGGGAAGACCTCGACCTGAAATCTGCCGAATCGACTTTCAAAGTTGCCTTGCATGGCATCAATAAAACCCTCGAACCCAATCGCAAGAGTCGCACCGAAGCACGCTATTTAATACGACAAGGCATAACCTATCAACTCAATCTCAACGAAATTTGGCTGGATGCACTCGCCCTTGAAGAATACATCAAAATTGGAAATCAGGCTTTAGTAAACAATCCTTCAACTGCAATTCAAGCTTATCAAGAAGCGGTTGAATTATACGATGGGATTTATCTACCCAATCGATTGTATGAAGATTGGAGTAGTGCCGAGCGAGAACGTTTACAACTTTTAGTACTTTCTACTTTTATTGCTTTAGGCGAATTGTTATTAGAACAAAATCCTACTGAAAGTTTGCGCTTAGCACAAGAAGCTCTCTTGATTGATAATACTTCTGAAGAAGCCTACCGACTCCAAATGCAGGCTTGCCTTCAAAAAGGCAATCGCCCACTCGCCATTAAAACTTATCGCCAATGTGTCAAAATTTTAGATGATGAATTTGGTGTCAGCCCACTCCCTGAAACCCAACAACTCTATAAGCAAATAGAAAATTTATAATTGTTGTGTTTGTGTGTCTAAGTGTTTATGTATCTATGTTTTCATAGGCACATAAACACGCCAACACATAGGTACACATTTGTTTGTAACTCATTTGTAACTTCCATTTCTCATCTTTGTATCGTAATTAAAATTTAACCATCAAAATATCATATAATGGCTAAGAAGAAAGTTGAAAAAAATACATTAGTATCAGTTATTGACACAATTAAAGTAAAAGTTCAAGATATTAATAAAGATGTATTAGTAGCATCTGAAGAAGCTTTGAACGATTCTATCAAAGCAAGCAAAAAGTGGCAAGGACTTTTTGCGAATGGGATGAAAAAAGGAACTGACCTTTTAGGTGAACAACAAACAATTGCCCTTGACACTATCGAAGCATTAGTTGGACAAGTTAAGCATGGCGATATGCGTTTGAGAAAACTTTTAGGACTTGAAAATTTCTCTTTCGAAAACATAATGAAAGGAGATTTAAAGCAATTGACTGAAATCGTAGAAGAAACAGTTGCTACTGTTTCTAAAACTGCAAAATCAGTTGTAGAAGATGTAAGAGAAGAAGTTGAAGGTGTTGCACAAAAAGCAACAGAAACAGTAAACTCTTTCATGGGTAACGCTACTACTCAAGTTAAAGATGTAACTCCTAAAGCAAAAGCAGCAGTTGCTAAAACAACAAAGAAAGCAACTGCTAAAGCTAAAACTACAGCTAAAAAAGCTGTAAAAGCGACTACTTCAAAAGCTACTAAAGCAGCAACTACAACTAAAAAAGTTGCTACTACAACAGCAAAGAAAGTAACTAAAAAGGCAACAACTACTGCTGTTAAAACGACTAAGAAAGTAACTACTCCAGTTGCTAAAAAAACTACAAAAGTTGCAACTAAAGCGACTACTACCATCAAAGTAAATCCTACTGACTTAACTAAAATCGAAGGTA
>JAHDEQ010000046.1:7385-19943 GCA_020628755.1 Saprospiraceae bacterium
AAAGCGACTACTACCATCAAAGTAAATCCTACTGACTTAACTAAAATCGAAGGTATCGGACCAAAAATCAAAGAAATTTTGACAAAAGGCGGTATCGCTAACTTCGAGCAATTGGCTGCTGCTAAACCAGAAGCGGTAAAAGAAATTTTATTAGCTGCAGGTAGCCGTTACCGTTTGCACAACCCAGCAACTTGGGGAACTCAAGCTGCTTTAGCTGCTAAAGGTGACTGGGATGCTTTGACAAAATTACAAGGTGAGTTAAAAGGTGGTAAGTAATTATCACAGCGACTTCAATCGCTTATAAATAATATTTTTAAAAAATCTCAAATCTAATATAAAATGGCAACCAAAAAAACGGCTAAAAAAGCGACAATGAGCAACATCGATAAAATCAAAAAGACTGCTCAAAATATCAACAACGAAGTTATCGAAACAGTAAAAGTTGTTCGTAAAGACGTAAAGAAAAATCGTTCTCAAGCAGTTAGCTCTTTCGAGAAAATGCAAATGAAAGATAGCGTTAAGCAAATCACTTCTGCTGTGAAAAATGTAAACGCTCAAGTTGTAGAAACTGCTTCTGAAATCTTAGACGAAACTTACCAAAATGGTAAAAAATGGGGGAACAACCTTGTTGAAACAGCTAAAGAAAATGTAGCTAAAATCGACGTAACTGTTGGTATCAACCAAGTTCAATCTACTATCAAAAATGTCAATGCTTACACTTTAGAAACAGCAGAAGACTTATTAGATGGTTCTGTCAAAACTGGCGAGAAATGGCAAGGTTTGACTAAAAAAGCTATCAAAGAAACGGCTAAATTGGCGGAGCGTCAACAAGACATCGTTTTTGATACTTTAGAAACTGTTAAAGGTCAGTTGGTAGGTTCTGCAAAGCGTCTTCGTAAAATCTTTAGCAACAACTAATCCGAAAGAAAGTTAATAAGACAATATCAGATATAATTAGAGGCTGCTCATTGAGCAGCCTCTTTTTTTATATCTTTTTGAAATCAATTTTCATTCAAGAATGTTTATTCCTAAAATACTTACCTTTGCGAATCAAAAATAAATCATATGGATTTTAACTTACTTGGAAAACAAGTTCATATACCAAGCACCGACCCTAAAGAGGCAAAACTCGATGTTTTTCCTAATCAATTTACCGAACGAGATTATCTCATTCAGTTTGAATGTGCGGATTTCACATCCTTGTGTCCTGTAACAGGGCAACCTGATTTTGCCAATATCATCATCAAATATACGCCCGATAAATTGTGCGTTGAAACCAAATCTTTGAAATATTACTTACACGCTTATCGTAATTTTCAAGGATTTAATGAAAAAATTGTCAATACCATTTTATTGGATTTGGTCGAAATTTGTCAACCCAAATGGATGCAAGTCGAAGGTCAATTTGCAGCACGTGGAGGCATTAAGCTCACGACAATTGCTGAGTATCCAAATCTAAATCTTAATAATCATAAATAGCATCTGCTTTCCTAAATCTGCGGGAAGTCATGTGTTGAGCGAGGTTTAGTAAAGCTAATTAGCAAAGTAAATAAGGTTAGTCGCAGTTTGCAACTGCGATTCAATATGCTCAACCGAAGCTAAATTTTCATACTATGAAAAAAAAAGTCCTCGTACTCTTATCTGGCGGAATGGACTCCACCGTCGCGCTTTACCATAGCGTACGCCACTACGAAGTAGTGGGGACACTTTCCTTTGACTACGGCTCCAAACACAATCATAAAGAAATTCCTTTTGCACAATATCATTCTCAACACTTGAATATTCCACATCAAGTTATTGACATTGGATTTATGGGAGATTTATTTAATTCTGCCCTTTTAAAAGGAGAAGAAGAAATTCCCGAAGGACATTATGAAGATGAGGTTATGAAAAAAACGGTCGTGCCCTTTCGCAATGGTATTATGCTTTCCATCGCCTGCGGCTATGCCGAAAGCATCGGCGCAAATGGAGTCGTCATTGCGGCACATTCGGGCGACCATGCGATTTATCCCGATTGCCGAAATGACTTTATGAATGCGATGGCAAGTGCGATGCAATTGGGTACTTATGCCAATATCGAACTCATTTCTCCCTTTGTAGATATTGATAAAACCGCTATTGCTAAACAAGGTGCGGAACTTCAAGTCGATTTTTCACAAACTTGGTCTTGCTATAAAGGACAAGACCTACATTGTGGCAAATGTGGCACTTGCATCGAACGTATAGAAGCATTTGAATTGGCGGGTGTACAAGACCCGACTGAGTATAGTATCTAAAAAACTCTGTGCAACTCTGCGTTACTCTGTGGTTAAAAAAATGTTATGCAAGAACTTCTCGACTTCGATAAAAAACACATCTGGCATCCCTACACTTCTTTGACCAATCCTTTGCCCGTCTATCCCGTAAAATCCGCCAAAGGAGTCCATATAATTTTAGAAGATGGCATTCGGCTCATTGACGGCATGGGTTCGTGGTGGTGCAAGATTCATGGTTATAATCATCCCAAACTCAATGAGGCAATACTAGAACAAATCCAGCAAGTGTCACACGTTATGTTTGGAGGCTTGACCCACGAACCAGCGATTAAAATCAGTCAAAAATTAGTAGAATTGACACCCAAAGGACTCGACAAAGTCTTTCTTTGCGATAGCGGTTCGGTTTCGGTAGAGGTTGCCATGAAAATGGCATTTCAATATTGGTTTTCTTTGGGAAATACTCAAAAATCGAAGATGATGACCATCCGAAAAGGTTATCATGGCGATACATTCAGGGCAATGTCGGTTTGCGATCCTGTGGGCGGAATGCACCACTTTTTTCAGTCTGTTTTACCAAAACATATTTTTGTTGATGAACCTTCAACTCCTTTCGGAGAAAAATTAAATGAATCGGATAATCAAAATTTAGAAACAGCTTTCGCAGAACATCATCAAGAAATTGCAGCTTTTATATTAGAACCCATTGTACAAGGGGCTGGTGGCATGCGAATGTATTCAGCCGATTTTTTAAAAAAAGTAAGAACTCTTTGTGATAAATATGATGTACTTTTAATTGCAGATGAAATTGCAACAGGTTTTGGGCGAACGGGTGAATTTTTTGCCTGCAATCATGCGCAAATTGCGCCTGATATTCTCTGCTTAGGGAAGGCATTAACGGGCGGAATGATGACAATGGCTGCAACGCTTTGTACCACTAAAATTGCTGAAACCATCTCCAACGGACCCGTTGGAGTCTTTGCGCATGGCCCCACTTTTATGGCAAATCCTTTGTCGAGTCGAGTCGCACTAGCAAGTATTGATTTACTCCTTTCGCAAGATTGGAAATCCATTATTCTAAATATTGAAAATATTTTAAAAGAAAATCTTCAAACCTTATCCAATCATAAATTAGTCAAAGAAGTACGAGTTCTAGGAGCTATTGGAGTTGTTGAATGTTATAAAAAAATCAATGTCGCAGCAATTCAAAAATTCTTCGTTCAAAGTGGTGTTTGGATTCGACCATTTCGAAATCTGATTTATATCATGCCGCCTTATATTATTCAAGAAGCAGAACTTTTGCATTTATGCAAAACAATAAAAGAAGGTTTAAAGCGAAAGGAACATTTCAACTAAAAAAAAATCTGATTATAACGGATTGCGTTGATATTAAAAAAGAGGCTGATTTGTTCTGTTTAGCTACCGAGCTAAACAGGTTTACGAGCCAAAGCTTCCAAGCTTTGAGTGGCTTGGTGAAGCTTGGAAGCTTTAAAAAACAGCTTTTCTTAGGTTCACAGCAAAAAGTTATATTCAGAAAAATATAAATCCCAATTATTTAGCTTCAAACACATTTTTAAAATCAAAAGCCTCCTGAGTCGCACCTTTTTCTCTAAGCAAATCCAATTTTTCCTTTGCTTCTTCCAAGGTCGGAATATGGCCAACAGGAATCCACCACATCACATAATGCGACTCCTTGATATGATGAAACCATTGTTTCTTATCTCGTATCAACTCCTTGTGCATGGTCTGGTAAGTAAATTTTTTCAATGCCTCTACGGATCCCCACACACTCATATTGATTAATAAATCTGGGCTGTCAAAAGCTTGTATCAACATTGCACTTCCACTTTCATCTTGTAAACGCCAAACGAAGCCCTCATGCACATCCGCAAGTGCATTGATTTCATCAATGCGCTCGACGAATCCTTTAAGCAAAGGCGAAATAAGAGGAGCTTTTGCCAGAGCAATATTAAACTGCGCCAAATGGAACGTTTGATTAGTCATAGCTGTTATTTTTTTATCCTTAAGAAAAACGTAATTTTGTAAACTTAAAATAAGAAGGTCGGAAAAAGCAATTTCCTAAAAGAAAAATCCGTAAACGGTTATAAGATTTTGCGATGCTTACAAATCCCTAATTATTCAACAATTTCTTAATACTTCAAGTTCCAATCTATTGCTTTCAAATTTAGTAATAGCAAAAGATTAAGATAGTAGGATTTTTCAAGCAAGGACATCAAAAGAAAATACAACTCTTCCTTTAACAAGGAAAATTGAATGAAATCAAATTGCGATTCAACTAGATTTTTTGTTCTTTTCATCAATGGAAAAGAACAAAGAGATATAAAAACTATACAATGTTTCCAGAATACGATGTAATAGTAGTAGGTGCAGGACACGCAGGCTGCGAGGCAGCTGTTGCAGCCGCCAATATGGGCTCCAAAGTAATGCTTGCCACCATGAATATGCAAACCATTGCCCAAATGAGTTGCAACCCTGCGATGGGCGGTGTTGCTAAAGGCCAAATTGTGCGAGAAATTGATGCCCTTGGGGGCTATTCGGGTATCGTAACCGACCATACGATGATGCAATTTCGGATGCTCAATCGTTCCAAAGGCCCTGCGATGTGGAGTCCTAGAGCGCAAAGTGATCGTAGGCTTTTTGCCCGTAAATGGCGCAATATGCTTGAAGAACATCCAAATGTTGATTTTTGGCAAGAGATGATTACAGGTATTATTGTCAAAGATGGAATTGCTAAAGGTGCTTACACCAGTATGGGTTTGGAAATTCCTGCCAAAGCCGTTGTTTTGACTAATGGAACTTTCCTAAATGGTTTGATTCATATTGGCGAGAAGCAATTTGGTGGAGGTCGTGCAGGCGAGCGAGCTTCTAAAGGTATCACAGCGCAACTGGTAGAACTCGGTTTTGAGTCGGGGCGTATGAAAACGGGTACGCCGCCTCGTTTGGATGGTCGTAGTATCAATTGGGATATTTTGGAAGAACAGCCAGGCGATGAAAATCCTAGTAAATTTTCCTATACGGATACTCCACAATTGACCAAACAACATCCTTGTCATATTACTTATACGAGTCAAGAAGTTCATGATGTTTTAAAAACTGGATTTGACCGTTCGCCCATGTTTAATGGTCGGATTCGTGGTTTGGGGCCAAGATATTGTCCTTCTATCGAGGACAAAATCGACCGCTTTGCCGAGCGTGACCGACATCAATTATTTGTAGAACCCGAAGGTTGGGATACTTGCGAAATTTATGTCAATGGATTTTCATCTTCGCTGCCCGAAGATGTGCAATATAAAGCCTTGCGTAAAATCAAAGGTTTTGAAAATGCCAAGATGTTTCGACCAGGTTATGCGATTGAATATGACTTTTTTCCGCCGACACAATTACGTCCTTCTTTGGAAACTCGTTTGGTCAAAAATCTATTTTTTGCGGGTCAAATTAATGGAACAACGGGCTACGAAGAGGCAGCTTCGCAAGGACTTATGGCAGGAATTAATGCGCATTTGACAATAAAAGATAAAGATGCTTTTGTTCTAAAACGTTCGGAGGCTTATATCGGCGTTTTGATTGATGATTTAATCAATAAAGGGACGAAAGAACCTTATCGGATGTTTACTTCACGAGCAGAATATCGAATTTTGCTAAGACAAGATAATGCCGATTTGCGTTTAACGCCACTTGCCCAAAAAATTGGTATGCAAGGCTTGGAATCACGCCTTGCTCGTGTCGCCGAAAAGCAAGCAGAAGTTGATACTATTGAAAAATATTTTCGTTCGACAAGTGCATTGCCAGAAGAAGTCAATCCGCTTTTGGAAGAAAAAAAGTCGAGTTTACTCAAACAAAAAGTCAAATTGCACTCGGTACTTATTCGTCCACACTTGGATATGGAAAGTATAAGAAAATTTGTACCAAGCCTAGACCAACATCTCCAACAATTCGATGCAGAAAGCATCGAATTGGCAGCCATTAATATGAAATACGAAGGTTATATTCGTAAAGAAAATGAAATGGTCGAAAAAATGAATCGCCTCGAAGCTGTCAAAATCAAAGAAGATTTTGACTACCATCAATTGGGTTCACTTTCTGCCGAAGCACGCGAAAAATTAAGTCAAATTAAACCGCATACTATCGGACAAGCAAGCCGTATTAGTGGCGTTTCACCTGCAGATATTTCGGTTTTGTTGATTCATTTAGGAAGATAATTTGTATATTTCAAAGTATTTTAAAAATGAAGACATGAGGCTTTTATATCATGAGTAAGTTGCCCCCACAAGTTTGTCAAAACTGCAATACCGAGCATGAATCTGCTTTTGGGTTTTGTACCAATTGTGGACAAAAAAATACGGATGGCAAAATCTCCTTCTCTGAATTATGGTCTGAATTTTTGGATGCTGTTTTTAATATTGAGTCTAGGACTTGGCTAACTTTCAAAAATCTATTTGTACCAGGTAAATTAACATTGGAATACTTTGTAGGGAAACATCGAAAATACCTACATCCGCTTCGCTTATTGATTGTGACTTCCGTTCTTTTCATTATTGCGTTAAATTTCCAAAACTTTCAATCTGTCACCAATCACAGTTACAACATCAAAGAACGGATTTTAAAAAACTATGAACGCCAACGCATTTATAGAATTTTAGAAAATATTACGGATAGTACTAACGCTATTTTTCCTGAACAACATACAAAAATTGTAACCGATACTATTTTGGCTACATTCAACGATTCTATGCGAGTTTTACTTTTTGAATCTAGTAATGAAGCGGCGAATAGATATGGTGATAGATATAATGATACCATAAACCTAAGTCATTATATTGGTACAAGTGGTGAAAAACCAGAAGTGATTTCCAAACATGATTTTTTGAATTTATCTGAGGATGAGCTGATAGCGATTTATAAAAAAGAAGCAAGTATTTTGGAGCGTCTTGTTTTTAAACAAAAGGTAAAACTCATAAAAGATGAATCAAAGCTGTTTGCCAAATTGATGGGAAACATCACTTGGGCAGTTCTATTGCTAATGCCTTGCCTAGCATTAGTGCTTTACTTTTTATACTTTCGTCATGCTTACTATTATATTGAGCATTTAATTTATACATTTCATTGTCATGCCTTCTTTTTCATTTTGATGACTATTGCAATTGTCGGATTAAATGTATTTCCGTGGTGGGTATTTTTGTTCTTTTTCCTCGGCACTGAAATTTATCTCATGACTTCTTTAAAAAGGGTTTATCGTCAGCCTTGGGGAAAAACGGTTTTAAAGTTATTCATTTTAAATATAAGCTACTTAGGCTTGTTCTTCGCATTTTTGTTTGGAACTTTAATTGTATCATTTTTTTTATTGTAAAACCTAGCTTGATGCCGAAGGGGTAAAGCCTTCATTTTATTTTCGGTTTTTTACCCCGTTCTCGGTATAGCAACAATTCTCAATTTTACAAAGCAGCTCTATGCTAATTTAATTTTTTGCTGCACGAAAAAGATAGCAAAACGTATTTCTTTGCCAACCACGTACATAATTGCTAATCCAAATTTGCTGACTTTGTGCTAATCGAGTACCACTCAATCCTAATACAAGAGTGGTCACCCCTTCCCAGCGAAATAGCCCATTACAATCATCGGTAGGGCAACCATTTGTGTTACAAACTCCATTATTATCATTATGCCAAACCGTTTGACCTGTCCCATTAGTAGTAAATACGTGACCATCCCCAAAAGCGCCACAGCCTGAGGGAGGAACATATGATTACTATAGAGGGAAAAATTGCTAAGTCGTCAGGAAAAATGGATGATGAAAGCCCTTCCCAAAACCTGCATTTTTGTATTGTAAATAATTTAATAATAATCATAAAAAAAATATCATGAGTAAATTTAATGTCCCAACCCGAAACGAGGTTTCAGAAAGCAACCAAGCCATCTTTGACCAATTGCAAAAGAAATTAGGTTTTGTTCCTAACCTTTATGCTTACTTAGCAAAAAATGATTCGGCTCTAGGAGATTATCTTAATTTTTCTGGTCGCAATTCAACTCTAAGTGCACGTCAAAAAGAAATCATCAACCTAGTAGTTAGTCAGCAAAATGAATGCTCTTATTGCTTGGCTGCTCATACTCAAATGGGAAAAATGAATGGCTTTACGGAAGAGCAAATTTTGCAAATCAGAGCAGGTGAAAATCTTGGAGATAGCAAATTAGATGCTCTAGTACAGTTTACTCGATTGGCAGTTCAAAATGGAGGAAAAGTAAACGATACAGCTAAAGAAAATTTATTTGCTGCTGGTTATAATGAAGCAAATATCGTAGATATTGCTGTTGCCATTGGCACTAAATCTATCAGTAATTATATTCACAATATAGCTGACTTTGAAGTAGATTTTCCAGCAGCAGCAGAACTGACAACAATAGCTGCCTAAGGCAGATAATATATAATATCCCAAAACCATTAATACAAGCAAGCATCTCTCTAAACCGTAATATATATTGTAATAGTCCCATTAGGATTCGGCAAATTCTGCGCTTTATCTAACCTCCCAATACCGATTTAAAAAAACAGATAAAGTCTGGAATTTGCTTGAATCCATTTTTAAATAATCAAAAAAAAAATTACATCATGGCAACTCAAATTAAAATTAAAAATATACCCGAAGGTTATCAATCTATCATCACCAACGGAACGCATACTATCATAGGCGACGAACCCATCAAAAGCAAAGGCACTGATTTGGGTTTAGCTCCGACAGAATTAGTCTTGGCTGGCTTAGGCATGTGTAAAGTAGCAACTGTACGATTCATAGCTCGAAAAAATGGCTGGGATGTTCGTGATGTCAACGCCACTTTTGAGCAAGAAGTCAAAAGAGGAGAAAACAGAAAATTGAAAACATCGGTCAAAGTGGCGATTCATATTGAAGGTGACATCACCGAAGAACAACGTCAAGAGTTATTAAAACAAGCAGACCGTTGTTATGTGCATCGTATGATTGAAGGCGATTGGGATATCGAAAGTGCAATTGAATTGAATACGGCGGATTTAGTTTCTACATAAGAAATTTCTTAATCGTAATTTTCAAACTCGATAAAACAATACTTTCCATAAATCTTGTAAATGGAATGGTTATCTTAGCCACTCCATTTTTTATTTAGATGAATAATAATCGCCTACATAAAATCCTCTTTGCTTTTTTATTTCTGATTTTGCTTTTGCCTGCATTTCAGAAAGCTTATCCGATATGGAAGACGAGTCGCTTGAGTGGTGCTGTCAGCACCCACTCTGAGCCAAATTTTAGCTGGTCGTCGTGGTGGTCGGGTGATTATCAAAGCAATCAAGAAAAATATCTCAAAGATAATATTGGTGGTCGCAATGACTTGGTTCATATTCACAATCAAATTGATTTTTCTTTGTTTGGAGAAGTCCATGCCAAAGGTGTAGATGTTGGTAAAGAGGGTTATTTATTTGAGCGAGGTTATATTGATGCTTACTTGGGCAATTATGCTTTGCCAAAAGAAAAGATTGATGCACAAGTTCAAAAAATAAAAATCTTGCAGGATACTTTAGCAAAACTTGACAAAACACTTTTAGTGATTTTGGCGGCAGGGAAGGGTTCGTATTTTCCTGAATATTTCCCTGAAAAATTTCAACATCAAGAAAAAAAGATTTCCAATTACGATAATTATGCTCAAGGTTTTGCCCAAAATAATATCAATCATATTGATTTTAATAAATGGTTTTTAGAATTAAAAGACACGATTTCTTATCCACTTTTTCCAAAAACAGGAATTCATTGGAGTAGTTATGCGGAGTGGTTAGTAGCTGACTCGGTCGTCAGCTACTTGGAACAGAAAAGAGGGGAGGATTGGACAGATATTTTTCTTGAAAAAGTCGAATGGGATAAAGCTCGTGGTAGAGATAGAGATATTGAAAAGGGTATGAATATCATTTTTGAATTGGATAAATACGATATGCCTTATCCAAAATTGCGTTACGAAACAGCAGGTAAAAAACGCCCTAATGGCTTGGTCGTTTCTGATAGTTATTATTGGGGCTTGGAGCATTTGGGTTTTACCAAAAATGTTTTTGAGGAAGGTCATTTTTGGTTTTATAACAATTCAATTCATCCAAGCGTTTGTGGCAAAAACAAAGTCGTTGACATAGACCTTGCCACAGAAATTTCGGATAAAGATGTCATCATTTTATTGGCAACTGAAGCTACGCTCAGTCATTTTGCTTGGGGTTTTGTGTATAACTTATACGAACTTTGGTTTGAACCCGAAAAGAAAGCTGAACGTGAACGAGAAGCCAGAATTCAATCCTATATTTCTAAAATTAAAAACGATTCTAAGTGGCTAAAGTCCGTCGAAAAAAAGGCTGAAGAAAAAGGCTTTCCGCTGGATTCGATGCTTCGTTTGGATGCTATTTACATGACAGAACAAGAATAGGAAATCACTCTACATATTCCTGTCGAATCACTAAGGTATAATAACCATTATCTCGTTCTAAGTATCCATACTCATAACAGAAATAGTAGGTATTCTCGCTCTTTGTCTGGTAGATATTGGTAAAATAACTAAACTTAAATCCTCTTTCGAGCAATTTGTCTTTGTGTATTGTGGCCTTACCTTCAGGATTGAGTTCGGCTAGTATTCGACGGTTTTTACGAAGAATATTATTGATATTCCGAACAAAATTATTGGCATCGCTATTCAATTTATTATTGTAAGCATTGCGGCATTGGTCAGAGCAAAATTTCTTATCGGCTCTGCCATGAAATTCATCGTTGCACTCTAGGCATTTTTTCTTCATAGTTTTATTTTTCTACTTCTGAGATTCTATCGAATCATTTACCAAGTCTTCTAAAATAAAAAGTGGTACAGCTCCATTGGACAGGACAAGGTCGTGAAAATCTCGAATATTGAAATTTTCGCCGAGTTGTTTTTCTGCTTTTTTACGGAGTTCTCGAATTTTGAGTTCTCCAATTTTGTATGAAAGAGCTTGTGCGGGCCAGCCGATGTAACGGTCAATTTCGGTATTGACTTCGTGTAAAGACAAAGCCGTATTGGATGCCATAAAATCAACGGCTTGTTGGCGTGTCCAGCCTTTGGCGTGCATACCAACATCAACGACCAAGCGACAAGCACGCCACATTTCGTAAGTCATACGTCCAAAACGAGTATAAGGAGTTGTATAGACGCCCATTTCTTCGCCCAACCATTCGCAATACAAAGCCCAACCTTCGCCATAAGCACTCAAATAAGTATGTTTTCTAAAATCAGGTAAGCCCTCCAATTCTTCTGCCAATGCAATTTGTAAGTGATGCCCAGGCACGGCTTCGTGCATGGTCAGCGAAGGCAAAACATACAAAGGTCTTGCTTTCAAATTATAGGTATTGACCCAATAAAAACCAGCCTTATGATTGTGTGCCGAACCTGGCGAATAACGTCCTGTTGTATATTTGGGGGCGATGGCATGTGGGACGTGTGTCACACCGTAGGAGAGGCGCGGGAGTTTTCCAAAATAAGGCGGTAATTTTCCATCAATATCTTTTGCTAAAAACGAAGCTTCTAGCAATAATTCTCTTGAAGTCTTGCAATAAAACTGTTCGTCTGTTCTTAAAAAATCAAGAAAATCAGCAAAGCTACCTTCAAATTCGACTTCCTCAATTACGGCTTCCATATCTTTTCGAATACGAGCAACTTCTTGTTGACCCAATTCAAAAATATCGTCGGCAGTCATGTTTAAAGTCGCATAATATTGAACACGTTGGGCATAAAAATCTTTTCCATTGGGCAACTCTGTTGCGCCAATAGAAGCCCGCGCCGCAGGACGGTATTCGTTTTTGATAAAATCGCTAAAGAGCTTATATCCTACTATAATACTCGTATCAATTGCTTCCCAAGCACGAGCCATCAAATCTTGTTTATCTTCTTCCGAAAAACTATCAGGAATTTTAGTCAAAGGCTGTCCAAAATAACTTTCGCTTGGATTGTTAACAATATGTGGGTCAATTCCAGATTCGTAATTTTCAAGAATGACTTTTGGCAAAGTCATTCCTTTTTTTATGCCGAGTCGCATCAATTCAATATGCTGCTCGGTGTAAGATTTGAAGTAGGCAAGACGTTCGATATAATTCTCATAATCCTCAAACGTTTCCAATTTTGCACCATTGACCATATAAACATAATCAATATGAAAACCACTATCGGAATCTATTGGAACGAGGTAAGTTTCAAATTCAATTTGAGCAATGGCATCCTCCACAATGAAGCGAAACATATCGTAATTGATTTGGTCGGTTTT
>JAHDEQ010000046.1:20043-23594 GCA_020628755.1 Saprospiraceae bacterium
CCAGAAGTCATGACATTTGACAGTGGAAAGAAAAAAGTGACTTTTCCATTAACGACAGTTGATGTTTACAAAAATGCCAAAGGCGAAAAAGTAGTCGAAACACAGTGGCACAATTTAATCGCTTGGGGAAAAACAGCAGACAATATTGAAGTCTTTTTGAAAAAAGGAAATGAAGTAGCTGTATCTGGAAAACTCCAACACAAAAGTTATAAAGATAAGGCTGGAAATAGCAGAAGATTCACTCAGATTTTGATTAATGAATTTATGTTATTGACAAATACGCCATTTAAGTCGGAGAACGAAGTCGCATCGGATGTCCAAGCGGTCGCTGAACCAAAACCTGCATTCTAAAAACTATTGTATTCCCAAAAGAAGTGCATAATTTTCTATGCACTTCTTTTAAAGTATTTTATCATGTCTGAAATAGTAAAAACATTTGGCGCGTTGGATGGTAATTATTCGAAGGAAAATTTAGTCCAACGAGCTAAACAACACGCCATCGAAATTTTAGAAAATGAACAACTCGACTTACTTCGAGTTTATGTGGAATTTAAACGGTACGAAACGTATCTGGTAACCTTGATTGGAGAGGTCAAAGAAGCATCTTTGGATGAAGCTCAAAAAGAAGGGAAACGGCGTTTTTACCATTCGGGAGCAGAATTGACCGTCCAAAATACCCGAAAATACAATTATGAAGAAGACCCACATTGGGCAGAAGTCAACGAAACGATGGAACGGCTAAAAATTCTTAAAAAAAGGAGGGAAGAAGTACTCAAAAACTTAGATGGAGTTTCTAAAGAAATCCTAAATCCTGATACAGGTGAATTGGAATTTGTAAAAGCTCCTTCGACGATTACAAAACCAACTTTGTATGTACGATTATAAAACACAGAGACACAAAAGCACAGAGAATACTGTGATTTTGTGCCTCTATGATTTTTGCTAAAATTGCGAATAAATTTGTGCTAATTGGTCGTTCGTTTCTTTTGATTTAATCAAATCAATAATTTCTGTAAGTTGATTTACTTTTAAAGTATAGCGATTGCGTTCATTGTCTGAAGCACCTTTGATAGCCGTTTGGTATTCGGTGCGGAGGTCAGCAAGTGCTTTGGTAGAGCCAAAACGTCGCCAAGGTGACTGGCCTGGATCAAGCGCAACTTCTTTTAAGAAGCTGATGGCTCGACCTGCATTTTGTTCATTGGTTTGCAAAGCTAAGTACAAGTAATTTTCCATAAAAGAAATGGCATCATAACCATCCAAATTAGATGCTTTTTGCTCAAAGAATTCGAGTTTGCTTGCATCGCCAGATGCAGCATAAATCTCACTGACGGCAGCCAACATATCACTATTTTTAGTGTCTTCGAGATTTTTGGCAGCTTGCATCGCAGCTTCTTCATCTACCGAAATCAGTGCAGCCAAAGCTGCGGATTGTACAAATGGAGAAGGATCGTTTTCCAAAGCCTTTTTGATTTGAGGAATATACTTTTTGTCGCCAGATTCGGCTAGTTTTTCGAGAGCTGCTGCTCGTACTTCGGAATGCTTGTCGTCCGTTGCTATTTTAGCATAAGTTGGCAACAAGTCAGCACTGATTGGAGAAAGGTTTAACCCAACTCCACGTATTGCCCAAAATGGATCTTTAATAGCCGCTTTTTTTACCGATTTTGCACCGTCACTATTGCTGTCTTTGAGCATCATCAATGCTTCGTAACGATCTAAGAAAAGTGGTGCATTGAAGAATTGAAATACATACTCTTCTTCGGTTTTATTATCAGTTTTTTCGCAAAGGAGCATTTTTTCGGCATCGACATTGACTAGAGCAGGCTTTTCAGTTACATCAAAGGTAAAGGTTTGCTTGCGTTGCGTCATACGCACGTCATAGCGTTTGGGACTTGCTTTTCCAACATAAACATCTATAGCAAATGGCAAATCAAAAATCGCTGGTTGACGGTCGGTATTTTGAGTTTGTTCAATGATAACATTGATTTGTTTTTTCTCATCATTATAGTCATATGCAATATCCAAAATCGGATGTCCTGCTTGGAAATACCATTGGTCAAAAAACCAGTTCATATCCAAACCCAAAATGTCTTCAAAAGCCATTCTCAACTCGTCGGCTTCTACATCTGAATATTCATTATCGGTTAAATATTTATTGAGGCTTGCCCAAAAAGCATCGTCGCCAATCTCGTTGCGCATCATGTGTAGTACCAAGCCACCTTTGTTGTAACTATGCGCATCAAACATATCTTCTTTATCCTCATAACCAAAATGAATCAGCGGATGTATCTTGCGACGAGATTCTCCTAAGTAGCCATTTAACTCCGAAAGCAGATGATAATCTGCTTCGTCTTTGCCATATTTATGTTCTAACCAAAGGTATTCGCTGTAATTTGCAAAGCCCTCGTTAAGGGTCAAATTTGCCCAACTTTCGCAGGTTACTAAGTCTCCAAACCAATGATGGAACATTTCGTGTGCAACGATTTTATCATTATTATCATCAATCAATTCGTTGGCATGGCGTTGAACAAATTCTCCAAAAATAACCGCCGAAGTATTTTCCATTGCACCTGACACATAATCACGAACGACGATTTGAGAATATTTTTGCCAAGGATAACTCACGCCTGTTTTTTCAGAAAAGAAATCTAACATTTCGAGTGTATTTCCGAAAATAGCACGAGCATCTTCTTCGTATTCTGGTTCGACATAATACTCAACTAACATATCATTCCAACGGTCCGTCACGACTGCAAATTCACCCACACCAATCATAAAAAGGTAAGGAGCATGGGGCAAATCCATTTTCCAATAATCGGTTCGAGTACCATCTCTATTATTTTCGGAAGAAACTAAAGTTCCATTCGAGAGGGTTTTAAATTTATCCTCAACGGTCAAATACAACTCTTGTGTACATCGCTCATTGGGTTTGTCAATTGTCGGAAACCAACGTGAGTTATGTTCGGTTTCTCCCTGTGTCCAAATTTGCATCGGCTTGTTCGGGTCACTTCCATCATGATTGATAAAAAACAAACCCTGGTCAGAAGTAATTGCCGAACTCCCGCCCATTTTATCTCGCTCGGCAGGCTTAGCAACGTAATCTATATAGACTTTGTATTTATCCTTACGAGTATATTCTTTACCTAAATCTATAATCAAAAACTCATTATCATATTCATATTTTAAAGGAGAACCTGACTCTTTTGCGGTAACTGTTTTGATGTCGAAATTTTTAGCATCTAATTTTAAAAACTGACTTGGGTAGAAGTGTGGTTTTAGTTCGAGGGCAGCCCGTCCGATGACGTGCTGCTTCGCCCAATCAAAACGAATGTCCAATTTGGTATGCAACAAATCGTGCTCTCTTGCATAGGTCGGATTGTAATTCGGTAATTTAAATTCCTCGACTGTTTTGAGCTTGTCGGGCTTGGGCGCAGAAACGACCAAAGTATCGAGGTAGCGATTTTCTTCCAAAGATGTTTCTAAAGGAATCGTCTTTGGTTTACAGGTCGCAAAAAGGAATATTAAAATTCCGAGATAAAAAATATTTTTCATGT
>JAHDEQ010000300.1 GCA_020628755.1 Saprospiraceae bacterium
TTTTTCATTCCTTAATCTCAAATGAACTCGTAATCTTTGCAGTCTTTTCAATAATTTTCGAGACTGAACAGTATTTTTCTAAAGAAAGATTAATGGCACGTTCCACTTTTTTCTCATCCAAATCACCGTAACAAGTATAGTGTACATGAATGGTTTTAAAAATAGAATAAGTTTCCACTTTTTCTTTTTCTGCACTTACTTCTACCTGAATATCATCGAGGTTTTGGCGCATTTTTTTGAGAATCATAACAATATCAATACTGCTACAGCCCGCCACGCCCATCAATAAAAGTTCCATTGGTCGGACACCTTTATTTTCGCCACCGATATCAGGGCTTCCATCCATTTGAATCGTATTGCCCGTTTCATTTTCAGCCTCAAAGTGCATCGCTTGATTGAGGCGTTTCATTTTTATCTTCATTGGAATGTCTTTTGATTTACTTTAATTCTTCTTATGTGAAGATATAACTTTTGATTCCTTGATTCCAACTAATAGAACAATTAAATTAGCAATTCATAGTTTAATCTAATATGTACAAAATACTATTCATTCTTTGTTGGATTCCTTTTTTTTGCAATGCCCAAATTGTTATCAATGAGGTCATGTCCGACAATGAGAATATTTTAGAAGATAATTTTGGTGAAACGAGTGATTGGATTGAACTATATAATAGTAGTAGTGAAACGATTGAATTGGAAGGTTTCTACCTAAGTGATGGTGCGGACAATTTGGAGCGATGGCAATTTCCTTCACAGGAAATTGCTGGGAATGGCTTTTTGTTGATTTTTGCGTCAGACAATAACTTAGAAGAGCCTGTCTTGCATACCAATTTCAAATTGTCCTCTAATGGAGAAGGCTTGTATTTATCGGATGCACAAGGAACTATCGTTGATTTTATTGAAATTCCTCCTTTGGACAATGACATTTCTTATGGTCGTCAGACTGACGGGGCTGATAATTGGGTTTATTTTGATGCGCCTAGCCCTGCCAACAGCAATGATGGCAGCAGTTTTTTTGCCTTTGCCCAAGCACCCGTTTTTACCAATACGAGTTATTTTAATAACAGTCCCGTTCAAATCGAAATCACTTGTTCCGAACCCAATTGCACTATTTATTATACGACCGACGGAAGTCAGCCCGATGAAAATTCTATACGCTATACTGCTCCTATCTCTATTCAAAAAACGACTTGTTTTCAAGCCATAAGTGTGGCCGAAGGTCTCGAAAACTCAGTAGTTAGTACACAAACCTATTTTGTAGGAGTTGATAATTCGATACCTATCGTTGCGCTGACTGTCGATTCTTTGCTTCTACATGATGAAGAAAATGGCGTTTTTAGTCCTGGCCCCGATGCTTCTTCAGAATGGCCTTTTTGGGGTGCCAATTTTTGGAAAAATATTGAATTGCCTGCCCATTTTGAATTTTATGAACCAAATGGTGCAAAAGCATACGCTCACAATGTGGGCATGAAAGTACACGGTGGGCGTGGCTCACGCACCAACCCTTTAAAATCGATTCGATTTTTGGCCAAAGATGATTATGGTATCGAAAGTATGGATTATAAATTCTTCCCTAATCGAGAACGAGAACATTATCGCCGTATCGTTTTGCGCAATGCAAGTGGCGATTTTAATTGGACATATATGCGAGATGCGTTTATGAATAATTTGGTGATTCACGAAAAATTTGATGTGGATTGCCTTGCTGCAAGAGCAGTTTTATGGTATATCAATGGTGAGTTTTGGGGCTTGATGTACCTCCGAGAAAAATCGGACGAATACTACCTACAAAATAATTGGGGCGTGGATATTGACAACTTAGATTTACTCGAAGAAGATACTTTAGTGGTACTAGGCGACTATGAACATTTTGATAATTTTTATGCTTTTGCAAGAAATAATGACTTGTCTATTGAAAGTAATTTTCAAACTGCTGCACAGCAGTTTGATGTCAATTCTTTGGCCGACTATTTTATCATAGAAACATTGAGTAACAATACCGATTGGCCAACCAATAATATCAAGTTTTGGAGGGAGAAAAAAGAGGGTTCTAAATGGCGATATATTTTATTTGACCTAGATGTTGCGCTTGGTGCTCGAAGTTGGACTGACCCCGAAGTGGACTCTTTTGGAGATAAGATGGTGCAGTATCAAGATACTAATCGTCATGTCAATATTTTGCATGCATTTTTAGAAGATGAAGATTACCAACACTATTTTATCAATCGCTATGCAGATATCATCAATACGAGTTTTGAGCCCGAATATTTACAAGCCAAAGTAGATTCCTTTGTAGCTGTTATTGAGCCATTTATGGCTCAACATCTTGATAAATGGCAAAATCAAACATACGAAGAATGGCAGAACGAAAAGCTCCCTGAAATCAATTTTTTTGTAGAAAATAGACCCATGTATGCACGGCAATTTCTACAAGATTATTTTGAATTAGAAAACCAAGTCAAGCTCAATTTAAGTGTTTTCCCTCCCGAAGCAGGTCGTATAAAAATCAATACAATTGTTCCCAAAAAATTGCCCTGGCAAGGCGTTTATTACAATGGTGTGCCCGTAGAATTGAGCATTGTACCAAATCCTGGTTTTGAGTTTGATTATTGGCAGTCTTTGCATACTATTTCCAATCCAAATACAAATCCTGTCATTGTTCAAAATTTTGAACAAGATGATGCGATTACGGCTTATTTTAAAACCGAAAACACTTTTGCTTTACAAGCAAAAGTGTTTCCGAATCCTAGTTTTGACAATGATAAGTTGACCTGTCAATTTATACTTAATCAAATCTCTAATGTCAGCTATTCTATTTACAATACCATTGGAAAGGAAATATTAGCTGAGGAAAATATAAGACTAAATGCAGGCGTTCAACAAATAGAGTTGAACCTGCCAAGCGCATTAGCATCTGGTGTTTATTTCTTAGACTTAAATATTGATAATCAAGAAGAAACGGTACGATTTATGGTTCTTTGACTTTTTCCGTGAAAATATTTCCATTCAAATCTAAAATCGTTTACTTCCTGCGGTCGTTCTCTCTTTTATTTTGAACGGAACACGGATTTTGTCAAAGAAGGCGATTTATTTTGAAAAATTAGCCGCTACAATCAACTCTTTACTACCTGCCTGATAAGCATAAAAGCCTTCGCCAGTTTTTCGGCCTTTTTTACCTGCCGTTACCATATTAACCAAGAGAGGGCAAGGTGCATATTTAGGATTTCCGAATCCTTCATACAAGACATTTAAGATAGAAAGGCACACATCCAAACCGATAAAGTCAGCCAATTGCAAAGGGCCCATAGGATGTGCCATACCCAACTTCATGACGGTATCAATTTCTTCGACACCAGCCACGCCTTCGTACAAACTATAGATAGCCTCATTTATCATCGGCATCAAAATACGATTGGCCACAAATCCTGGATAATCATTTACCTCAACTGGAATTTTGCCCAAATTACGAGACATCTCCATGATTGTCGTCGTTACTTCGTCAGAAGTAGCATAACCTCGTATGACCTCCACCAATTTCATAATTGGTACAGGATTCATAAAGTGCATACCAATAACTTTTTCGGGACGTTGCGTTACTGCTGCAATTTTGGTAATAGAAATGGAAGAAGTATTGGTCGCCAAAATGGCATCGGCAAGAGCTGCCTCATCTATACTCTTAAAGATTTTCAGTTTTAGGTCAATATTTTCGGTAGCTGCTTCTACCACCAAATCGGCATTTTGAACACCTTTGGCCAATTCTGTAAATGTACTAATATTGGCAAGAGTTTGATTTTTATCTTCTTCCGATATTCTTTCTTTTTTGACCATACGGTCAAGGTTTTTAGCAATGGTTGCCAAAGCTTTTTCGAGGGCAGTTTCTGAAAT
>JAHDEQ010000301.1:0-1300 GCA_020628755.1 Saprospiraceae bacterium
GTTCGAACAGGGAGTTTTGTTGAAAATGCTGCCATTTATCCAATAAGTGGAGATTTAACATTGACTAGCAATTCAGGTACGATTACAGTAGATTTTGAGAATAACTTTTCAACGATTCAAGGGATTACTTTAGAAGTGTTTTTATCAACAGATAAGAATTTAGACGCTTCTGATATATTAATCAGTACAGCTCCTTTGGATGCAGGTAGTCCAATGGGAACTATCATTAGTGGCCCAATAAGTTTTAATGTACCCGCAGGTATCAATGCTTATGATTATGACAATGTGATGGTATTTTGTACTTCTGCTAATGTCTTGTGGGGTCATGCCAATTTGTGTGAAACTAATCTCAATCTTGCTTCGGCTTCTTTACCTACTGATAGTTATACCGCAGCACAAAATATTGCAAGTTCGGCTACATTGGCAAGTGCTAGTATGGTTAGTTTTGAGACCAGCAATTGTATAGAACTGAATGCTGGCTTCTGTGTGCCTGCATCGACAGAATTTACAACCTTTTTGGGTTCAAGCTATGGTTGTATTATTGAATAAAACTAGAATCAAAGAGCTTTTATTTATTCACTAAATGAGAGGATGAGTTTTTGGTCAGCCTTATTCGCTACTGCGAATAAGGCTTTCTCTATTCTTTTATCAAAAGCATACTTTTTTGAAAATCTTGACTACTCAAATTTAAGACATATTGTCCTTTCGGAAAATCTAAATCTGTTAAAACAATTCGATGTTTGCCAGCTACTAATTTTTCGTTTAAAAAAGTTTTGACCAAACGCCCTTGTACATCAAAACAAGCCAATTCCATTTGGCTTGTTTGAGCCAAGTCAAAAGAAACCGTTGTATAGTCTGACACTGGATTAGGAAAAAGGCTTAAATCAAAATCTTTTTCTAATTCTGTGATAGATGTTATAGGTTCGAAACCCACAAAAACTACATTATTGCCAACAGGAACTGCCAAAGTATCGGTAGTCATGGAGTAGCCAATATCCGCAGGATTGTTGATACTTGGCGTGGTGATAATTTCAGCATTTTCAAAATTGGCATCGTATTTTGTAATGCGATTGGGCGACCAAGAAGAAATATAATAATTGCCTTGGGCATCATCATCAATGCCATCAATATTACCCAAACCTGTATTGGCAACAATTGTCGATATAGAATTGTCTGCCAAATCAACAGACTTGATGGCAGCATTGCTGCCCCAATTGACATAAATCAAACGATTATTGGCTTCGTCATAAAGGATTCCGTTGGGAGTGCTTCCTGTGTTATCCACGATTAATTCCCAAGT
>JAHDEQ010000301.1:1400-3863 GCA_020628755.1 Saprospiraceae bacterium
CAAGGCTTGTCGCATTTTATGATAGATGGCTGTATTCTCGTAAATACCACCAAACAATTCAGCACCAGGGCCATAAGCAAAAACAGGAATTAGGTCAGCCGTATGATAATCGGAAGTAAATTTAGTAACCAAACTATCCATTGTTGAACCTTTGTTGATGGCATAGCCGCCTGTCTCATGGTCTGCTGTAACAATAACCAGTGTCTCACCATCTTTTTCTGCAAATTCTAGGACTTTTCCGATGGCATTATCAAATTCTATCATTTCACTTACAATATAATCAGAATTGTTGGCGTGTCCGCCCCAATCAATTTGAGAACCCTCAATCATTAAGAAAAAACCTTTGTCTTCGGTATCTCTTTTATTTAAAAAATCAACTGAAAATTCACTTGCAGGCACTAAATAATCCCGTCCTTGAGCCACTGGAAGTGGGTCATCGTTGGAGGTGAAGTAAGCAAAATTTTGTTCAGGAGAAACCGAAACTTTATCAAAGTCTTGTTGAAAATAGTCGGACACATAATAATTACGAGCAGCCATTTCTTGATATAAATTTCGGTTGTCTTTTTCTCGGAGGTCAAAATATTTTTTTCCTCCACCAATCATCAAATCAATATCGAGTTTCATAAAATCGGCTGAGATGGCTTCGTACATTTTGCGTTGTTTGACATGGGCTGCAAAGGAAGCAGGTGTGGCATGTACAATGGTTGAGGTTGCGACCAAGCCCGTTGGCATTCCATTTTGTTCGGCTTCCTCCAAAATGGTCGGTACAGCAAGGGTATCCATATTGACACCAATTGCGCCATTATAGGTTTTGACTCCACAAGAAAAGGCGGTCGCTCCAGCCGCAGAATCTGTCACCAAATCATTGCCTGCATAGGATTTGTGCAAGCCAATGACCTTGAATTTTTCGAGGTTTAATTTATTTCCATTAGAGTATAAACCTGCCGATATTTGGGTAACACCCATGCCATCGCCAATCATCAAAACTACATTTTTGACTTTCTTTTGGGTAGGGATAGGAGCATAGGTATCGTAAGTTTTTACGGGTGTTTCTTTGTCTGGAGTGCCTCGCCGTGTACATGTTATAAATACGAGAACGAATGCAATTACGACTAAAAATAGGACTTTCTTGTTCATAGATATTATTGTTGAATGAACGGGACATAAAATACCAAATTGCCCTGCTCATTTTTTTGGTTTGACAAATTGTTTATTTTAAAACCGAATCCATTTTTGCTTGCTTTTGCTGGATTCCACTACTTTTTCAATAAAGCGCATTCCACGCACACCATCTTCAATTGTCGGATAATCATTGTATAATTTTGGAGGCTTTTTGCCTGCCAAATGCGCTCGTAAACAAAGGGCAAAATTTCGATAAATATTGGCAAATGCTTCTAAGTACCCTTCAGGATGCCCCGCAGGTATGCGGGCATGGGCTTCTGCTTCGGGGTACAATTTTCCGACACCAGTCCGATAAATTTCTGTGGGTTTATCCAACCATCTTACCAACAAAGTATTGGGTTCTTGCTGGTGCCAATCGCAACCTCCTTTTTCGCCATAAATACGAATGCGCAAATTATTTTCTTCTCCTGCTGCAATTTGGGTAGCAAATAAAATTCCCTTTGCTCCATTATCAAATTCCAATAAAACATTGCCATCGTCATCCAAACGACGACCCTCAACAAAGGTGTTGAGGTCGGCACAAAGACGTTTGATTTGAAGTCCTGTGATGTATTCGGCGAGGTTTTCGGCGTGTGTACCAATGTCGCCCATTGCACCCGCCGCCCCCGAACGTTTGGGGTCGGTTCGCCAAGCAGCTTGCTTTTGGTCACTTGCTTCGAGACGAGTCGAAAGCCAACCTTGTGGATACTCGACTACTACTTTTCGGATAGCTCCAAACTTGCCTTTTTGAACCATCATTTTGGCTTGTTTGACCATTGGGTAACCTGTATAGTTATGGGTAAGTGCAAAGAGTAAACCCGTTTTCTTAACGAGTTTTTGTAGTTTTTTAGCTTCTGCCAAATTGAAACAAACAGGTTTGTCACAAATCACATGAAATCCATTTTTGAGTGCCATTGCTGCGGGCGGATAATGCACATGATTAGGCGTAACAATGGCTACAAAGTCCATGCGCTCTCCTTCGGGCAATTTCTTCTCGGCTTTAATCATTTCTTCGTAGTTGCCATACACCCGTTCAGGTGGTAAATACAGGTCTGCACCTGATAAACGGGAACGTTCTGGATTGCTACTAAATGCACCACAAACCAATTCGACTTCACCGTCGAGGGCTGCCGCCATTCGATGCACTGCACCGATAAATGCGCCTCGGCCGCCGCCAACCATACCCATTCTGATTTTTCGTTTCATAAGATTTCTGATTTCGCTGATTTACGAACTAAGTAACGACAAAAAAATAAGGTGAACAAGTTAGAAATAGAGATTTTGTGCCAAGACAAGGCAAAA
>JAHDEQ010000047.1:0-11999 GCA_020628755.1 Saprospiraceae bacterium
GTCTGATGAAAAAATACTGTCTCAATTCTTGCTATTTATTTTTTGTGTATTGCCTAAATGGACATTGGTAGTTATTGAAATTTTCGTTTAAAAAACCAACTGTTATCATTAAGTGTAAAGGCAAATGTACCTTTTACATATGTTTCTTGAAATGCGGTGTCTGTTCCGAACTGCCCAACTTCGAGGGCAAAATTGAAAAACGACACTTGCTGTCGTGGTAATATAACGGGAAAACCTAGTCCCAATGTTATTCCGTAGTTCGTTAATTGTTCGTTAATGTTTCTGGGGTCAGTTTCATAAAATGCACCTAAGCGGTAGCGCATTTTTTTTGCATAGTTATTATACGAATTAATATCAGGAATGTACTCGCCTCCAACAGCTATCCGAAACGCATCATTGAGTACATCGGGCTTAGTATCATTTCGATAGTTACTCCATTGTGACGTAGAATAATCAAATCCGATACGCATTTTATTGAAATTTTCGTACATAATACCGATTCCAAAAGTAGAAGGAAGCACGACTTCGCCCTCTAAATCAACAATATTGGATAGGGTATCTACTCCGCCTGTAGTACGACTGATACGACGGTACAATTGACTGGTATTGGAGTTGATGGTATTGTTGGAGTTTCCATAAACTCCAACAGTGATGGATTTGCCATTGGGTACAATTTCACCTTTGTCATTAGGCGATTTGAATTTATGTTTGTACATCACACCTGCGTTCCAGTAAAAACCTCCAATACTTATTTCATCCAAAAATTCGGTGTCAAAACCAGCAAGTGTATCTGCGAATAGAACATCACGCTCGTTGATTAGTTTGCCAAAGGCATGACCAATATTGACACCAACAGAGAGGTTGTTGTGTTTGACAGCATTGCCCCATTGGATTTTGTATGTTCCACCACGACCACTAAAATTGGTAACAACAGGTACGTCGCCATCTTCTTCGACAGCCGTATTGGCAGTAACATTGTAGCCAACAGTGGTAAAAGGTAGTAGGGAAATATTCATTCCCCAATGTGTTTTTGGGTTTCTTTGATCTAGTACTTCGTTGATTGGATTTCGCATCGGAAAACTCAATGAGAGGTAATTGATATTGCCACTCCAAATATCGAAAGTTTGGTTGCTTGGATTGTCTTTCATGCTAGAGTACTGCGAAAACAATCCGACCTCAAATGCTGTAGAACGCAAAAAAGATAAAGATGCGGGGTTGATAGTATTCGCATGGTAGGCATCATTAAAAGTTGCCCCTAGTCCGCCCATACCTGTTGATGCTGCAAAATTGGAATTGACAAAATCGCCAAGTCCAATTCTTGAATAGGGGGAATTGTCTTTGGGAGTATTTTCGTCACTGGTGTTTTGAGCAAACACAAGACTTGTACTCAATAAACAAAATACAAGAAAACAGAATGTAAACGTATTATTCAATCTTTGAGATTTCAACATTATAGTTTAAAATTTTATTTAGACCAATAAGGACTAAATTTGGATGCACAAATATCTGAGTTTTCAATTCTTTTGCAAAATAATTTGCATCTCCACCCGTCAAAATAACTTTTAATTGACCAAATTTTTCCTGATAGGCAGCTATAAAGGCTTTCATTTCCATAGCAGCGGCCAACTGCCCGCCATTTCTAAGGGCAGTTTCGGTGGTTTTGCCGACTATATCTTTAATTTTACCTTGTTTTATCAAAGGTAATTTGGCGGTAAAATGGTGCATGGCTTTGAAGCGCATCTGAATACCTGGCGCAATGTTTCCACCTAAATAGATGCTGTTTTTGGTCAAAAGGTCGTATTTGATACAAGTTCCAGCATCAATAACTAGACAATTTTCATTGGGATATAAGTAAAATGCTCCATTAACGGCTGCTAATCTATCTTTACCTAGCGTTTCAGGTGTCTGATAAGCATTGCTTATCGGAATGGGCGTTTGGTGCGATAAATTAATGTAGAAAAAATGTTCTTTTAAAAAGGATTCTACATCTTCCCAAATAGAAGTGACAGTTGATACGGCAACACGTTGTATGCGAGGATGTCTTTCTATAAAATAGTGTAAATCTTCGAGTGTCCAATCCTCCCAAACTATTCGTTCGACCAATTCATATTGGTCAAAAACGCCTACTTTGGTTCGTGTATTGCCGATGTCGAGAATTAGATTCATATATTAGTTTTGACAACTATATTTTTTTGAGCACAACGTTCTAAAAATATAGTTTTTGCTGCACTATAAATAACTTTATCGGGTTCGCAAAATTGTTTTATTTGATTTAAATGGTCATCACTTAGTACCATTTTTTTTTGAAGGCTATTGCGATGAACATTATAAGGCAGATTCCATCCAAATGATTTATTAATCAATTGAATGCTCTCCTTGTAGTATTCAGTAATACCAATCACATCTATTTTTTTTAGTTGTTCAATGGCATCTTCTATATTCTTTTTTTTGGGGCGAAAGCCTAGCGTTCGTGCATATAAATTGCCTTCATATTTTTTACACATTGCTATTTTTTCTTCCAAATTGAGATTGTCATAATGTCGCCCTTTGTAGCTATTATAATTTAATGCAGATAGGGTTCTATTTATAGGTTCTCTAAAAAAAACAAAAGTTTTTGGTGGTACGGCCTTATTAATTTGCAAAGGAGTAAGTCCCAAATGACCAATTAATAATTTGATATTTGGATGTAATATCGTTTCGTGTTTGGCTTTAAATTCTGCAGGTTTTATAAATTTAGCTTTGTCTTTAAAATAATAATCTACGTTATTGGGATAAACCTGAGTTGCTGGAAATTGTTCAAAAAGGCTATACCGTAAAGAAGTTCCAGCAGTTTTGGGTATATGCAAAAAGTAATACCACTCTGGTGATTTATTATTGATTTTGCGAGGGACATTCAGTTCAAAAAGATGTTTGAATAAATATTTTACATCAGTAAAATCCATAAATCCCTTAATGTTTAAAATGTCGAGTTCCAGTCATGACCATAGAAAGGTCATTCTTATTGCAATAGTCAATACTTTCTTGGTCTTTGATAGAACCGCCTGGTTGTATAACGGATACAATCCCTGCTTTATCTGCTATCTCTACACAATCAGGAAAAGGAAAGAAAGCATCGGAAGCCATAACTGCATCTTGAGTATCAAAGCCAAAGGAGTGAGCTTTTGCAATGGCTTGTTTGCAAGCATCTACTCGTGAAGTTTGCCCACAGCCCATACCAATCAATTGATTGTTTTTTATCAGTACAATTGTATTGGATTTGAGGTGTTTGACGGCTTTGTTGGCAAACAACAAGTCGCTGACCTGAGCAATGGATGGCGCTTTTTGGGTAACCACTTTTAGATCGTCGGCCGTTTCCATTTTGAGGTCGGTATCTTGTTCAATTACACCATTTAAGAGGCTTTTGAAACTACGTTTTCGAATATTAAAATGCTTGATTTGGAGTAGGATTCTTTTCTTTTTCTTTTTAAGTAATTCGAGCGCAGCCTTGTCAAAACTAGGTGCAATGAGTACTTCGTAGAAAAGTGTGTTGATTTCTTCGGCTGTTGCCAAATCAATGGTTGTATTAGAAATCAAAATACCTCCAAAGGCCGAAATATTGTCGCCTGCAAGTGCAGCTTGCCAGGCTTCTTGTACAGAATCCCGACTAGCTAATCCACAAGTATTGGTATGTTTTAAAATAGCAAAAGTAGGGTCTGCATCTTTAAATTCTGCCATGATATTGATGGCAGCATCAATATCAACTAGATTATTAAAGGAAATTGCTTTACCATTGAGTTTGTCAAACAATTCACTCATATCGCCATAAAAAACACCTTGTTGGTGTGGGTTTTCGCCATAACGTAAAACCTCGTATTGATGAATGCTACTTTTAAAAGCCAAATCTTCACTCTCTGAATTGAAATGACTATAAATCGCTGTATCGTAATTGGATGAAACCTTAAATGCTCGACGTGCCAATTCCTTACGGTCAGTAAGGTTGGTAAAACCTTGCTGTTCCTGAAGCAATTCCAACATCATTTGATATTCATTTTTAGAAGGAACAACAACTACATCTTTGTAGTTTTTGGCAGCAGCTCGAATAAGAGAAATCCCACCAATATCAATTTTTTCAATAATCGTTGCTTCGTCATTTGTACTGGCAACGGTGTCCTCAAAAGGGTATAAATCAACTATGACCAAGTCAATTTCTGGTATTTCATATTGTTCTAACTGTGCAAGATGGTCTTCCTCACGACGTGCCAGCAGCCCCCCAAAAACTTTGGGATGTAGGGTTTTTACTCGACCATCTAAAATGGAAGGATAGGAAGTAATATTTTCGACAGCTTCAACAGGAATATCGAGATTTTCGATAAATCGCTGTGTGCCTCCTGTGGAGTAAATTTTGATATTGAGCTTTTCTAATTCTCGGACAATTGGTTCGAGTCCTTCTTTGGAGAATACAGAAACAAGTGCAGAATTGATTCTTTTTGGATTCATAGTATTTTAAGGATTGATTAACGAGTGTGCAAAAGTAAGGATAATACTTGTACTCGTGAGTCTTTGGCAAATCTATTTATCCACTTGGTGTGGATAACACACCTAGCAGTAGCAAAGAGAGTTATTTAGAAACCTGACTTATAGTCGATTTATTGATTTTATAAAATATTTTTCTGCCATATCTTGCGAGTGCAATTGATAAACAGAGCGACAATAAAAAGATAAGTTTGACCCAAAAAAATTGATAAAGCTATGAAAGAAATTCTTCTCACTTGTTTTTTCCTTAGTCTGCTTTTGTCCCCAATTTGGGGACAAAGCGAACTTCGGGGCAAAGTTACGGAGGCCGACTCCAACGAAGCTGTTATTCTTGGCAATGTAGCTTTATACCAAAACGGTGTAATTGTTACAGGCGTAGAGACGGATTTTGATGGGAATTACTGTATAAAGAATATTGAACCTGGTGTGTATGATGTAGAAGCGAGTTATGTGGGTTTTATACCACAACGTGTTGTAGGTGTAGTTGTAGCAGATAATAAAGTTAATATTTTGGATATTGCCATGAATACATCAAGTATTTCAATGTGTATTTGTGGGTATTCAGGTTATATTGTTCCGCTTTATGAGCAAGACAATATGACTTCGGGATATATTTATCATGGAGGGCAACTGCGAGGAAGAAATTATTGATAAAATATAAATGCAAACTAAAGTTTGCAGCACAAAAATAAAATTTATTGCAGAGTTTGAATTGATAAGGGCATTCTCGGAAACGAGGATGCCTCTTTTGTTTTTCAGGCTAGAATATTTTGAACAATTTACCGAGCATACGAACTCCCGAAATAAAACTTTGACCTTTGCTCAATGTTTCGGCACTATACATAACTTGTATTGGAATTTCGGTGTGTTTGGAATTGGTCAGCCGAATATTTCGGATAATTTCGATACAAAACTCAAAACCATTAAAAGAGAGTTTGGATTTGAGTAAGAAACGTCTTGACATGGCCTTCATTCCTGATTGGCTATCAGTAACATTGATGCCCGTCAAAATGTAAGTAACGACATTGGCAATTTTGTTATAAAAAATACGAGAAGGAGGAATTTTGTTATCTTCTTTTAGGAATCGACTACCAATAACGACTTCTACTTTTTGCTTTTGGAGAGTTTCGACAAGTTGTTGTATATCAGATGGTGAGTGTTGTTCGTCTGCGTCTAGCGTGACGATGACTTCTGCACCTTGCATAAGGGCATATTCGATACCCGTTTGTGTAGCTGCGCCAGGCCCTAAATTAATAGGATGATTAAGGACGATAGTGCCAAATTGCTCGGCAATTTCGGAAGTATTATCAGAACTACCATCGTTTACAATAATAATATTGTCAAAGCCTGCATGACGTGTTTTTTGAATAACACGGCCTACACGAGTAGCTTCGTCTTTAGCAGGTATAACAATATATACGTGGTCGTTCATGGATTTTTTAGAAATTGGTCTCAGTATTGACAGTAAAAACCATCAAATGTAAAGTTCATAATAAAATTAGAGGATAGCAAATAGTTAACACTTGAAAAGTGTTAAACTTTGAAATAGAGGCAATATAAATGCAGGATCAGGAAGGAGTCTAATAATAAGATGTTATTTTTTAGCGTGAAAAAATTCCTTTTGTTTCAAAAAGTAATTTTCACTGCAACTATAATAAAACAAAAAAAATGCCTAAAATAAAATTTTACAAGATTTCATAAATAGCATAAGAACCAGGTATTCCTACACGTTCGCCATTTTGAGTGTCGGGTAATACTTTGCGAACCATTTGAGTCTCACCAGGTATAACAATCCCTCTATCGGTTAGCAATAACTTAAATTTAGGATTATTGATGATAAAGTTCATAAGCATATTAAACTTTTTAGTCAAAGATTTTTCGGGTGTTTCATCAATCTGAGAAGTATTGAGATCAACTAAAACATACTTAAAGTCGTTTGCAATGAGTACTTCTGTGAGTACATTATTGTTAGGATATTTATTTTTGAGTGAATTGAATATTCCTAGCTGATTATCTACCAGTATTCTTCTATCATTTTTGCGAATGAAAAATGGAAATATAGTACCAACACGATAGACCCTTGACTTATCTTCTCTATTGATCTTATCAAGAACTGTATTGATGTCAGAAAAAAAGGCATCTAAGGCTTCTCTTTTGGTATATTTTCCGAATTGATAACTAATGAGCGCAGGGTCAAATAGCATCTGTTTGGCAATTTCGTCATTAGTAGCTCGTTGATAATTCATTGTTCGGATATTGAACATCAAGTACACACCAATAATGAGAAAAACAACCGCAAAACCACGTATGAATTTTTGCAAAACAAGTGCTTCTTCTTCTAGTTTTTTGGAAAAAGGATAAATGACATAAAGCATACCTAATGCAATCATTAGGTAGCCATACCAAATGATTCCTGCGGTAAGCAAAAGCCATAAAAATCCAAACAAATAGGTAAATACAACTAATGCCCGATAAGGCAAGTCATGTTTTTTTATTCGATCATTTACTACAAAGAAACCTCCAATAAAAAGTATAAACAACAAGGGATAAGTAATATAGTCGAAGTCTCCTGAAATAGACTTGAAAAGATGATCGAGCGGCTCATAAATTACCCGAAACATATAGTGTATTTGTGCAACTATATAATCTATAGGAACTTCAGAGAAGGAGTGTTGCTGTAAATAATTGGCAATGCCATCTTTGGTGTTCAGAATAGATGCAGTTTGTGGGCTAATCATGATAGAGTTAGCCACCGAAATCGTCAGTACTAAGAGGCTAAACACAATAAACAGCGAACCTGCTATAGGGCGTTTCCAATATCCTAAGAGAAAAAATACTGGAATAAAAATAAGATACAAACAACTAATATCAACAAAAGGTCCCCGTACATTGGTATTCATACTGGCATCATAAGGCAGCGAAAGATACCGAGCAGGTAATTCCTCATAACCGAGGTATCGCTGAATTTCTTCTCTGATGGAAGTATTGCCAGTAGGCGTTAATTTTTTAGGCTTTTCTATTTTTTTATTTGCTTGAGTCTCATTTTTTTGGGCAAAACTTGTATTCGTTAGACCCAAAAAAAAGAATAATCCTAAAAATAGAATTAACCATTTTTTATTAAACTGCAAGATAGAATATATGTGAGTTTGGCGTGTCATTTCTTATTTTGTTTGTATTGCTGGTGTCTTTTAGTAAAGTCTCTTATTCTAGGGCTAGGTGCATTTGATTTTCCTGTCAATAGACTCTTTGTATCAAGTGTTTTAGTTTCAGCAAAATTTTTCCCCAACCAAGGGATGACAGGAAGCAAGAAAAATAAACCAAAGACTACACTCAAACGTATTCCTCTCAAAAACTCAATACGATTTTTTTGAAATAGCAAAGCTGTCAGCACAAGGCCAGCTACCAGCATAATCCATTGTATTGTGCTGGCACCCAAATGATAGACACGAAGCCCACTTTGTTCATCCAATTTTAATAACAAAATACCAAAAATACTTACGGTAAAAACAGCTATAAACCCCAACTGCCCTTTGAGTGCATACCAAATTGCAGCCAATACACTAAAGAAAATAAAGAGTGTTGTCAATTTGATTCCAAAGGCCAAGCCCGTCAATAGACCCATCAGAGCCATGTGTGGATTTATAAGGGCCGTTGTAGTAATTTTTTCTTTTTCTTCCTTATTAAAATTATGTTGAATCCAATTGATAAATATCATTACTATGGATAGCATAATAAACAATAAACTCAAATCTACTTTTTGGTCATGAATAGATTGAAAACCTATCGTCGGCAATAAGTTGAATATCATAACGGCCAACAAACTAAAGTTGACATCCATCTTAAACACATTTCGACTCAAGTCAAAAAGTGCAAAAAGACTCAATAGGCAACCCATATACGATAGCATGAGCAGCACCTCTATTTTGCCAAACAGCACCAAACCTAATGACATTACCAAAGACCAATTGTAAGGCTGAAAGCCACTGACCAAACCATTATAATCATTGATAAGCGAAGGTAGCGCAGCATACAAAGACAAGGCATCCCAACCACGTGGAAAAGGCAAGTTCACTTGCAAAGAAGTCCAGCTGATGGTGATGATAAGCAAATAGAAACTTAAAATCCCTAAGGTATTAATATTCTTAGGTACACCAACAGATTTGATAAGGCTTCGTTTTAAAAAGTCCAGTGCACTTTTGTAGCGAAGACCTAGAATTATTAAGAATAAAGGAGCTACTACATACCACACAATTAGTCCAAATAAACCAACAATAAAAAGCAATGCAATCATCCCCAAAAAGCCCAAAGCTATCAGAATTAGGTCTTTGGTCAGTCCTTTGATAGGTATAGGAAACAGCATCCATATCAGTTCGCCAATAACATAGGCTACCAACAAAATAGAGTACGTAGCTGCACTTGTTGAAATAAACATAAGCAACAAGTTGAGAAAACTGCCATCTCCAACATCAAAATTGGTCTTCGTTAAATAAAATTGTACACTTATTGTTATTGAGAACAAAACCAACCCAAACATCGTCAAACCATTTAACCAGCGTGGCGGTTTTTTTAAGTTTTTTAGTTGAAGTACACCAAACGTAACACCTGCTCCCAAAACAGCCATCATGCCCAAAAGGTCATAATACTGAAAATACAAAAAATTGTAAGCATATATAATATGCTTTTCCCAATAATCCATTAGGATAAAGGCAATCCAAAATATAATAAAACAGGCACTTATTATTCTATAAATGAGCATATATCAATACATTAGTCTATAGTTGAACGCATTGTACTTTTGATGAAAAAGCAATTTGAGGCAAATATACAATTTAATTAGTATAAGATTGGAAAAGGCATTTGGAGAAGAAGAAACAAAAAAAGGGATAGAATTTTTTCTATCCCCGATAACTTTGTAAAAAAAAGTATCGGTTTAAGGAATAGTTTGAGCCAAGTTGCTCAAGGGATTAGATTTGTCATTCCCTTCTGTTCTGTATGCGAAGGTAACACCTATATTTTATTTAACAAAATATATTTATTTTTTTAAATCTTCTCAAAACAAAAAAGTGCTTACTTCTATTATAGAAGTAAGCACTTTTAGATGTAAAAAAAATACATCTTAGAGGCCATTAACAAAGCGCATCAACTTACCTTTGAGGTTAGCTGCTTTATTTTTGTGCCATGAATTACGTTTTGCCAAACGGTCAATCATACTCACTACTTTAGGCAAAAACTTAGAAGCTTCTGTTTTATCTTCCATATCACGCAATTTTTTGATTGCGGTACGTGTAGATTTTTTATAATAGCGATTATGAATACGCTTTTTAGCGTCTTGACGAATTCTTTTTTTAGCTGACTTATGATGTGCCATTTATCTATTTTTTACTATTTCTTAATTCTGGACTACAAATGTATGGTTTTTTTGAAAAAAATGAAAATTTTGAAACAAATAATTCCACAAAAAAAGCGCAGTGCCTTAGCACTGCGCTCCTCTACTAAATAAATAGTTAGATTTATTACTTCAAATTAGAACTTCACACTAAAGGTGTAAGAGTCTTCATTGTCAGAACTCGTAAAGTTTACATTCGTTACAACCAACAAATAGTCAACACCATTTGCTCGAGCTGTATATAAATCACCCACTTGTACATCGCCTGTTACAGCTACAGCACTTCCATTGTCATAAGCCGCAGAAATGGACTCCTTTGTTATTACACTTTCATAAGTAAAAGTCTCCAATGGTTCATTAACCAATCGCAATTCAGCACCATTGGCAGGCTGAATGGTTTGCAACCAGTTACCATTGCCATCAATACCACTATCTACAATATCAGCTTCGCTCGAAAGAGCAGATACTACTTCACCAGTATCCAAGTCCAATCCTCCCAACAACGGACCATCTGCATTGTAAACAATTTTAGCAATATACTCACCCGAAAGTGGTGTGCCTGAAACAGTCATATCTGATTCATAACCTATCACAGAAGAAAAAGTCTCACCAGCTTCAGTCGTTACTTCAAAAGTCAAGTTATGTGTACCTGCTCCTGCACGTACATATATTTTACCTTCAAAACCAGCCTTGTCTTCGTCAGCAAATGGCTGAGGATTCGTGCTAAATTCAGTAGTAACTTCTTTATAGCGTAAGTCGGCTACATTATCAATCAAAGTACCATCTTCATATACTGCAATTGTTGACAATAAATTGCCACCTGCATCAATACTCAAATCAACAGGAATCAATGAACCTTCAACTGTGATGATTGGGTCAGTAGGATTGTTAAATGAAATCTCAACTGGCCCCGAAGCAATTGACTCTGTAGAAATGTTTACAGAAGAAGTAGTTGATACCGTATTTACATCTGTAACTTCAAATTCATAAACTAAAGTGCTCATTTCGGCTTGCGCAGTTATCGTAATATCCCAAGTAAATCCACTTACATCGTCACCAGTAACCAACTGCGGATTGTTGGTTGCCGATAGTCCTGCAATTGCAATTCTAGATGCTTCCAACTGAAATCCATCTTCATAGATAGTCAAACTTTGCAAATCAGCCTCACCAGGCAAGGCTTGCAAACGTACTGTAAAAGTAGCACCTGGTGCAACAGTAGCTTCGGTACTTACCAAATCAATATCGTCCAACAAATCAACAAAAGGTGCAGTCGTACTACCACTACCACCAGTACCGCCTCCTAAGCCATCATCTTCGCCACAAGCTGGCATCAAGAAAACAGCAATACTGAGGAAAAATAAAAATCTAAACAATGATAATTTTTTCATAATTAACGGTTTTAATAGTTTTTGCGAAATCAAAAACCAGTAATTTATTTTGAGTTGGTTTTAATGCTTTCGCTGATTTTTCAAAATTTGTATTATTTCAAATTAAAATAGAATTTATATCAAAAACTTCGCCTATTAAACGTACTCATTAGACTTTTGCTGCGAATAAGGGGTCTTAAATTCTTGCAAAAACTTGTTAAAGAAAACTTATCGCTTTCTTTAAGTGTTTGATTATTAGCGTGTTATTGGAAATCACAAAATAAGTACAGGAGACATTTGGTTTGGTTAGACGCTAAAATTTGCCGCAAAAGTATGGCTCTTTTTGCAAAAAAGCAAAATAGGTGGTTGCCGAATTTGTAAGAGAGAGTCGTAATTACTTAATAAAATTAAGCAAAAACTGGCAACCACCTTCTAAAATAGCATGTGCTAAAAATATTCAATATTTGTAGTACTTATTGCTAAGAATCTGTTAAGTTTAGGCTTCTTAATAGACTTTAACTTGGATGTTCCTAGAACGACCTTAAATGTTAAAGTATATTAAAATAATAGTGCTGAAATTCAGTTTTTTATATATTGTTAAATATTGACTTTAAAAAGTGTTAATTTCTGTTTTTTCAAAAAATGGCTAAAAAAAAGCCCCTAAATACAAGTCCACAGGTCGTCAAAGGCGTTCAGCAACCTTCTCTCCTAAACGAGAAGGCTGCTCAGGCTAT
>JAHDEQ010000047.1:12099-23285 GCA_020628755.1 Saprospiraceae bacterium
AAAGAAAAGTCGCAGCGCTGGCCATTGACCCAAGCAGCCAAATTAGCAAAGGAAGCATTCTAGGTGATAAAACCCGAATGGAAAAACTATCGAGCACCGAAAATGCTTTTATACGACCTTCGCCCGCAGGCGATTCGCTAGGCGGTGTGGCTCGAAAAACAAGAGAATCCATTATTTTATGCGAAGCAGCAGGTTTTGATACTATAATAATAGAGACCGTTGGGGTAGGACAATCCGAAATCGCCATGCATTCGATGGTTGATGTATTTTTGCTACTCATTGCGCCAGGAGGAGGCGACGAATTGCAAGGCATCAAGCGTGGTATTGTTGAAATGGCAGATTTGGTCATCGTCAACAAAGCCGACGGCGAACGCCAAAGTCTTGTCAAACGAACGGCACGAGATTATAAAAATGCCCTTCATTTATATCCACCAAAGCAAAGCCAGTGGCAACCCAAAGTTGCCACTTGTTCGGCCTTACAAGGAGAAGGAATTACCAAAATTTGGGAAAGCATACAATCCTATTTTTTATTTACCAAAGAAAATCAATACTTTGACCAAAATAGAAATGCACAATCCAAATATTGGCTTTACGAAACCATCGAATCCCATTTGAAAAAGCAATTTTATAATAATCCAGATATTCAAACAAAACTTAAAGAAATCGAACAAGCGGTGTTAGCTGGAAAGCTCACACCTTTTCAAGGAGCAGAGAAACTCTTTTAGTATCTAGGTGTTAACGTGTTTATGTGATACGCATACACGTAAAAACATAGAACATCCACCTGTCGTCAGACAGACACAAACACAATATTTTATGAAAAAAATAGCTGTATTTACTTCAGGAGGTGACGCGCCAGGGATGAATGCTTGCCTCAGAGCAGTCGTTCGTACAGGTTTGCACAAAGGGCTCGAAGTCGTTGGTATCAAACGAGGTTATGAAGGAATGATTGAACGTGATTTTATTGCGATGAATGCCCATTCGGTAAGTGGGATAATACAACAAGGAGGAACCATACTCCAATCGGCACGTTCAGACCGCTTCCGTACCGAAGCTGGACGCAAACAAGCTTATGAAAATCTAAAAGCCGAAGGAATTGAAGGAATTGTAGCGATTGGCGGCGATGGAACGTTTACAGGAGCTTCGGTTTTTATGAACGAGTACCCAGATATTGCCATTGTTGGTTGCCCCGGTACGATTGATAATGATTTGTATGGTACAGATTTTACGATTGGTTATGATACGGCTATCAATACCGCCATGAATGCCATTGACAATATCAAAGATACCGCCAATGCCCACAACCGACTATTTTTTATAGAAGTGATGGGGCGTGATGCAGGTTTTATTGCCTTGCGTAGTGGAATTGCCTCAGGTGCAGAAGCTGTCCTAGTGCCTGAAACCAAAACCAATATTGATGCTTTGGTAGCATCGCTCAAAGAAAATTTTTACAACAAGAAAACCTCTAGTATTGTTATCGTAGCAGAAGGTGATGATGCAGGAGGAGCTTTTGAAATAGCAGAAGCCGTCAAAAAACAAATGGACTACTACGATATTCGAGTGTCTATTTTGGGGCATGTTCAGCGTGGAGGTCGCCCAACCGCAATGGAACGTGTCCGTGCCAGCCGTATGGGCATGGAAGCCGTCAAAGCCCTCCTAGATGGTAAAAAAGGCGTGATGATTGGTACATTGCACCGTGATATTTCATATACGCCATTTGAGAAAGCCATCAAACATCATCAAGAAATGAACCCCATGTTGCTCGAAATTGTAGAAGTATTAGGATAAATTAAGGTGTTGGAGTATTCATGTGTTCACGTATTCAAGTCATACATAACGTGAACACCTGAACACTCGAACACGTGAACACTTAGAAATGAAACAACCCAAATTACTAGAAATCATTAAATTCCCACTCTTGTTTGTGGGCTTGCTCTGGCTCTTGCACTTAGTGCAATTGGCATTGGGTGATCGGTGGGGATTTTTGGGTGTTTTTCCGAGAAGTGTAGAAGGATTAAAAGGTATTTTATTTGCACCACTTATACATTCGGGCTTTCCACACTTGCTGTCCAACTCGATTCCGATGTTGATGTTGGGAGGTATTATATTCTATTTTTATAAACGAGTTGCTCTACGAAGTTTTATACTTATTTATTTTTTGACAGGATTTGTAGTGTGGGCATTGGCTAATTTTGACGAACCACGTTCTTATCACATTGGAGCGAGTGGAGTTGTGTATGGACTGGTTGCTTTTGTCTTTTGGATGGGAATATTTAGACGCAGCTTACGCTCCATCATTTTGGCTTTGATAGTTACGGTGATGTATAGTGGTTACTTTGCGGGCATACTGCCCGACCAAGAAGGTATTTCTTGGGAGAGTCACTTGTATGGAGCATTTGTTGGAATTTTTACCGCTTATTTTTACAAAGAAGAATTGGAACTGGAAGAGGAAGAAGAAGCCAACTACGCTCCCTTTGCCAATGAGCCAGAGCGTGCCGCTCGACCTCATTTCCTACCAAGAGATGCCTTTGAGAAGACTCGCCAACAACGAGAGCAAGAACGCCTCCAACAAAATAATTCTGGTTGGATTTCCGATTCGACTTTGGATTAGGACAACACAAAAGCTATGCAAAACCTAATTTTATGCTCCTTACTAAGCCTATTTTTTATTTCCTCTTATGGCCAAGATTGTCCCCATGCACTTGAAACACTTACACCTTTTGAAACTTCAAAATTTAGAACAAACATCTCCAATGACGGTTCTTTGTTTTTGGAAAACCTACAAGTAAGACAAAATGAGGAATGGATCAGTCTTAGTTTTGTTGGAGGCTTATGGATTGGCGGGCTTTCTCCTGAAGGAGATTTACTTTTGGCAGCTCAAACATGGGGCGCTTATTCGGGATATAGAGATTTTTTCGCTGGACCTATCAAGGCTAATACCGCAAGTGTTGACAATGATTATTGTATCAAATACGATAAAGTTTGGGTTGTTACAAAAGAAGAAATAGAAGCCCATCGCCAAGATTTTGAAGCGGATGGGATTGTCAACAATCCCATAGAACGTATTTTTGCATGGCCAGCACACCAAAAGTTATTCAGTTATTTTTATCAATACAATGGATTTAACTTTCCTAAAGATAATGTTGATTTAGCTCCTTTCTTCGACCAAAACAAAAATGGATTTTATGAACCACATTTAGGCGAATATCCTATTCCTCTACCTGAAAATCCTCAATTAATTCCTGACCTCATGGCTTGGAATGTAATGAATGATATTGCAGGAGTACATGCCCAATCAAACGGTTCACCACTCAGTGTGGAAGTACAACAACTGCATTGGTCGCTTGCTTGTGAGCAAATGCCCGTTTTAGAAAACACCATTTTTGTAGAATATAAAATCATCAACAGAAGTCAAGCTCCAATTGACTCTATATACACAGGTGTTTTTATGGACTATGATTTGGGGTGCTTCACTGATGATTATGTAGGTTGTACTCCCAGCCAAAATTCTTTTTTTGCTTATAATGCAAACGCTATAGATGGTGATGCTTCATTAAATAATGATTGTGAGAACAACCACAATTTTGGAGCGCATCCACCGATGCAATCCCTTACGTTTTTGAACAAAAACTTGCATAGTCTTATAGGATTTTATGTAAGTGATGTTGGTTTGGTACTACCTCATTTTCAACAAGCTTCAAGTGGTATGGAATTTTATAATTACCTAGCAGGAAGATGGCGAGATGGAAGGCCAATGTATAATGATGGGATTTTAGGCTATCCTTCAGATGATACATCATATGAACAGACGAACTTTCTTTTTTCAGGTAACCCTTTAAATGAAGAGGAATGGAGCATGTACTCTGTTGGTGTAGGAAATGTTTCATTCCAACCCATTGGCAGTATCTATCAGCCTCGTTTGGAGGCTGATGAAACGCTAACTTTGCGGACTGCGCATATTTTTCATCAAGATACGAGCCTTTTTCACTTGGAGAAAGTCGATTTGATGCAAGAAAATATAGGAATCGTTCAAGATTTATACGATGATTCTTTTGAAGGAATCAATTGTTTTTTACCAGTATCAGTACATACTTTCTTGAAAGATAAAATTCGACTTTATCCTAATCCTACTTCGTCTTATTTTCAAATTGAAGTTCCTAATGATAAGACTTTGCAATCAATTAGAATTTATGACACATTGGGACAAAAGGTATTGGAACAAGAACAAGTATCTAATCATTCTTTTTTTGATATTGAAAATTGGCAAAGCGGCATATACCATGTCCAAATAGAAATAGATTTCAATAATTTTACCTACAAATTAGTTAAACTATAAAAGAAGGTGCATCTCAAGTTGTCGCTCCACTATCTCTATGATTACTTTGTAAACTCTGGGGTGAATAGATAAAAATATTGATTATGTGATAATTTAGGATGCATCCATAAAAGATGTCATTTTTTTTTGATATAATAGTTTTTTACTATCTTAGCAACAGTTTTTTCTGTTGAAACTCAGTTAAATACGACACCCAAAAAATCAGATAGGAATGAAAATAGTTGAAAATTAGATTTAACCTATATCTTGTTTTGCACCGTAAATAAGATTTTCATTTACTTTCCATTATTCTTTCATTCTCATTTGAAATTCTTTTAGCGTATAGCTAAAAAACCATCGTGTTATTGACTTACGTTCTTGGTCAATGACTTTCTTAATAGTTATAATTTTATACTGAAATGTCAGTATAAAATATGTCTAAGTTATGCAGCAATGTTTCTAAGAAAGATTATTAAAGGTCTTGAATTCAATACGAAAATAACACTATTTTTTGGGTGGATTTTTTTTCATTTTTTAAACCTCTAAATCTTATGAAATTGAAAACAATCCTCCGTGTTAGGATTAGAGTGAACTTCATTTTACTCTTTTTTCTAGCTACAGGAGCTGCGTATGCGCAGCAAGAGCATCCCGTCACACGCACGGCCGATTTGGATCTGCGTTCTACCCTTTTTGAGCAACAAAAGTTAACACTCACTTTATTTGACGATACCCAATTTAATGCTAATCGGTCTTTTGTGGATAGACATCCCAATGGAGCTATTAGCTGGGTCGGTAAAATTGCAAATCAAGTCCACAGTTCAGTCATTATTTCACAAAAAGAAGATGCCTATTGGGGCAAAATTGAAACCCAAAATGGAGATTTATTCATCATTAAACCCAATGCAGGAAGACTCGAAGTGCAACAACTTGATTATACACCAATAGATGAAGAATGTACACATGCACATATCGAATACGAAGAAGGCGAAAATACCAAAGAGGACGAAGATTCTAATATAGAACGTTCTTCAGTTGCCGATGTTTGTTTGTCCACCAGTACTTGTACTGCACAAACTATTGACTTGTTGGTGGTTTATACTGCAGCAGCTCGTACCAATTTGGGTGGGACAAATGCTGCAGCAGATGCTGCAATTGCTTCGGCTGTATCTGAAATGAACCTCATCAACAACAATAGCAATGTTTCACATTCTTTTGCTTTAGCACATTCAGCGCTAGTCAGTTATACCGAGTCTGGGGATTTTTCTACAGACCTTGATGCTCTCGAAGATGGTACAGATGGTAATATTGATAACGTACAGGATTTGCGAGAAACGTATTATGCCGATGCTGTTGCAATGGTTTTGGGATCGGGAGGTTGTGGATTGGGCAATGTTAATGTCAACAATATCCAATACGAATCTCAATCTGCTTTTAGTGTAGTATCTGATAATTGCATGACGACCAACAAGAGCTTGGCACATGAAGTAGGACATAATTTGGGATTTCGACACGATCGTTTTGCCTATTCTTCAACACCATCTACCGCTTGCGATTGGGTTTGGGGCTGGGTCAATCCAGGCGCACAAACTGGAGGTACTTCTGAGCGATGGCGTACCGTGATGGCTTATAATGACCAATGTTCTAGTTGGGGAGTGAATTGTACTAGAGTTAGTCATTGGTCAAATCCTAATGTCGATTACAATAGTGACCCTACAGGTTCAGCAATTGGCAATTCTGATGAAGCACACAATGAGTACATATTTGAGCGAGCTGCTTGTCAGTTTGCAGAATTTCGAGAACCCATCAATTGTACAGGTTGTGAAGTCTATCAAGATTGCTCTTATTATAATGCCAATACTTCAAGTGGGCCAGGCAATACTACCATTCTTACAGTAAGTGGTAGTTTCAACTCTGCCAGTGCAAGTGGAGCAAGTCCCCAGCTTTGTATCAATTATTATGGCGATCATAATGGAACTACAGAACAATTTGATGTGGTTGATGAAAATGGCAATACACTTGGCCAAACGACACCTAGTCTTGATTGTGATATACCTGCGCGCGTTTGTTTTACAATAACAGCTTCTGATTACAACTCCTGGATTGCCAATGGTAGTGTTACTGTTACGCTGAATCCTAGGGGTACATCAATTGATCCTACACTTTGTACCAATAGCCGAGCTTGTATAGAATTGGTCAACAATTCACCTTTATTTGGTACTGGTCCAGGGCCATGTGCTGACATGGCTCATGTACAATTGCAAGAAGGAAATGAACTATTTTTCTTTGATGCCAATGATAATGGACAATTGGCATTGCGTAGAAATGGAACATTGTGTGATAATTCTACTATTTTTGATGATGGCAGTCGAAATTTTTATTTGAGCAATGACTCAGGCGAGCGATTAAAGGCTCAAGTCAATTCTACAGGCGTGCCTTTTGTCAAAACAATAGGCAACAATGCCAGTGATAATGTGCGATTGACTTTTGTCTCAGGTGCAGAAGATAGAGCCTTTTTTGGTGTGCGCAATCCAGCTAATGAAAACAAAGTAGAAATGTATGCTGCCTCAAATGATAATGGATATATAAGAACTTTATCTCCCAACGGTTCTAGTAATGTTCGAGCAACTTTTTTAAGTGGTCAAATCGACAATGGTTTCCTAGATGTTTTAGATGGAAGTGGTACAAACCAAGCAGGTTTTTATGTTGATGCTAATGGAGATGGAGTTGTTTTTGGCGATACCAAATCTTTTAGAACTGACCATCCGACCCAACCCGACAAGCATATCTGGTATGCTTGTGTCGAAGGCCCAGAAGTAGCTGCTTATGAAAGAGGAACAGCACAGTTAGTGAATGGACAAGCCCTTGTCAATTTTTCAAATGAATTTCAACTGATCAGCAATACCCAAACGATGACAATTATGTTGACTCCCCATCATTGGGACACCTACGGTTTAGCTGTGGTTGAAAAAACAAACAATGGATTTATAGTAGAAGAGTTGAAAAGTGGATTGGGCAACTTTACATTTGACTGGGAAGTCAAATGTGTACGTAAAGGCTATGAAAACTTTCAAGTAATACGAGATAAAACATCCAGTATGCCTCTTCCTATTATTGTTAAAGAAGGGGAAGGAGAGTCCATTGGTACGGACACCGAACAAAACTAATTTCAAAAAATCAAAACTCTAAATATTATGAAAAATATATTATCCATTATTTTTATACTTCTTATCGTTTTTCCTTTATCGGCACAGGAAAAAAATAAAAATCAACAAGCACAATTGCGAGCCGATCCTTCTTTTTCCGATATACAGTTACAAGAAGGCAATGAGTTGTTTAATATAGATGCCAATGATTTAGGCCAACTCGTTTTTAGAAGAAATGGCTCTCAAACAGACGAAACTTATGTTTTTGATGATGGCTTGCGCCGTTTTTACATCAATGATGCAAGCAATGTAGCAAAAATTGATATGCAAGTCACTTCTACGAGCTATGGTTTTTTAGGCCTAAATGGTACAAATGGAAATGCCAACTTTCGACTAACAACCATATCGGGTGATAACGATAGCGGTTATTTTGGTGTCTATAATGCAGACGGCAGTGTAAGAGTAGCCGCTTATTCTTCGTCTTCCAATGCTGGCCGCATTGAAACCAAAGGTCCCAATGGAAATGATAATGTTCGTTTTTCTTCATTGGGTGCTAATGTTGATCATGGCTACTTAGCAGTAATTGATGCCAGTAATACTGCACAAGCAGGTGCCTATGTAAATGTCAACGGAGACGGTATTGTTTTTGGCGATGTCAAAAGTTTTAGAGTTGATCATCCTACTCAACCTGATAAACACATTTGGTATGCCTGTGTGGAAGGTCCAGAAGTAGCTACCTATAATAGAGGTACAGCACAATTAGTCAATGGAGAAGCATTTATCGCCTTTCCTGAGCATTTTGCACTACTTGCCAATCCTGCTTCAATGACGGTATCTGTTACGCCTCTCGATTCTGATACTTATGGTTTGGCCGTAACTGAAAAAACAGCAACTGGCTTTAAAGTAGTAGAACTAAAAAGAGGCAGTGGCAACTTTGCTTTTGACTGGGAAGTCAAATGTGTTCGCAAAGGCTATGAAGACTTTGAAGTTGTAAGAGACAAAAATAGCGATGCACACTTAGATGATGCTGCTAATCCTAACGAACCTGATACTGCTATACCTGGTGATACAGAATCTTCTAATAATTAATTGTAAAAGGTAAAATAGATGACAAAATAAGTAAGGACTCGCTTTTATAAAAATGCTCCCAAAGCATAGAAAAAAGGTTTTTTTCTATGTTTTGGGATTTTTTTGAAAAAAATCTTTACTTTTAAACAGCGTATTAAAAATCATATACGTTTATACATAAATTGAAAGGAAAACAATCTACAATTAACATATCCAAATATCTCCTATAAACCTAGTTTTCCGCTATATCTTCTTTTAAATTATAATCCACATAAAACATCTATTAAGAAACAATGTTTCTTAATCGTTAAATTATAAAATTAAGTTTTTGAGGCAATCTCATCAACCGTCAAGAATATATTTTGATATCAAAATTGGGTTAGTATGATTGAAGGTTAAAAACCTTCTCAAGCCCCTTCAAATGTGAAGGGGCTTTTTTTGTAGGCTTATTCAACTTTTTTAAAGCAAAAAGCGTTACCTTTGTACAGGAATCACTGTTAATTAGATTAAATCTAAATAAATACAAGATAATGAGTAAAGACAGATTAATATATCTGGATAATAATGCAACGACACCAACTGACCCAAGAGTGGTAGATGCGATGTTGCCTTTTTTCTATGAGAACCCTGGAAATGCAGCAAGCCGAAATCACCCTTTTGGCTGGAAAGCCGAAGAAGCAGTTGATTATGCTCGTGAGCAAATTGCCAACCTTATCAAGGTTGACTCCAAGGAAATTATTTTTACTTCTGGTGCAACCGAGGCCGACAATTTAGCCATCAAAGGTGTTTTTGAAATGTATGCCCGCAAAGGCAATCACATTATTACCCTAAAAACAGAGCATAAAGCCGTTTTGGATGCTTGCAAGAAAGTTGAAAAAATGGGTGGCGAAGTCACTTATTTAGATGTTGACCGAGAAGGCTTAGTCAATCTAGCCGATTTAGAGGCAGCAATTAAAGACAATACTATATTAGTATCTATCATGTGGGCAAATAACGAAACAGGTGTTATTCAACCCATGAAAGAAATTGGTGCGATTTGCGAAAAACACGGCGTTTTGTTTATGAGTGATGCCACGCAGGTTGTCGGTAAAATTCCAGTTGACCCTAAAGCAGTTGGAGTACATTTGATGGCTTTTACAGCACATAAAATGTATGGCCCTAAAGGAGTAGGAGCTTTATTTGTCAATCGTAAAAAACCACGTGTAAAAGTAACGGCACAAATGGACGGCGGCGGACATGAACGTGGTATGCGTTCGGGAACTTTAAATGTTCCTGGCATCGTTGGTTTCGGCAAGGCTGCCGAAATCGCAGCCAAAGAAATGGATCAAGATATGGCTCGTCTAAGCAAATTACGTGATAAACTTGAAAATTCACTTGTTTCTAGTCTCGAAGAAGTGTATATTAATGGTAGCGTTGAGCATCGTATGCCTCATGTTACCAACCTTTCGTTCAAACACGTAGAAGGCGAAGGTTTGATGATGACTTTCAACCAAAATATGGCCGTTTCGTCTGGCTCTGCTTGTACGTCGGCTTCCTTAGAACCTTCTTATGTTTTGATAGCATTAGGTTTGGGAGATGATTTGGCACATTCTTCGATTCGATTTAGTTTAGGTCGTTTTACAAAAGAAGAAGATGTAGATTATGCAATAGAGGCACTTCAAAAAGGAGTGACCCACATGCGTGACCTTAGCCCAATTTGGGAAATGTATAAAGAAGGGATTGACCTCGAATCTATCGAATGGTCAGCTCACTAGATGATTTTATCAAAAATCATTAACTTAATTCGAAAATATAAAATCAATAAGATATGGCATATTCAGATAAATTATTAGACCATTTTAAGAATCCTCGTAATGTAGGAACGTTAGACAAATCTGACAAAAAAGTAGGAACAGGTTTGGTAGGTGCACCTGAATGTGGTGATGTAATGCGTTTGCAAATTCAGGTAAATGAAGAAGGTTTGATTGAAGATGCAAAATTCAAAACCTTTGGCTGTGGCTCGGCTATCGCCTCGTCATCACTCGCTACAGAGTGGCTCAAAGGAAAATCTGTAGATGAAGCCTTAGCCATTGATAATATGGCACTTGTAGAAGAATTGGCTTTGCCACCTGTAAAAATTCACTGTTCTGTTTTGGCAGAAGACGCTATCAAAAGCGCAATCAAAGACTACCAAGAAAAAAATGGCTTGGAAGTTACTGTCGTAATGAACGAACATCACTAAAAGTGCAAATGTATCCACGTGTTCAAGTATCCACGTAATGTTGGAACATGAACACGTGAATACTTTGACATCTACCTGTTGTTAGACAGGCACAAACACGTATTTTATGTTATTCGTAGCTGAAAGTGCAAAAGAGCGAATCGAGATGCTTCGTTCTGACGAAACTATTGGAAAAGATTACTTCATTCGAGTATCGGTCACGAGTGGAGGCTGTTCGGGTTTGTCCTACCAAATGGACTTCGACAACGAAGAGCAACCCAATGACCAAATATTTGAAGACAAAGGCGTAAAAATCGTCACCGACCTCAAAAGTTTCCTTTACCTCTGCAATACCACCCTCGAATTTTCAGGCGGTTTGAACGGAAAAGGCTTCTACTTCAACAACCCCAACGCTGCCCGCGAATGCGGCTGCGGCGAGAGCTTCGCAGTGTAAAATAAA
>JAHDEQ010000302.1 GCA_020628755.1 Saprospiraceae bacterium
ATAACGATTCTCGCTTTAGATTCTATATATGACTTTGTTCTTTTCCATTGATGAAAAGAACCAAAAATCTAGTCGAATCGCATATTTCTCAAAACTTTTGACCTAGATTTTTAAAGTTTCTCCGCTATTGCTCCAAAATTTTAAAAATTCTCCCTGCGGGCGGTCAAAATTTTGGAAATTGCTTTTTTCGACATGCCCCAAAGGAATGACTATGTCATAAATTTTTCTAAAACGAGAATCGCTGAAAAGCCAAGCAAAGTATAAAATATTTCCTAATATTTTATGCAAACTTATCTTTTTTCCTGAAATTGTGGATTTTGAAATTTAGAAAACACAAAAAATGAGCATAAAATTATCAAGTACGAGTTACGGAAAATCTGCCGTTCGGGTGATGAAAGTTATCCGACACGACGACTGGCATGAAATAAAAGAAGTTGAAGTTCAAACTCTTTTTGAAGGGGAATTTGAAGAAGTGCATACCAAAGGCGATAATACGAATGTCTTGCCCACAGACACTCAAAAAAATACGGTTTTTGCTTTGGCAAAAGACCATTTGACAGGTTCGATTGAAGAATTTGGTTTGTATTTAGCGAAGCATTTTGCGGATAATAACCCACAAATTCATAAGATAACAATTGAGTTGTCTCAAAAACAATGGGCTGCCATTCCTGCCAATGGCAAAGCGCATCCGCACGCTTATCAGCGTGCTGGCAATGAGCGTTGGAATGCTAAAATTGTAAAAGATGCTTCGGGTACGACTGTTAAATCAGGAATAAGCGATTTGTTGATTTTGAAAACGACAGACTCTGGTTTTTCTAATTTTAGAAGAGATGCTTTTACAACATTAAAAGATACGGATGATCGTGTTTTTGCAACGAGTTTGACGGCTTGGTGGGATTATAATGCAACTGATATTGACTTTGATGCTGCTAGAGCAAAAACGCAAGCTGCGATGCTTGAAACTTTTGCCAATCATAAAAGTTTGTCGGTTCAACATACACTATATGATATGGGCAAACGAGTGTTAAATGATGTTCCTCAAGTTCAAAAAATTGATTTAGATATGCCGAATAAGCATCATCTTTGGGTTAATCTTTCGCCATTTGGTATGGAAAATCAGAACGAAGTTTTTGTTGTTACTGATGACCCTTATGGTGTGATTCAAGGGACTTTAGAGAGAGGTTGAGAATAATAAATATTGAAAAGGGATATTGAATATCAAAGTGTTACTCTGTGAAACTTCGTGGTGAAAATTATGGATTTATTTCCTCAAATAGAAACGACTCGTCTTTTGCTGCGCAAAATCCGACGTGATGATGTGGCGGCGTTGGTAAAGTATGCCAATAATGAAAAGGTGACGAGACATTTTGATAATTTTCCGTTTCCTTATGGGGAGGCGGATGCTGTCTTGAGAATTGCTTACGTCGTGAAGGGATTTGAAAATAAGAGTCGTTATGTTTTTGCGATTGAAAGCAAGGAAGAGAAAGAATTGATTGGTGAAATTAGCCTCCATTTTTTTGACCCAACCAAAAAGAAAGTTCAACTTGGCTTTTGGATTGGGGAGTCCTTCTGGAATCAAGGCTTGGCGACAGAGGCGGCCAAGGCGGTTACTCAATTTGCCTTCGAGACGCTAAATGTGGAAGTAGTTTTTGCTTCTTGTTATCTCGACAATCATGCTGCTGAGATGGTTTTACATAAATTGGGTATGACCAAACATCGAGTGAGTCGGAGTGAGATTGTTTATCAACTTCCTCTCAAAGCATCAATTCTCTAAAAACAAAAAAGCACATCTAAATTAGATGTGCTTTTTTGTTTTTCACTATAACTGTACTTATCTATTCTTTTTCTTCCGAAAATTCTTGTCCAATATAGATTAAGGTTGAACCTGCTTTTACTTCAATTTCTTCTGCATTAGAAGGAATAATATTTAATATTCCGTTTTCATCTTTGAGTAAAAACGGAACACTCTTGACCAACTTATTAATCTTAGCAATGAGGTTATGAAAATGCTCGGCTGATTCAATTTTGATTTCGTGAAACTGTGGAAAATCTCGAACCACTTCACCTACATTAATATAGTCATCAACTTTTGAAAATAAGCCTTCTTTGGGAGCTTCTCTTTTTTTCAGTTCATTTCCGCTTATCAAGCGGAAAGTACCTTCTTCGCCAAAACTTGCTCTAAATTTTTGTACCGCAAACTTGTTCACCTCTGCACTACTTGTCATTGCCATTAGATAACCCATGTCTATAAAGTCAAAATTACTTTGAAAATCGTCTTCATAAATATTGGCTTTGACGGCTTTGAGTCCTTCGTTTTGTGCTTTTTTGACATTCTTATCGTTATTATCTACCAATATTACGTGGCGGTTGTGGTCTTGTAAATAACCTGCTATCAACTTACTTACTGCGTTGATACCTACAATCAAAATACCATTTGACTTGTCTTGTATCACGCCTAGTGCGCGTGCCATCAAGCGCGCTGTGGTTGCATTGAGCAAGACGGTTCCTAATACAACCATAAATACTAATGGTGTTATATACTCCGCATCTGGAATGTTTTTATCAACCAAGCGCAAACCAAATAAGGAGGCAATACCTGCCGCAACAATACCACGAGGTCCAACCCATGAAATAAAGAGTTTTTCATTTTGGGTCAGTTCAGAAGAAGTGGTACTCAGGAAAACACCCAATGGTCGTAAAATCAAGATAATAACTAAAAACAAAACACCTACTCTCCAATCGAGGAGCAACATCAGGTGGTCAATATCCATATTGGCTGAGAGCAGGATAAAGAGCACCGAGATTAATAAAATACTCAAGGCTTCTTTGAAATGAAGGATTTCTTTCATTTCTTCTACATCCAAATTTCCTAAAACCATTCCCATAACTACTACTGCCAAAAGACCTGATTCGTGTGCCAAAAGATCGGAGGCTACAAAAACCCCCAAGACCAATGCAAGCGCAAAAACATTGAGTAAGTAGTGTGGTATCAGCTTTTGCTTGATTAAAAAATACAATAAGTAAGCCGAGGCGAAACCCAAACAACTACCAATTACTAAAATCTTTGCAAAAGATTGTAGGGCGTGCAAGGTAAAATCACTTCCTGCCCCCGTTGAAATAAACTCATATACCAAGACTGCAACTAAGGCTCCGATCGGATCAATGAGAATCCCCTCCCATTTGAGTACGGTGGCAATGTTCCGATTCAGCGGAACATTCTGTAAGATTGGTGCAATTACCGTTGGACCAGTTACAATTATCAGACCTGCAAACAAGAAAGAAATGGGCCAAGACAAATTCATGATAAAATGCGCCGCAATACCAGCCCCAAAGAAAGTGACTACAGAACCAATAGAAATCAAATTCAGAATAGCTCGTTCGACTCCCCGTATTTCGGTTTGTTTTAGGGTCAACCCTCCTTCAAAAAGGATGATTCCGATAGAAAGCGATACAAAATAGAATAAGGATTGGCCTGGAAAAAGACCGTGATGACCATTCCAAATGGGCTCGATCCATTTTTCGCCACCATGCGAAAACAAGGTAGAAATAGGGCCAAAAAATAAACCTATAATAATGAGCGGCAAAATTGCAGGGACTTTGGTGCGCCATGCAATCCATTGAGCAAAAATTCCCAATATGATAATTCCAGCGAGTTCTAACATTTATGAAAATTTGAGGATAAGTAACGTTAAAAACAAAAATAGCATCTAGGAGGAAAATGTAAAAATTTCCTAGATGCTATTTTTGATTTATATATGTGTTCAAACTAAAATATGTG
>JAHDEQ010000048.1:0-14523 GCA_020628755.1 Saprospiraceae bacterium
TTGGCACAAAATCTCTATTTCTAACTTGTTCACCTTATTTTTTCGTCGTTACTAATGTTAAAATACAGATATTTTTTATTATAATATAAAATATTTTTATATTTTTGCTGTGCAATAAATTTCCCGCTTTTGGTAAGTTTTTTGTTATTTCAATTATAATCCGATTACATTAAAACACTATTGAGTTGAACATCTTCTCAGAAGTCAACTCAAAAACACTATTATTCCATGAGCTATCAAGTCGCAGAACGTGGTTCGGTTCAGGTACTCAAAATTCATAACCTAAGAGATGAATTGAATAACCGAACAATTTTACAAACTATTGATAAAAAAATTAAGGCAGGATTTCATAATTTTGTGTTGGATTTGTCGGGACTTAAACTCATCAATAGCGTAGGCATCAATTTTTTAATTCGTGCTTTTCATAAAGCTAAAGATGAAGGCTGCCAACTAATGTTGGCAGGCATACCCGCAAACGTTGGAAAATTACTCCAAATTACTAAATTGGATGAGCATTTTTCAATTTCAAAAAATGTCAATGAAGCATTTGATTTTTTTAATAAATCCTAAGATTGAACTATAAAAAAATAAATATTTATACCCAAAAAAGGGATTTTAAAAACCTGATAGATTACTCAAAACTATCAGGTTTTTATTTTTAATATATAACAAAAGAAAATACCAATGGCAGTAGATGTAATTTTAGGCTTACAATGGGGCGACGAAGGCAAAGGAAAAATAGTTGACTACTTAGCAAATAACTACGACTTAGTAGCTCGATTTCAAGGTGGCCCCAATGCTGGACATACCCTCAAATTTGATGGCAACAAGTATGTTTTGCACACCGTTCCCTCGGGCATTTTCCGTGAAGGTTTGCTTAATTTGATTGGCAATGGTGTCGTAATTGACCCCATCACTCTTGAAAAAGAAATCAATCTTCTTCGTGCTTCCAATGTCTCTTTTGAAGACCGTTTGTTGGTCGCTCGCAAAGCTCATCTCATTCTTCCTACGCATCGCTACCTCGATGCAGCCTCTGAAGCTGCCAAAGGTAAAGCCAAAATTGGTTCGACCCTCAAAGGCATTGGCCCTACTTATATGGACAAAACTGGTCGTAATGGTTTACGAGTAGGCGACTGTATGCGTCCTGACTTCATGGAGCGTTATAATACACTCAAAACCAAACACTTGGGCTTACTCAAACAATATCCTGCTGTAGATTTTGATTTAGAAAGTGAAGAGAAAAAGTGGTTTGCGAGTCTAGAATTGCTGCGCTCTTTGCAACACGTGGATGGCGAATATTTTGTCAATCAAATGATTAATGAAGGCAAAAAAGTATTGGCCGAAGGCGCACAAGGTTCGATGTTGGATATTGATTTTGGAACGTATCCATTTGTAACTTCATCTAATACCGTAACTGCTGGTGTATGTAATGGACTAGGAATTGCACCTAGCAAAATTGGTGAGGTCATCGGTATTACCAAAGCCTATTGTACCCGCGTAGGCGCAGGGCCATTCCCTACAGAGTTGGACGACGAGGTGGGCGAATTTATCCGACAAGAAGGGGGCGAATTTGGAGCGACAACAGGTCGCCCAAGACGCTGCGGTTGGATTGACATTCCACAATTACAATATACCATCATGCTCAATGGTGTAACTCAATTGGTTATTACCAAAATAGATATTCTCAACAAATTTGAAGAAATTCAAGCCTGCACCGCTTACCAATACGAAGGGCAAGAAACCAATGTTCTCCCCTACGATATTGACGCTGTAGAAATAACACCTGTCTATCAATCGTACAAAGGTTGGATGCGTGATTTGGAGGATAGCACACAATTCGAGAACTTACCTCAAACGGCACAAGACTATGTACATACACTCGAAAAATTGCTAGAAACACCGATTACAATGGTTTCGACAGGACCTGAGCGTAGGAAATTGATTGTACGAGAGGCCGAGGTGTTGTCTTAGGTTGAAAAGAACCATATTTTAAAGTACATTGAGACACAACAATATTCTATTGATATGGAAGATATACAGAAATATGTTTTTGACCCTGATAATCCGAAGGATTTTAAGGCGTATAAATTGTTGTTGAAGATACTTAGGGATAAGGATAATACAGTGTTATTCAATGCTGAATTTCTACTAGAACTCTTTCAAAAACAAATTTTTACTAAAGAAATAGTTAATAGTCTTTGGGATAAACCTTATAATTTTAATTCTTTATCAGGATTAAAAAAATATGAAACATATATTGAGAACTATTCGCATGAAGATTTTCTTGAAAAAATACTTACCAATCCAAACTTAAATAGTAATAAAAATAATGAGTTATTTTCTTTTTTTGTTAAAAATTTTACATATGAGTGGTACAATGACAATGAAATAGATATTGAAGTAGAAATAAGTAATCAAGTCAATACATTGTCTGTAGTGAAATATCTATTTTCCAAAGAATATACTGAGGTAATAAACAAATTAAGAAGAAATGTAATTTATACTGAAGAAAGAGGAATTAATAGAAATATTGTATATTTTCTTTCGGGCAAAAAAGATTTTAATATAGCTCATTATATAAACTCTAATTATACAAGCCTTCTTTTTACACTTGAAAAAGACTATCTAGAGTTACCTGATATTCATATTATTAGGTCACGAAGAAATATCAAACCCATCCTCCTCAAAAAAATTCAAGACATACATCTTTTACTTGATTTTGTAGAACGAGATTTACGGCAAAGTAAATCCTCAAAACTACAAACTAAAGAAACGACCTTCCTCTCCTCCCTAGACCTCCAAAACTACTTCAGTATTGGCAACATAAAAATTAATAATCTTTCTAATAAAAAAGAAATCTATTTTCTTGGAGAAAATGGAGATGGTAAGTCATTGCTTTTACAAGCAATTACACTTGCAACTCAAGGCAATCAAAATATTGGAACAGTCATAGATGTTGTCAAACAAAATACAAGAAAAAAATTAGCTTTGTCTGCTACTGATAGCCAAAAAAATAAGTATCAGTACGAAACCAATCCCGAAAAACAAAAAACAAGGTTTGAGCATTTATTAGCGTATGGAGTCAATCGCTTCCGTAACGACTCCGACCAACGAGACAAAAATGGTTTTTTAACCCTTTTTAGTCATGAAGAATACTTGGAAAACCCCGTTAAATGGCTACAACACCTAGATTATAAAGAATCCAAATCAGAAGTTGACTCTATAAGTTTAGCTACTGCTAAAGACTTACTCATAGAAATCTTAGATGAAAATATAGAAATAGAAGTTGAAACAGATGGAGTTACTTTTACAGAACGTGGAACTATATTAGAGTTTAACCAATTGTCTGATGGCTATAAAAGTGTTATTATTTGGGTCTGTGATTTATTAGCACGTTTCTCAGAGAAACAACCTGAAGCCACTGTACTTCAAGATTTTTATGGAGTAGTTTTGGTAGATGAGATTGGCTTGTTTTTGCATCCAAAATGGCAAAAAACAATTGTTGGGAAGTTACGCAAATGGTTTCCTAATATTCAATTTATCTTCACGACACATAGTCCTATTGTTATATTGGGAGCTTCTGAAGATGCTATTTTTTATAGAGTATATAAAAAAGATGGAGAAACCAATATTTCAGAACCTGTAGAGAATAAATCTATCTCCAGCCTGATGGCAAATAATATCTTAACAGCTCCGTTTTTATTTGGTCTAGATGATGCTCGTAATGAAGCTTATAATCCAAAAGATATCTTAGATACAAGCGGTGACTACCTTACTGGACAAATACGTAAAGCTGTAGCTGACCGAGTTAAAACTCAGGTATCCATCAGTGAAAAAGAAGTTTTAAATATTATAAACGAAGAACTAGAAAAATACGAATCAGAACAAAAGAATGATAAGCATTAAGAAGGATTTGACAGCCATTCCATCATCACTCAATTCAAACTTAACCAATCAACGTCGTAATGAACACATAGCGGCTAGTCAATACTTGAAAGGCTCAAAATATGATAGTCGCTACAAAATGAAAGACATCAAAAAAGCCTTATACGATTTGTATTATGGCAAATGTGCCTTTTGCGAATATGCTCCGTCCGAATCTCATGTTGAGCATTTTCGTCCAAAAGATTCTTATTGGTGGCTGGCTTATTCGTGGGATAATCTCATTTTTGCTTGCCCTAAATGCAATAAAGCCAAAAACAACACTTTTGGGATTAAAGGAGCTAAAGCTACTTGTCCTACCGACACCTCTAATATACACAAGCTCGCAAAGAATTATAATTCCATTGAATTAAATCAACTCATTCACCCTGAATTTGAACTAAATATTCACCTAACACTCCAATTTCAACAAGATGGAAGTATTTCTAGTACTGATACTAGAATGCAATATACTGTTGACTTGTGCAAACTGGATAGAGAAGATTTAAGAGATAAACGCAAAACGGTTTTGGATGATTTTATGGAAAAAATAAACGATAGAAAATTTCAGTACCAAAATGAGCCTCTCAAACTGAAAGAGTCTTTGAGAAATCTAATCAGAGATTTTATTCGAGAAACTAATAACCCTAAAAATACATTTATAGCTTGGCGAAAATATATCATTCAACATCTCCTTGCTACAATAATTGCCTGACTTTTTTTTATCATGCCCCAAAATCTCATCATTGGTGCTGGCCCTGCGGGACTCGCAGTAGCAGGTCGAATGCGCCAACAAAGCATTCCTTTTCAGATTATAGAACAATCGAATCAAGTGGGTTCGGCTTGGCGCAAGCATTATGAGCGTTTGCATTTGCATACCGTGAAGCAGTGGTCTCATTTGCCACATTTGCCATTTCCTGAGGATTATCCTTTGTATGTTCCGAGATTGAAATTTGTAGAATATTTAGAAAATTATGCTTCTCATTTTGATATAAAACCAATTTTTGGTCAGGCCGTTAAACGTATCCGTAAACTGCCCAATGGCCATTGGGTAGTGGACGCTAAAAAAACCTTCGAGGCGCAAAATGTCATCGTCGCTACGGGAATCAATCGAGTTCCCTACACACCTTCTTGGCAAGGGCAATCTAATTTTAAAGGCGATATTTTACACAGTCGTTTTTATAAAAATGCGCAACCTTTTCTTGGCAAGAAAATCTTAGTCATTGGTATGGGAAATACAGGTGCCGAGATTGCTTTGGATTTATCAGAACACCATATCGAAACCTATCTTTCGGTTCGGAGTCCTGTGAGCGTTTTGCCTCGTGATTTGAATGGTCGTCCTGTACAAGTTACAGCGAAGCAATTGGCAAAAATTCCTTTTGGAATTGGCGATTGGATTGGCTCGGTAGTTCGGAAATTCTATATTGGAAATTTGGAAAAATATGGTTTGCAAACAGAATCCCTTCATCCCGCTGAGTTGCTTCGCACCACTGGCAAAACGCCCGTCATTGATATTGGAACAGTAGCTGCCATCAAAGCTGGGAAAATAAAAGTATTGCCTGATATTGAGCAATTTTCAGCAAATAGTGTCTTATTTAAAAATAAAGAAGAACTAGCATTTGATGCTGTGATTTTAGCAACAGGTTATCGTGCTAAAGTGGAAGATTTTATAGAAAAAGGAGAAGTATTACTCAATCAAGATGGTATTCCACAATCTTCCATTGGTAGAGCTTATCACAAAGGACTCTTTTTTGTGGGTTTTGACCAATACAAATTGGGTGGTATTTTGGGAACGATAGATTCTGATTCGGAAAGCGTTGTTAATGCTATAAAATAGATTTATACAAAATCTTCATCTGCCCAATTTTTTCGTATTTCTTTTTCTCGTATTGGTTGATTCAAATCGAAAAAATCATCTGCTCTAGTCCTATTTTCTTGAGGTAAACTTCCAGCATAATAAGTCAATAAATTATTATTATTGATAACTCGAATATACTTCTTTTTGTTGGCAGTAGTGTAACGCCACTGTTGCGTATCTAAAGCGTTTGTTTCTTTTCCTAAAAATGATTTTCCTTCAACATAATCTTCCAAAATATATTCCTCTCCTGAGTACAAAAGTTTTGATTGAGGATTATCCTTAGAAAAATTTAAAGTTTGGGCAAGACCTAAACTCATTTTTTCTTCTACAAAATGGTTGTAAATCCCTCTGTTTTGTTTGATATAAAGCAGTATTTGATTGTCCAAATAGTCCAATAATTGCAATTGTTTATCAGAATTACCATTTTTCCAGTCATACTGATTTTCGTGTACTACCTCATAAGAATTGTCATCAAAAGTTAGCTGGCTTCCTATTTTTTTATTGATATACTCATAATTTTTAGAATATAATCTTCTTTTTCGTTCCCTTTGTTCATTCGTTGGATTGGTGTAAGTGGCGTTGGATTTTCCAAATTCACCAGCTACAGGAGCATCTTCAATACCTAGAAACTGTTCAATACGTTTTTCTAATTCGAGGGCTTTTTGACTATCAGTCATCGTAATATCTAGTAATCCTTTGCTCGAACCATCATAAAGTTTTGCCATCACAGCATAAGTATAAGAAGTTGAGTTATCATTTCTACTTTTCTTTTCTTTCACATAAACTTGTTCAATCTCTTCTGAAGCTAAGTGTACATTTCCACGCCACCAAGGTATCGGCCCATGTTTTACAGAAACATAATCATTATTGACAGCAACCGTTGATTTATTAAAAAACATACACAAAGTTGTATAAGATAAACCTACGCCTACCGCGACATGAATCAAAGGAAAAACATAGAATATCCAAGGTGCACCTCCAACATTAGTGTACCAAAAGAAGAGAAATGACATCCAAGCAAAACAAAATAAAGCTAAAAATATAGCTCCAGCCGAAAACCAAGAAACTTCTATATCCAATTGATATTCGTCTTCATATATTTTCAATTGACTATCAGACATGGTTGATGATTTTGAGGTAATTAGAATAGATTTTATTGTTTTCACAATTTACTATTAATATTTTAAAATTGCTAGATTCCTTAAATAACAAAAGCCCTGAAAAACGATTGTTTTTCAGGGCTTAGAAATATCTTTAGAAATCTCATTTTAATTTGCACTCAGTGCTTTGAGTCGAATATTGTCTTTTTGTATCAAGCGTCCATTTCGCATATAGTCAAGACTGATTCTATCGCCAGGGCGGTAGCGCGCCACTTGTTCTTGCAACTCTGGTGTAGAACTAATTTCTTTACCATTCACTTTCAAAATCACATCGCCTTGGCGCAAGCCTGCATCAGCCGCACTACTTCCTGAATTGACTCGCTCGATGATAACACCCGAAACTTTGTTTAAGCCCAATTGGTTAGCTCTGTTGTCGTCCACATCACGAATCACAACGCCTAAAATGGCACGTTTAACTTCGCCGTATTCACGTAAATCTTCAATTACTTTTTTGACTAAGTTGGCAGGAATGGCAAAGGAATAACCTTCGTAACTTCCTGTCTCGGTTAGGATTGCCGAATTGATACCTACTAATTGTCCTTTGGCATTGACCAAAGCACCGCCACTATTTCCAGGATTGACCACTGCATCGGTTTGAATAAAACTTTCGATGCTATACTCGCCTCCCAATATATTGATGTTTCGAGCCTTTGCACTTACTATACCCGCCGTAACAGTTGATGCCAGATTAAAAGGATTGCCTACAGCGACTACCCATTCGCCGACATTGACATAATCCGAATTTCCGAACTCGACAGTTGGAAGTCCTGATTCATTGATTTTTAATAAGGCTAAGTCAGTTGTAGGGTCAGAACCTACAACTCGTGCGGTGTATTCTCGCTTATCATTAAGTGTTACATCAAAAGATGTCCCATTTTCAATAACATGATAATTGGTAATGATATAACCATTTCGAGAAACGATAACACCTGAACCATTAGAACCTCGAAATCCTCCTGAAGAAGAGGTAACATTGACAATTGCTGGAGTTACTTTGTCGGCTGTCGCCACAAAATCGCCTGGAAAAGCAATGGGTTTGACATTGGTAGAATTGTCTTTATAATTGATAAATTGAGCAGATTTTAATTCTTCTGTATTTCGTTCTTGTTGCTTTGAAAACTGCTGAAATAGCACAAAAGATAATGTTGTACTCAATATAGCAGTCAAAATAATAGTTGCTCCAAAGAATATTCCTGATTTCTGCATTTGGGTAGTGGTTTTTAGTAAAAAATAATATTCTATTAACGCTAGTAAAAAGATTCTAGTTCTTCAAGATGCTATTATTTGAGGACAAATGTGCAACCTTAACGTTTTATTAAGTCTTCTTTTCGATGAAATGCAGTCATATGTAGATGAACAACTTATAAACAAAAAAGGGCTTCGAGTCTTTACCCGAAGCCCTTGCCATATATAAGGTTTCTAATTCATTCTCTTAGGAGGTGCTCACGTGTTCACGTATCTACGTGTTCAAGTTCAATTACAACGTGGATACGTGAATACTCGAACACATGAACACGCGAAGCTTACTCTATTTCAAATCGCTGTTTTGGGGTTTTGCGACCATCGTTGAGTTGTAGGTAGTACGTGCCTTTGGGCAGGTGATTTAAGTTCAAAGATTTCTCTTTTGATAAACCTGCTTTTTGGCTAAAAACTACAGCTCCGTTGGTGTCCAAAACTTTGTATGTTAGGTTTTGAGGAGTGCGTTTGGCTTTGCTAGAAAGTGCAACGTCCAATGTTCCTGATTTTGCGATTGTAGTTGCTGAAAAGCGCACACGCTGCTTTTCATCTGATGTGGTAATGGCTTCTCCTTTTCGAGCATTTCCAAGACAAAAATCTTTTTCTTGCCAGTAGCCATATTGTCCATTTGATGAAACAATCGTACTATTGTTGGAGTCTAAAATTCTATACCAACCACTACCCCAGTCGCAACAAATACCATCGCCATAATCATCATAGATTACAAAGGTGTAACAAGCATTATCGTCAATGGTCACGGTCTTGGTCTTAACCGATGTACTACCATCTTGATAAGGCCCACCGTAAGTAACCACATCATAATTGTCGTCTAATAACTCCCAGTAGATTTCGCTTCCGTAGTCGTCAGGTTTAACCTGAATCTTGATGGTTTGAGGGCCGTTATTTGTTGGAATACTAAAGCTAGAAGACTTAGAATCGTTACCTGTATTGGAGTCAGAAAGTCCATTTGGGTTTGTAGTTTTCGCCGTGAATGTGTGGCTGCCACCAGCAACTGTCATTGCTGGTAAGTTTATGGCTTTATTGGTGTTTGGAGCTAGACTCCCCGTCCAATTATAGGTCAAATTCGTTGCGCCGTCAATTCCATATTTTATGGTCACACTCGTCAAATTCTCAGTTCCATAGTTGCGGAAACGAACTCTTGGTGTAAAGGTATCACCTGTTTGTGCGCCTACAGGACGAATAATTCTGTTGATGCCAGCATCGGCCGTCGCTGCTTGACAAGGAGGGCAGGAACCACCACAATCAACACCCGTTTCATTACCATTTTGAATCCCATCAGAGCAAGTTGGTGTTGTTTGGCAAGGTGAACAAGAACCACCACAATCAACACCTGTTTCGTTGCCATTTTGGATGCCGTCAGAGCAAGTTGGTGTATTGTTTCCGCCTCCGCCTCCACAAACATTGGCTGCATTATTGGCTACATTTTGAAGGCTAGAAGCAACAAAGTTTTCCATACGTGTCGCTTGTCCAGCCGTAAACATATACATACAAGCATCATTAGTATAATCCATATAATTCATGTGCAGATCTGCTGAATTGCAAGAGCTTGCACCTACACTTGGACAACCATAATTGGGTTCGCTACAGTTAGGCGTATCACTAACGCCATCGTCTTGATTGCAACCACCATTGTCGCCCCAAACGTGGTCGAGCAATAAGTAGTGACCCAACTCGTGTGTCAATGTACGTCCCAAATTATAAGGTGCTTGAGGCGAAATACTACCACAACCGCCACCTGCGCCAAAAGCCGAAGCATCAATGACAACTCCGTCGCCATTGCCGCTACCTCCAAGCGGAGAATAACCTAAAACACCCGTATCGGCTTGTACAAAAATATTGATATAACCACTCCATTTGTTATCGCTATCGCCGCTGGTTTTGTTGATAGTAACGGCTGGGTCGCCATTACTCAAACCATAGCCTGAAGGGTGATTTTGGGTTGCCAAACAAAAGGAGATACTCGACGCTCCTGTCTGTACGCCAGGGAATGTTGAGGAGGCACTTCCCCATTGAGCAATGTCGCCATTATTGCCTCCATAATCGGCATTGAGAATGTCTATTTGTGATTGTGCTAAGGCTCTCAAACAAGCCACGTCGGGATTAGAGATTCCTTGAAAATGAACTGCCATTGGTAGTACCATACCAGCAGAACTGCGTTGTTGAGCAGCATTTTTGAGTCGGTCAAATTTGGCTTGGTGTGCTTTTTTATATTCTGGGTCGGCAAGTAATTTTTCCATGTGGTGTTGATGACCACAAGTTCTTTTTTTAGTAAAATCTTCAGTAAGTGTGTTGTCGTCGGCTCGTTCGAGTGCATCAAATTCGTCAAAAAGTTCGTCTTTGTCGTTTTGGCATGAAAAGATTGTTAAACTAAGGAGTGCTAAAACTAAAAATAAGAAATTCACCTTTTTCATCTCTTTAAAATTTTGTAGTAGCTTGCCAAAAGTGTGAAGATTTAGAAACCTTTGGGCTACCATGTTAAAAAATGGGTTTCGTGGACAATTACTGCGTAGGGTTGAGGGGGAATACAACACCTTTATTTTATCCATTGTGTTGAAAAAAGTGTAAAGTTTTTTGTCTTATACTGTGTGTTTTAATTTAAAATTAATTGGGTGGGATGTTCCACCCAATATTGAATCTATTTATTTGTTCATCAATTACAATTCAAAGATAAGGGAGAAGGCAAGGCGATGTGGGAAGTTTATACTTTTGGTGGGTTTTGTTCTACTTTTGATAGATTTGAAAATACTTTTGTATTTGCAAAGGACTATAAAAGCCCTTTTTTGTTCTACCAAAGTTGATTTCTCCATATATAATAGTGCATATTAGTTATCATGCGAATTATTTATTTGATACTAATTTTTAAAAACCAAAATAGATTACTTGCTGCATAGCAAGTACTGGAACTATTCCGATAACAAAAGGGTTAAACAAAGAACTATTCTATTTTTCCAAAGCCAAAATCAAGAAGCTATGTTGGACAAGACTTTACAATTGTACAAAGATTCTTTTGGAGGACTCTCAAAGGAGGTTTGGTTGTTGGCAACTGTCATGTTTATCAACCGAGCAGGAACAATGGTCATCATTTTCTTGATGATTTATTTGACCGAACAGTTGAACTTTACTTTAACAGAAGCAGGAATGGTCATGAGTTGTTTTGGTATGGGTTCACTGCTTGGTTCTTATATAGGAGGTTGGTTGACTGACCGTATAGGCTATTTTTATGTGATGTTTTGGAGTATGTTTCTGGGTGGTATAGGCTTTTTCTTTCTCATTCCACTCGAAAGCTTTTGGGCTTGGTGTGTAGGTGTTACACTCTTGACTACAATTTCGGATTGCTTTCGCCCTGCAAACCTTACTGCTATCGGAATTTATAGCAAAGATGAAAATAGAACTCGCTCGCTTTCTCTTTTGCGTGTGGCTATTAATATGGGCTTGGGTTTAGGCCCAGCTATTGGTGGATTGGTAGCAATGGCTTGGGGCTATAATTTACTTTTTGTGTTAGATGGTATGACTTGTATCCTCTCAGCCTTGTTTTTTTTCTTCTTATTACCTAAAAAAGAAGTGAATAAAAAGGAACAAAGCAAGGAAGAAAAAGCACTTGAATATGCTTCGGCTCAATCGGCCTATAAAGATGCCTTTTTCTTAAAATTCTTATTTTGTGTCTTTCTGATCATGATCGTTTTTATGCATATTTTTAATGTGTTGACAACTTATTGGAAAGAGCATTTTCTTTTGACAGAAGAACACGTAGGTTATCTTTTAGCTATCAATGGGCTGATTATTGGTGCATTTGAAATGCCTGCGGTTTATATTTTAGAAAAAAAATATAAAATCTTTCCACTCATCATCATTGGTGCTATTTTGATTGGAATATCTTATACGATGTTTATATTTTTTGATTTTTGGATAGGAACAGTCATCATCTCTTTATTGGCAATTACAATTGGTGAAGTTATTAATTTCCCTTTTCTAAATACGGTTGCGCTAAATCGCGCACCTGCAGCCCGACGAGGGCAATATATGGGATTGTATGGTATTTCTTTTTCTTTGGCTCTCATCATAGCACCTACTTTTGGAGGTAAGATTGCTGAAGTTTGGGGCTATAACACGCTTTGGATAGTCCTGACTGTGATAAGTATGTTGTCTATACTAGGATTCTATAGTTTGCAAAAAGAATATGAGGAAAGTATAAAGGCAGAGAAGAAGGAATTGGAATTGGTGTAAATTTTCCCTGCTTCTGCTTAGGGAATTACTACAACATAGTTTTACTAAACTTAGCACAACAATGATTGCTTCCCGCAAATTTAGGAAAACATCAATTTTAGTAAGCTGATTCATGTATCAACTTATACCACAAACAGGTTATTTTTTAAAAAAGACATTGCCACAATCAACTATTTATCAAATAGTTATAAATTTGAAAAATGTTTTATTTTAAAATCATACTTGCATCCTAAAACTTTTGCCCGTAAATTTGTTGTAGAATTATGAAATTAAATTATCAAAATACCACTTGTTGTTGTTGTTGCTTTCCGTTGGAAAGGCGACAATAGTTCCTTGTGTATTTTAATAAATATAAAGAACTCAAAAGCCTTTCCGAATACTCGGATGGGCTTTTTTATTTTATCCAGATTTTGAAATCATGTTTTTGAAAAATAATTGTTGTTGCTGCTGTTGTTGTTGTACCATTCCAAAGGAAAGGCAATATTGGCGTAGCAATTTTTTGAATTAGATGTAAGCCAAGAAATAGTTTAAAAGCCTTTCCTCGACAGAGTGAAAGGCTTTTTTTATGCGATAAAAGAACTTAAAAAAATATTCTCATGACAACTTATACTAAAAATAAAACCATCAATTTGCAAACCCGTCTGACACAAGTCGGACAACTTATTGGTAATACTCCCTTATACCCTATCACTAATGTATATGCCAAGCCCCATGTACAGATTTATGCCAAACTCGAATGGCAACAACTTGGTGGTAGTGTCAAGGCTCGTCCTGCTTTCAATATCATCAAACAAGCAATTATTGAAGGCAAACTGCATCAAGGAAAACACCTTTTGGATGCTACGAGTGGCAATACAGGCATTGCTTATGCTTCGATTGGCGCAGCTTTGGGTATTCCTGTTACGCTTTGTTTACCCAAAAATGCTTCGGAACAACGCAAAAAAATATTAAGCAATTTGGGTGTAAATATCATTTACACCTCTCCTTTTGAAGGGACAGACGGCGCACAAATCAAAGCTAAAGAACTGTTCAAAGAAAATCCAGAACGTTATTTTTATGCCGACCAATATGCCAATCAACACAATTGGCAAGCGCATGTCGAAACTACTGCTCCCGAAATTTGGCTCGGCACAAGTGGGCGTATTACGCACTTTGTGGCAGGATTGGGAACGACGGGCACCTTTGTCGGAACAACAAGAGGACTCAAAAAATTCAATCCCAATATTCAAAATATTGCCTTACAACCCAACAATCCAATGCACGGCCTAGAAGGATGGAAACATCTCGAAACAGCTATCGTTCCAAAAATATACGACGAAAAACTGGCCGATCAATTCTTAGAAATTGACACTTTAGATGCCTTTGATATGGTCAAAAAAATAGCTCAAACAGAAGGTCTTTTGGTTAGTCCTTCGGCCGCAGCTAATCTACTTGGCGCAATTCAAGTTGCGGAGCAAATTGAATCGGGCATCATAGTCACCACATTTGCCGATGACGCTTCCAAATATCAAGAATAATACTGTCCCTACGTGTTTATGTGTTTGTGTGTTTATACAAAAAAGACACACATACTAAGACACATAGATACTCAAACACACAATTATGATTAAAATAAACTCAAACCCTTTAGAAGTCATGTACCAAGATGGTCGTGATAGTTTTCCCAATGAATGTTGTGGTTTTATGTATGGTTCAGAAGAAAATGGACGAACTATTGAATTGGCTGTTCCTGTAGTGAATAGTAAGGAAGGTGACCAAAGAAGGCGTTTTGAAATTTCTCCTTTGGATTATATGAAAGCAGAACAGTTTGCCCTACAAAATAAGCTGACGCTGTTGGGTGTGTATCACACCCATCCGCAGCACCCTGCCATCGCTTCGGTACATGATTTGGAGAAAGCTATGCCTTATTTTTCTTATGTCATTATTTCCGTCTTGGATGGCGAGATAGATGACATCAAGTCTTGGCGTTTGTACGATGAGAAACGAGAGTTTTACGAAGAAGAAGTCTTAAAAAATAACGAATATCAAACTATTTAATTTTAGAATTATACATTCATGCATTAACAACATTATATCATTCTTGCATTGAAATATTCATGCATT
>JAHDEQ010000048.1:14623-18719 GCA_020628755.1 Saprospiraceae bacterium
TACATTCATGCATTAACAACATTATATCATTCTTGCATTGAAATATTCATGCATTCAATCATTAAAAAAATGGCACAAATTATCATTCCGACTCCTCTAAGAAAATTTACCAACAACGAATCTACTTTTGACACAAAAGGTACAACCGTAAAAGAAGCTATCGCTGATTTGGCTAACACACATAGCGGTTTGGCAAAACACTTATTGGACGAGCAAAACAATATTCGTTCGTTTATTCGTATCTATGTAGGCGACGAAGACATCAACAGCTTACAAAAAGACGCTACTGCAATAGCCGACAATACGGTAGTCAGTATCATCCCCGCAATTGCTGGCGGAAGTCAATAAGATTCTAGCATTAATAACATTACATCATTCTTGCATCTATCTGGCAGCTTGGGCTACCAAGCTAGACAGGTTCAATCCTAAAATAAAATGTCTGAAAATAAATTAAGTCCTGCGGAATTAGCTCGTTATAGCCGCCATATTATCATCCCTGAATTTGGTCGAGAAGGACAAGAAAAATTAAAAAATGCTCGTGTCCTAGTTATTGGGTCGGGCGGTTTGGGTAGTCCACTTTTGTTATACTTGGCTGCGGCTGGGGTTGGACATCTCGGAATTGTAGATTTCGATGTGGTGGACGATAGCAATTTGCAACGTCAAGTCTTATTTACTGTAGATAATGTAGGCGAGTCCAAAGCACAAACAGCCAAAAAACGTTTATTGGCTTTGAATCCACACATCAATATTACGGTACACGAAACGATGTTTACTAAAGATAATGCGCTCGACATCATAAAAGATTATGATGTCGTTGCCGACGGAACGGACAATTTCCCGACCCGATACTTGGTCAACGATGCTTGTGTTTTGACAGGTAAAACCAATGTTTATGCTTCGATTTATCGTTTTGAAGGGCAAGTTTCTGTTTTTAATTATCCTTTAGAAAATGGCGAAAGAGGCCCCAATTATAGAGATTTGTTTCCAGCACCTCCCCCTCCAGGTTTGGTGCCCAGTTGTGCTGAAGGTGGTGTGCTAGGCGTTTTGCCAGGTATCATTGGAAGTATGCAAGCCAGCGAGGTCATAAAAGTGATAACAGGAGTAGGCGAACCTTTGGCAGGTCGTTTGTTTTTATTTGATGCCGCTTCGTTTACAACACGTGTGTTGAAAGTTGCTAAAAATCCAGAAACCAATATTACCGAACTTATCAATTACGAACAATTTTGCGGTATTTTTCCTGACAAGAAAGAAAATACAGTTAAAGAAATTACCGTGCAAGAACTCGAAAGTATGGTCAATCTTAAAGAAGATTTCCAACTCATTGATGTACGTGAACCTTATGAATATGACATTGCCAATTTGGAGGGCGAATTGATTCCTCTAGCGCAAGTTGCTACGAGTACTTCCAAAATTGCAAAAGACAAAAAAGTCATCGTTCATTGTCGTAGTGGCAAACGTAGTGCCGATGCGATTCGAGAATTGGAACAACTGGGTTTTGATAATCTCTACAATCTAAAAGGTGGTATTTTGGCTTATGCCAAAGAAATTGATACAAGTATGCCGACGTATTAATTCGTAATGATATAACGAGTAAGGCATAATATTTTGCTTATCGCAGATTTCATCTGCGATATAATACGCTCAAAAGAAAAACAAAGCGTACGGCATTGCAGTTATAAGATGTAAATCAATATATGAAGTTAAAAATATTATTGTTGGTATTCTGTACAATGGGATTTACGCTTTTGTTGGTAGTTGGACTACTTGAAAGAAACGTTGTAAGTTTACTGATAAACAATTCAGCAGATGTAACTGAGGATAACATCAGACTGACTTTTTCAGCACTGCAAAGAATAGTAGGAGTTCTTCCTTATACTTTAGGAATAATTATAACAGGAACTTTTATTTTATCCGTTACGCAAATAGTTAAATCAAATAAAAGTTTCTTGTCCATTGCTGTATTAGTGGTTTTATTGATTCCTATGATTTACAATATTTTCATTGCTGATACAGCAGCAGTTGTTGAAGGAATAGAAACAACAAAAATGTCAGACCAATTATCAATTGTCAAATCCAGTTTAATGGGTGCGGTAAAACAACATTACATCGGTCTAATTGGCTTTGCATTGGCAGCTACTTTGCAATTAATATTTACATTGAAGAGTGTGAAAAACCATTAAAAGTATATCGAAGCGAGTAAGGCTGAACATTTACAATGTTTGCCTTACTCATTCAAACCTTTAAACAAGCAGCAAATATACTTTTCGCTTCGTTATTTGGATGTAATCTAAATAACTCAACCATGCGAGTAATGAAAACAAAACTCTTCTTTTTACTTCTAATCTTGGGGATTTTAGGGTCATGCGAACCTACCGAATCCTTCTCGCCCAATGAAATTGGCATCGTCGAAGGAGTCCGACCTATTTATAGTAGCTCCGAAGATTGGAATATCATAAGTTCTAAAGGCCCACAACCTATTCAGAGTTTGGGTAAAATTTATTATAAAGACCAACACATTTATGTCAATGAACGCTTTAAAGGCATCCATATCATTGACAATAGCAACCCAAGCAATCCTGTACCTATCAAGTTTATCGAGGTTTTGGGTAGCGAAGATATTGCTATCAAAGGAAATTTTCTTTATGTAGATAACATCACGGATTTGGTGGTTTTGGACATTAGCAACCTCCAAAATATTCAAGAAATCAATCGTGTTGCCAATTTGTATCCTGATGCTGGTCAGGCAACTTTTCCTTTGGGTTATACTGGTTTTTTTGAGTGTGTTGACGATACCCAAGGTATCGTCGTGGGTTGGGAAACTACAATCTTAGACAATCCTACTTGTTGGAGGTAAAACTTATCCGAATGAAACGTATTTATACCTTTTTTCTTTTTGTAAGTATTGCGCTTGTATTTTGGAGTTGTGCATCTGAGGACGCTTCATTTGCGGCCGAAGCCAGCAATGACAGTGGTGTTGGAGGTTCGTACGCTCGCTTTGTTATTGTCAACAATGCCATGTATATCGTAGATGATGCCAATATCAAAACCTTCGATGTGAGTACGCCTAGCAACCCTACCTTGATAGACGAACAATCCGTAGGAGAACGGATTGAATCTATTTTCAATTTTCAGGACAAATTATTTATTGGGTCGAGTATAGGCTTGTTTATTTACCAAATCACCGACACAGGCATACCTACCAAACTATCCGAAACGACCTATTTTGAGTTTGATATTTTTCCTTGCGACCCCGTTGTTGCCAACGATAGCCTCGCCTTTGTAACGCTCAACTCCGAAACACGCATCAATACGGATTGTGGCGGTAGTTTTAATATAGATGTCAATGTGCTAAAGATTTTTGACATCACCAACATCGAACAACCTCAACTGATGATAGAATATCCTTTTTTAGCACCCAAAGGACTCGGTTTGGACGGTACGACACTGTTTATTTGTGACCACACCGAAGGACTAAAAGTCTTTGATACCAGCGACCCTTACAATCTACAGCAATTGGCACATATCAACAATTTTACTGCTTTTGATGTGATACCTTTAGATGGTTTATTGTTGGTGGTTGGCCCAGACAATGTTTATCAATTTGACTATACCGATTTGACTAATATCAGCTTGGTTTCAACAATTCCTTATGGTTCTTAGGTTTTTTATTTTTCTGATTTTGTGGACTTTTGGGTCAAATAGTTTGTTGAGCCAAGACCTAGCCGATACACTCGTGTATCGCCCCCAACTCGCTCTAAAATGGAGTGTGAGTTCTTATTTTTCCAATACTCCTGCTACGCAATTTGGTATTGAAAAACGCATTGCCCCCCACCAAGCTATACAAGGAGAATTGGCTTATTTTAATGATTTAGGAGCTATTCGTGGACATGATTTTCAGGGCTACAAATTGGTGGGGCAATATCGTATCTATAAACATTGGAAAAAAGGTAAAAAAGAAAACCGCAAGCAAAATAGATTTTTGGGTGTACAAGCTCAACTCAAACAGACTTTCACCAAAGATTTTGGGACTTTTCGACACATAGAAGACGATTATTTTGAAAATAGAGACTACCGAATCGTCTCTACCTCTGTCAAT
>JAHDEQ010000048.1:18819-21528 GCA_020628755.1 Saprospiraceae bacterium
CTCCTAAAAATCACTTATCCAACATCTTCATCATCTCTCTCAAAGTACTTTCATCGCTTTCCAAATAATCCAGTTCTGGAATCCCTTTTTGATTTAAAGAAAGTTGTGCTTTTTGGAAGGGACTTTTGATAAGTTGCTTTCCTGAAAGATGAATTTCTTGGACACCAGTTTCCGCAATCAAGGCTTGTACATTTTGTGGATTGATACCTCCACCCGCCAAAATCGCCAAACGATTGTCGGCAGCCTCTATCAATTGGCGAATTGCTGCCCGCCCTTCCCAAGCCGACGCTTGAAAACCTGAAGTAAGGATTCGATGCACACCAATATCAATTAATTGTTCCAATGCTTCCAAAGGATTTTGCACAAAATCAAAGGCTCGATGAAAGGTCACTTTCATCGGATTTGCCAATTCTAGCAAATGAGTCGTTCGTTCCAAATCTATCGTACCATCAATATTTAAAAGTCCTATCACGACTCCATCAATTCTATGTTTTTTGCAATACAAAATATCTTGTTTGATGACTTCAAATTCCATATTCGAATAGCAAAAATCTCCACTTCGAGGGCGTATAAGTACAAACAAGTCAATGCTCAATTGTTGTCGGCTCAAAGCTATCGTAGCGGCACTAGGCGTAGTGCCGCCGCACCACAAATTTTGGCACAGTTCCACCCGATGAACGCCCGTTTTTTGAGCAATCAAAGCAGAAGAAAGCGAATTTGCACAAACTTCAATTGTCATATTTTTCGTTTAAATCTCTAAATAAAGTACATTTGTCTCCACAAATCTAAATCCTAATTCAAGAATGAGAAATATACTATTTTATTCCATCATTTTACTCCTGATTATAAGTGCTTGTGCATCAGAGCCTCAAAGCTCTTGGAAACCCATGAATCTCCTAGAATATGGTGTTCCTATAACTATTATGGCTCCTGATAGTGCCGATGTAAAAACAATGGATTTTGGTTTACAAAAAGACATTACTATCACAAAAGGCAAGGATTTTTCCTTACAAATCTATGCTTCTGATGCTACTACTGCTGACCTTGCAAAGGTCAAAGAATTGCAATTGGCAATGGTCAAAGATAATCGCTATTTTAATACGCTCGTTGAGGATACGGATAATGGTTTTATTTATAAAACCCAAATTGACTCCACCAAAACCAACTATGGTTTTCGCTATATCAAGCTACAAGGTGATAAGGAATATATTTTTAGAACGGGGCTGATTGGTTCTTTTTCGGAGGAGCAAGTACGTAGTATGTATGAGGCTGTAAAAGGAGGTAAATAAAAGAGTACAATCTGCTGGGCGATGCCCAGCAGATTGTAATAGCTTCTATAATTTATTTAGTCGCTGCTAAATAGCGTTTAGACACTTCATCCCAATTGATAACATTAAAAAATGCTCCTACATAATCAGGACGTTTGTTTTGATAGTTTAGGTAGTAGGCATGCTCCCAAACATCCAATCCTAGAATTGGCGTTCCTTTGCAACCTGCCGTATCAACATCCATCAAAGGATTGTCTTGATTTGGAGTTGAGCAAACTTCTAATTTTCCTTTTTTATTGACACACAACCAAGCCCAACCCGAGCCAAAACGAGTACCTGCTGCTTTGGTAAATGCTTCTTTGAAAGCCTCAAATCCACCTAAATCTTCTTTGATTGCTTTGCCTAATTTGGAACGAGAAGAAGGTTCGCCACCGCCATCTGGAGACATCACAGACCAAAACAAAGAGTGGTTGTAGTAACCACCACCATTGTTGCGAACAGCAGCCGACTCTTTAGAAACTTTAGCTAAAATTTCTTCAATCGTTTTGCCTTCGAGCTTAGTACCTTCGATGGCAGCATTTAATTTTTTGGTATAACCTGCATGATGCTTTCCATGATGAATGGTCATGGTGCGCTTGTCTATATGTGGCACCAAGGCATCGTATGCATAGGGTAAATCTGGTAATTCAAAAGCCATAATTTGATGATTTTGGTTTTGTTAGTAATTTGAATATAGTATCTTAAAGTAAAAAAGTCATTTTGTTACGACTTCTTCATTTATAACTCTTTATAAACGCAAAATGTTTATTATCTGTAAATTGAAGTACGAATCTAGGTAATATTTGTTTTATATAAAAATTCAATTTTTAAAAATCAGAAAAGATGTACCTTTGCCCTTGATTTTAGAAATTCTAAAATCTGCAATCCAAAGTCATAAATTTAAAATCTTAGCCATGTCAAAATATAGAAAAGAAAAAGATAGTATTGGCACTATCAATGTGCCTGCCGATAAATATTGGGCAGCACAAACCCAACGCTCTACGCAAAATTTTAAAATTGGTGGTCAAACCATGCCTATTGAAGTCATTCGTGCTTATGCCATTTTGAAAAATGCGGCCGCACAAACAAACGCTGAATTGGGTGTTTTGGACAACAAAAAAGCAAAACTCATTGGAAAAGTCTGCGACGAAATTCTAAAAGGAAAACTCGACGACGAGTTTCCATTGGTCGTTTGGCAGACGGGTTCTGGTACACAAACCAATATGAATGTCAACGAAGTCATTGCCAATCGTGGTCATGTTATCAAGGGAGGAAAATTAGATGATAAAGAAAAAACCCTCCATCCTAACGATGACGTGAACAAATCACAATCTTCTAATGATACTTTTCCGACGGCAATGCACATTGCGGCTTATACAGCTTTGGTTGAGGTGACTTTACC
>JAHDEQ010000048.1:21628-22961 GCA_020628755.1 Saprospiraceae bacterium
AAATTGACTGGACTTCCCTTCGTTACTGCCAAAAATAAATTTGAAGCCCTAGCTGCCCATGATGCGATTGTAGAAGCACATGGCGCTTTGAAAACAGTAGCTTGCTCTTTGATGAAAATCGGTAACGATATTCGTATGCTGGCTTCTGGGCCTCGTTGTGGAATTGGCGAGTTGATTATTCCTGCTAATGAACCTGGTTCTTCTATCATGCCTGGTAAGGTCAATCCTACTCAAGCGGAGGCTCTTACGATGGCGATGGCTCAAGTGGTCGGTAACGATGTAGCCATCAATGTAGGAGGTATGACGGGACATTTTGAATTGAATGTTTTTAAACCCATGATGATTTTCAACTTCCTTTTTTCGGCGCGTTTGATTGGAGATGCGTGCAATAGTTTCAATGAAAATTGTATCAAGGGTCTTGAACCAAACCACGCTCGTATCAAAGAAAATCTCAATAACTCCTTGATGTTGGTAACGGCTTTGAATACCAAAATTGGTTATGATAATGCGGCTAAGATTGCCAAAAAAGCCTACAAAGAAGGCACAACCCTCAAGCAAGCTGCGCTTGACTTGGGCCTACTCACCGATAAGGAATTTGACCAATGGGTGAAACCTGAGAAAATGATTTAAGAAGTATCAGAATGAACTGGACACTCTCACTTTTTTATTAAAAGATACTTTTGAGAAGAAAATCTTTTTCTTGATAAAATGCAGAAGTGTGCAGTTCATTTATTATTACCGTTCTCGGACAAATCCCGTGGTCAATGCAAAATAAATGCGTGAGTGACATTAGGGAACGAACAAATTTAGCTTTGCATTGAATTATTTCACGGGAAAAGTCAGAGAACCATTATTACAATACTTGATACTTGAACATCCCTATGCTTTCTTACCTCTTTTTCCGATTTATGATTGTCCTATTTAGTGTAATACCATTTAGGGTGTTGTATCTATTGTCGGATTTTATCTACTTCTTGTTGTATCGAATTTTTAAATATCGTTATAAAGTCATACAAGGAAATTTGGTAAAATGCTTTCCTGAAAAAAGTGCGGCTGAAATTGAAGTTTTGGTTAAAAGTGCATACCGCAATTTTTGCGATATTTTGCTTGAAGGCATCAAAGGCATGGGCATGGATGAGCATGACATTGCTCGTCGGTTTAAAGTTATCAATCCTGAATTTTTACAAACTTATTTTGATGCTGGAAAAGATGTAATTTTGTGTGCTTCGCATTATGCCAATTGGGAATGGGGAATTAGTTTGGGTGCTCAGTTTTCGCATTATGTAAAAGTGACTTATAAACCCATCAAAAACCAGCACATCAATAATCATGT
>JAHDEQ010000049.1:0-5057 GCA_020628755.1 Saprospiraceae bacterium
GCTGACTTTATGTTCGTTTAATAATTCTATAAACTCTTTGAAATTCTTGTCGAGTTCCATATTTAAAGTGGTTAACTTGTTTTCTTATACGTTCAAGTTCTAGCATTCTTTCTCTATAAGTCAAAGATAACCAATATAAAATATTTCCATCATCCTGACCTTTTTTGACTATTTTTAATTTTTTATTCATAATGGAATATACAAATTATATCTAAATGGAGCAATAGATAATAGACGCTCTAAAACTTATTCAAAACTCCCAAGCCAAACAAGGCAAAATCATACTTTACAGGATCGTTCTTATCTAATAAACGCAAATTTCCGGTCAGTTCCAGTACCGTTTTCCAATCTCTTTGCTTGCGGTCAATCAATCCATAGTGTCGAGCCACTCTATCCACATGTACATCCAAAGGAATGAGCAATTGAGCAGCTTTAATCTTTGTCCAAAGCCCAAAATCTACTCCCTTATCGTCTTGTCTGACCATCCAACGCAAAAACATATTGAGGCGTTTGCAAGTTGATTTTCGGGCGGGCGTAGAGACGTGTTTGCGGGTGCGTTGTGGAGCATTTTCTAGACTAAAAAAGAACTCATGAAAGCCCACCAATGCTGCTTCCGCTGTCCTTGCATCGGGCGATAAATGTTGAGCAAAAGCATTTTCCAGCGACTCATTTTTTTGATAATAATGTTGAAAAAACTCCAAAAAATACAAAGTATCGGTTGCTTGAAAAGTTCGATGTTTAAATTCCAAAAAACGCTTTCGGTCTTTCTCCTTATGATTTTTGATAAAATCATAAGGCGCACCATCCATCAAATTTATCAATTCATTGGATTTGTTAATAATGGTTTTGCGTTGTCCCCAAGCCAACATAGCCACCCAAAATGCCATAATCTCAATATCCTGCAAAACAGAAAATTGATGGGGAATCTGTATCGGATCGTCCTTGATAAAATCAGCTTGATTGAATCGTTCGACACACTCGTTGAGGTGTTTTGTCAGCTTACTGTCTATTCGTTTCATATTTGTGACGGCTAGTAGGCAATCATCAATTATTGAGTTCACCTTTTTGCAAAAGTAGCGTTTTAAATAAAAGTCAAAAATAATATTGCAAAATCAAAAATATAACTACCTTTACTCAATAAATGACAGCAACCTTAACATACACTCTTGTACTTGCGGTAATTTATCTTGGTCGAAAAACCTATAATTTTTCAAAATAAACGAATAAACCAAGACTTTTCCCACCGAATGCGCTTCTGTGAAGTGCTTCCTTTTGTATATCTTTATCCACAAAATACATTGATTGATGTTGTTTAAATTTTTTACGGTAGGTGCATTGATATACATTTTGTATAGAATCTCCGCAGTCCCTCGTTTATTGGAAAACACCTCCAACAATAACGAAAAAAATATTGACGAAAGTGATTATGTAGATTACGAAGAAGTAGAATAAATGAGTAAACCCTTTCCTCCCATCAGTGAGTTGGTATTGTATAAAAACAACCAACTTATAGCTTTTAATAAGCCAGCAAGTTTAGCTATTCAGAAAGCTAATGCAGAAGAAAAAACCTTATTAGATTTTGCACAGATTTATTGCAAGCATCCTGTCCATTTGATACATCGGCTCGACCAACCTGCGAGTGGCCTTATTCTTTTTGCCAAAAACAAAAAAGCATTGGCCGCCATAAATGCGCAATTTCAAGAACGAAAAATTGAAAAAACTTATTTGGCTGTTGTAAAAAATCAGCCGCCTCAAACTAAAGGCAAGCTGGAGCATTTTTTGAAAAAAAATGCTCGCACCAATCGCTCTACTGCGCACCTAGAAAAAATACCAAATAGTAAAAAATCAATACTCGATTATGAGTTGATTAGTAGTATTGACAATTATCATTTACTCAAAATTCAGTTGCACACAGGCCGACACCACCAAATCAGAGCGCAATTAGCAGCCATCAATTGTCCCATCAAAGGCGATGTAAAATATGGTTTTCGACGCTCCAATACCGACCGTTCTATTCACTTGCACGCTTGGAAATTGGCATTTAGGCATCCCGTTACATCCGAAAAAATCGAACTCACTGCTCCCATTCCAGAAGAAACAGTTTGGCAAGCCTTTGAATTATAGTCAGCCCAAAACTTCTTCCAATACCAGATGTGCTTGAATAGGAGAGAGGTTTTCGATATGATAAGTATAAAAATCTAAAAGTTTGGTAAGCAAGGTTTTACGTTGAGTTTTGTTGAGGCTTATTGTATGAATCTCTTCCTTAGAGATAGTCATTAATTCTAGTAGTTTTTGCGACAATTCCTTATCTAAGTAATGCAAATGATTGGGTTCCCAGTTGACAAAAGTACCTTCTTTAAGGTCAAAGAAATTCGTTTTTCCTTCGACATAATTAGGCATAAAGCCCAAAAAAGTTGATAGCTCAACCAAAAATAAAAGGTGTAGATTTGAAACCGAGTTTTTGGTTTGGTCAAGAAACTGAAAGTAGGAAACCAAAAACTCAAACAAGGGTAAATTTTCTTCTTGTTCTTTGATGGTTTTTTGGGCCACTTCGGTCAGAAAAAGCCCCAATGCTCCCTTCACAATATCAAAAGGTACAGACTGATAAACGTAGGCTGATTTTATTTCTTTAATGCGAGTCAAGTCCTTATCATCTCGATGATATACCACCAAATCAACGATAGACATGAGTTGCAACAAACCTGCTTTGATACGAGCATTTTTGGTACGAACTCCACTCACAATGTAAGAACGCAAGCCTTTTTTTTCGGTATAAATATCCGTAATAATACTCGTTTCGGAGTATTTGATGGCCCTTAAAATAATACCTTTAGTCTTGAGCAGCATAGCTTTTTGATATAGATTTGTAGTCTGTACAAACTTTGTGAATATTACAACAAACTATCAATATAAAACCGAGCAGACAAAGCAAATTCGTTGAAAACGAATTGCTTATCAAACAAACGATAAGCAGGTTTATAATCCAAAGAAAACTGAATCGGAAAGGTCTCTACATTATATTCCACACCAACAATAGCTTCCAAAGGTAGTTCAAAATCATTGCGATTAAAAGCAACGGACAAACCCGCTCCTGCATAAAAATTGACCCGATAAGATATGAAGAAATGATATTCATACAAACCTGTGATGGATAGCATTCGACCATTGGTATAGTTGAAACCAACAATACCTTCAATAACACCAGTAGGTGGAAACTGGAATCGTTTAAATGTAATACCCGAAAGTGCGCCACCTCTCAATCCGAGTGCATTATGATAAGAATCGTCTTGTGCATCTAGCCGAGCGCTAGCCACGAAGATAAAACAGAGAATCAATAATAATATCGTTCTGAAAAATCGTTTGGAATTCATTTTTTATTGCAAAAATAAAAGATTAAAAATTATCTTTGTTTTAAATTTAATATAAAGTCAATAATGCCAAAGAAAAAGTCAACAAAAGGTGAGCCAGAGGTCAATAAAGAATTGGAAGGCTTCAATATTCGTATCAATGAATTTGGTGAGATAACCTCCGATTTTAATGTTGATAAAATCAATTCCTTTCTCGATAAAAATGTAGATGACAAAAAGCTAAAAAATCGAGAAGAAGAGTAATCTTTTTCAAAACTGAACCTTTGAAAAAAAACATACGTATATGTGGAATATTAATATGTTTTTTTTTGGCATAAAAACAAATAAAACAGAAGCAAGCATCATTTTATAGGTTTTATCCGTTTTTCTGATGTAAATCCCTTATGTAATTATTTTGTTTTTGATTATTCCCTAAGTTAATCAAAGATTAACTTTTGAATGAATTTCTTTTTTCTATCTATAAAATAGAACTTTTAACTTGAAATAAAGTATTAAAAGATTAAAATATTTTTTAATACATGAAACACACAATCCTCTTTAGAAATAAAGAGGAGGCTGCAATGAACTGTTTACCGATTACAAACTGACCTGCTTTATTCAGATATTCCTTTCTGAATAACTCTCATACCTTGTTTCTATCCGTGTATGTATATATTATACATTCTATAATTCCATATTTTTCTAAAAGCTTATTATGAAAAACCGATTACGATTAATTCAATTTTGGATAATAGCATTGACTGCGTTTTGGTCTTTCCAAAACAATGGATATGCTCAATGCAACAATTGTATAGGTTGTTTTGAACTAGAAAACCTTCCTACTATTTTGCCAACCGACCCAGGACAATGTTTTGCCACGCTTGATATTACGCCTGGCGAAATAGGCAGTCATGGCTCCGAGTTCCCAGATATTATGGTTGTGCCAGGTTCAAGTGCCGACCCAAATACTGGACTCAATATCACTATCACTTCTGTAACAACAGATGTAGGAGGGGCTTTAAATACCATTTCTACATCTCCATATATTATAGAGGTAGATGCCAATTCGACAGTTTCTATTAGTTTTGAAATAAGAACTAATGGTACTGATCTTTGTGCGCCAGCAACAATCAATTATTTAATTTCTGATGATGAAGCTCCAGCTTTTGATATGCCTCCTGCTGACGCACAGTTTGCTTGCTTGAGCGATGTACCAACTGCTGGTGCAGCTTCCGTAACAGCAACCGATAATTGCTCTACAGGAGCAAATATCAATATCACCTTTGATGAGACCATGATGCCAGGCCAATGTTCAGGTGGTAACTTTACACGTACCTGGACAGCTACTGACGAGGCTGGCAACTCATCTGTTTACACCCAAACTATCATCATAGAAGCGGACTTGACTGCACCTGTTCTGACTGATATACCTATGAATGGCACATTTGAATGTGATGCCATACCTGCGGCAGGTTTACCAACAGTCAACGACAATTGCGACGCTATGCCCGATGTCGTTTTTGACCAAACCTCAAGTACGGATGGACTTTCTTGTCCAAATGTAGAAATCATAACACGAACTTGGACAGTAACTGATGCTTGCGGAAATAGTGATGTCGCAACACAAACTATCACCGTAACAGATAATTCTGCGCCTACTTTTGCAACTGGCGGAGAACCGCAAGATGCTGCTGCTGATTGTGCTACGGG
>JAHDEQ010000049.1:5157-10265 GCA_020628755.1 Saprospiraceae bacterium
GACCTTAATGGATGGTTATTTAATGTTGGTCTTTCCGAAACAGCAGATATTTGCACTACAGTAGCCGATACAGCCTTGACCGTAAATGGAGTGGATTATGACTATGTCACCGAATTTGCTACTGCTAGAGCAGCAATTGAGGCAGAAATCGCAACTCAATCTGCTACTTGTTCGGGCGTAGAACTTGCACGTGTGCAAGTTATGTTTACCTATACCGATGCTTGTGGCAATGTATCTTCTACCGATGCAGATTTTGTAGTAGAAGACAATAACGACCCTGTTTGGGATAATACTCCTGATGATTTGACTATCGAATGTGGCGCAAATAATGCAACAGAAATACAAGATTGGCTGGCAGCCAATCAGGGCGGAATGGAATTTATGGGAGCAAGTGGAGCAGCATCGGATTGTGGCAATGTTACTTATTCTAATGATTATAGTGCTATTTCTGACGAATGTGGCGCAACAGGTAGTTCAATGGTAACTTTTACGGCTACTGATGAATGTGGAAATGCTACAACGGCAACGGCAACAATAACTGTTGCTGACACAACAGGGCCATCTATTGATACGCCTGCAAGTGCCATGACTGTAGAGTGTGATGGTACAGGAAATAATGCTGACCTAACGGCTTGGATTACGACTCGTGCAGGAGCGATGGCTTCTGATGAGTGTGGCAGTATCGTTTGGACATTTGAACCCAATCCAACAAACTTATCAGATGATTGTGGTGCAACAGGAAGCGTTGAAGTGACCTTCACCGCCACAGATGAATGTGGTAACTCTTCTTCAACTGCAGCAACTTTTACAGTAGAAGATACGACTCCTCCAACAATTACGGCTACCGCAACTGACCAAACCGTACAATGTGACGGTGGAGGCAATACAGCTGATTTAGCAGCTTGGTTAGCGGCTAATGGAACAGCAACAGCGAATGACAATTGTGGTGGTGTAACTTGGACAAATGATTATAATGGCTCGCTTACAGCTAGTTGTGGTGCAACAGGCGCATCAACCGTTACATTTATAGCGACTGATGATTGTGGCAATACAGCTATTACAATGGCAACCTTTACAATAGAAGATACTACTAATCCTACATTTACCGTACCTGCGGATGTTACTGTAGAATGTACGGATGCAACAGATATTTCTGCAACAGGAGATGTTACAGACGAAGCTGATATTTGTTCTCCTAATTTAGCAGAAGCAACTTTCTCAGATGATGTAGTTGATGGCACTTGCCCAACTTTACAAATCATTACTCGTACTTGGACATTGACCGACGATTGTGGTAACTCTACAGTTCAAACTCAAACTATCACCGTTCAAGATAACACAGCTCCAACCCTTAGTACAATGGCGGCTGATATGACAGTAGAGTGTGACGGTGCTGGTAATGCCGCTGATTTAACGGCATGGTTAGACAATAATGGAGGAGCTACTGCAAGTGACCCTTGCGGTGATATTACTTGGTCTTACAGTCCAAACCCTGCTACTTTGAGCGATAGATGTGGTGAGACGGGAGTCGTAACAGTGACTTTTACGGCAACGGATGATTGTGGTAACACCGCTTCAACAACAGCAACTTTTGAAGTAACCGATAATATTTCTCCAACCATTATGCCTACCTCATCTGATATAGACGAAGAATGTGGCGGTGGAGACGACCAAGCAGCACTAGAAGCGTGGATAAACAATCTTGGTGGCGCAATGGCAATGGATGCTTGTAGTGGAAGCGATGTGGCGTGGACAATCGTTTGGACAGATTCGGAAGGAAACACCAATCCTTCGCATCCTGCTTCTGACCCTACCGCAACTTACCCAACAGTAGTTGCTAATGATTGTGACTGGTTTGTAGATGTTACCTTTACAGTAACCGACCCTTGCGATAATCCTTCTACAACAACTTCTCGATTTTCGATATTAGATACGAGTGCGCCAACATTGGCAGGTGTACCTGCCGATGCTACCGTTGAATGTGATGCAGTACCGATGCCAGCTATGCCAACGGCTAGTGATGATTGTGATCTTATGGTTGACATCGTTTTAGTAGCTGATACAATTGCAGGTGTTTGTACACACCGTTTTTCGATTACTCGTACTTGGACAGCGACCGATGATTGTGGCAATTCTGATGTTGCCAGCCAAACCATAACGGTAGAAGATACAACTGCTCCAACATTTACAGAACCAACGGATGTAACGATTGAATGTGATCAAGATCCTACAGATTTGACTTTGACAGGTGATGTAATGAATGTAGCAGATAATTGTGATATGGTATTGGATACAACTTTTGTAGATGACACTTCAGGTTTAACAGGATGTTCTAGTACAGGTACAATTGTTCGTACTTGGACATTGACTGATGACTGTGGTAATGCCACAGCCCTGACACAAAATATTACCATCCTTGATACAACAAATCCTGTTTTAGACAATGTACCTAATGACTTAACGATTTCATGTGATATAAATCCAGCAGCAGGCAACCCCACCGCAACCGATAATTGCGATGGCAATCCCGCTATTACATTGAATGAAACAGATGATCAAGCAATGGACAATACAGATTGCAATTTTTATGATTATACTATAACTAGAGTATGGACTGCGACAGATGCTTGTGGCAATACCGATATTGCAACACAAACAATTACTGTCCAAGATGATGAAGCTCCTCAATTGAGCAGTGAACCAGCCGATGTAACGGTAGAGTGTGGAGACCCATTAATTACTAATCCTCCAACTATCACTGCATTTGACAATTGTGATCCTAATGTAAATGTAATACTTACTGATGCTCCTGCTGCTGCACCTGCCTGTCCTTCGGGTTACACGATTATGCGTACATGGTCAGCAACGGATGCTTGTGGCAATAATTATTCTTATACCCAAAACATCTTAGTAGAAGATACGGCTGCGCCAGTATTTTTGGATTGTTTAGCTGATATTACATTAAATACATCAGATGACGAAGCTAATGATGGTTTGGTACACGACTGTGATGTAAGCTATGAATTTTTAGCACCAATCGTTACGGATGCTTGTGCTGCAAATATATCACCTTGTACGCCAGTATTTTTAGACCCAACAACTCCTAATTTTATGGGAGGTTTTGTAACGATAACAGGTACACCAGATCCCAACGTTCTGGTCAATCCAGTTACCTTATGGTTTAGTGTTCCTAATCCGCCTAACACAGCTTCGGGAGCAGTAACCCTGAATTTGGATTTTGTAAATATAGATGGAGAGTTTACAAGTGGCGTAAATACAGAGTTTTTCTTTATCATAGGAGAAGATGGTACTGTTTTAGGACAAACTGTGCCTGCGACAAGCCAGTGTTCTAATCCTCCAACGACTACAGTTACGATACCACAAGCTATGTTCAACCAATGGGCATTAGATGGTCGAATAGAGATTGTTTTAGACCCATTTGACCCAGGTACGGGCAACCAAGACCAAGGGATCAACAATATTTGTGGGGGCAATTCACAAGTTACAGGTAGTTTAGTCTATGATTGTTCAACACCTCCTGATGATTTTACTTTGGTATATTCATTAGACGGAGGAACAACAACACAGCCCGTAACTTATCCTACGATAACTCAGACCTTCCCAAGTGGAATGAATACGGTTACATTTATAGCGACAGATTGTGCCGACAATTCTTCAACTTGTTCATTCGTTGTCAATGTAATTGACGACGAAGCACCTCAAATTGCAGGTTGCCCATTGAGTGATATGACCATTTCAACATCAGATTGTACACCACAGGAAGTTACTTTACCAAGACCTTCTAATATTAATGACAATTGTGGAGTTGATGGATATTCTATGACATTAACTACAGGAATGGATGTACCAATGGTTTCATTTACAGAACATCCTAATATTGATGGTTTTGTAATGGATACAGTAACAATGAGTTTCAATATGGCTGCTCCTCCTCAAGCTACAGGTACAGCAACAATTGAAGTTTATTTTCAAGGAGATGCCGATAATTTTGGTAATGAAGAAACCTTAGCAGTAATTGGTGAAGACGGTGTCGCACTCACAGGTACAACTACTCCTGTTGTAACCAGTTGCGGTACATCCTTAGAGTTGATTGGTACATATAGTGTTCCTTATGCAACACTATTAGCTTGGTTAAGCGATGGAACAGTAGATTTGACTGTAGCACCAGTTGTCAATAATTTATCAGGCTTTGGAAATGATGGCGATTGGAACAACGATGACTTTGGTATCAATCCATGTGTAGCACCAGGTACTTTTGACGGTACTCAAATCAATGTCAACGATAGTGGTAATACTGTTTTGAGCGTTACCGTTGCTTTCCAAAATCCAGTAATCAGCTATTGTGTTTCTGGGGCTACCAGTATAGCATCGACAGAATTTCCAATGGATGGTACTGAACCAACGATTTTGTTAAATCCTGGTATCAATACCGTTTCATACAAAGTAGCAGATTTGGCAGGTAATATAGATAGTGTCTCTTGCTCGGCTATTTACACAGTTGAAGAAGATATGCCTTTACCAACTCCTGTATTAATGGTTGACCCAGATACAGAACCTGATTGCCCTGGTGATTTTGTAGTAATTGAAGATAATAGTGGTTACACAGGTACAAATCCAGTTTGGACTTGGTACTTAGACAATCCACCGCTAAATACAAATGCAGGTGAGGATATGATTATTGCAACCACTACAACACCGAGTGTTTTCTTCCAAGCATTACCGGGTACAAATTACTATTATGCGGTACTGTCAGATAATTTATGTACTTCTACGGCATCAACTTCAGTACCCGTAATGGCAGGTCAAGAGCCAACACAACCACAGATATTCGCCAGTCCTAATCCTGTTTGTTCAGGTGATGATTTTGGTTTATTCATCGCTAATTCGGCTACCGAATGGCAAAGTTATCAATGGACAGGTTCTAACGGATATGTTTTCAACGGACAATTTCCTCCTGCGATTACAGGAGTAAACAATACAAGTACGACCAATAATATTTTGACTTATATACTTACTGTTACGAGCTTTACAGGTTGTACAGCAGCAGATACGATTTTGGTGGAAATCAGACCAATACCTGAATTACC
>JAHDEQ010000049.1:10365-22787 GCA_020628755.1 Saprospiraceae bacterium
TTGGCCCTAACGGAGCTTCTGCCTCTACATTAGCGAGTTATGCTTCATCAACAACAGTTAGCACGACTACAGTACCAGCAGGTTCTGACGGATATGCAGGCGGTATGTGGACAGTAATTTGTTTGAGCAACAATGGTTGTTCTTCTACCTCAGAACCAGCCGAAGTCATTATTAGCAACCCAATAAGTGCAGCACCATCCAACGATGGACCAGCTTGTGTAGGCGATGATATACAATTGACCGTTGGTTCTGTTACCGATGCAGTTTCATACTCATGGTCAAGTACAAATGGATTTAGTTCTTCTAATCAAAATCCTGTATTGAGCAATGTCACTACAGACGATGCAGATACTTATACCGTAGTAGTAGTAGATGCCAATGGTTGTTCAGGCACAGGTTCTACAACAGTTTCAGTGAGCAATATACCAGCAATTACTGCCATCAGTGTCAATCCTGATGCAAACAGTTGTGTAGCAGGAGATGCCAATATTACATTAAATCCATCAGTTGATGACGGCGATGGTATGCCAGGTGATACTGGAGGCCCTTATACTTATAACTGGACAGGCGAAAATGGTTTCAACTCAACTAATCAAATGGCAACATTGCCTAATGGCTCTTCGGCTGATAATGGTTCTTATGTATTGGTAGTTACCAATGCAGCAGGTTGTGCTTCTGAACCATTCACTGTAGTAGTTGATGTTAATGACATACCCAATACTCCAGCTATAGAATTGAGTGAAACAACACTTTGTGCAGGCGATGATTTGGTGTTGAGTACCGAAGGTTACGTTGGAAGCAACGTAACATATACTTGGATGAATGGTACGGCTGTTATTGATAGTACTTCCGTCCCGTCATATACGGTTAACGATGTAAACATCAATGATTCGGGCGATTATTCTGTTATGGTATCTGTAGATGGTTGTACTTCCAATCCATCGCAGTTAATTCCAGTAACGGTCAACCCTATACCAAATACACCTTCTGTTTTTGGAGAATCTTCAATATGTGAAGGAGATATTTTGCAATTGAGTACGACATTCGTTGCAGGTGCCGAATATATTTGGACTGGACCTAACGGCTTTACAGCAAGTATTTCTAACCCAACAGTATTTCCTGTAGTGGCAGCAAGTGCAGGAGGCTATGCCGTACAAGTCATCATTGATGATTGTCCTTCGGCATTTTCTTTACCTCTAAACGTTACGGTGGACGAAGCACCTAACGCACCTACAGTAACTAACAATGGGCCTATCTGTATAGATGATACAGGAGCAGTATTGACACTTAGTGTAACAACAGGTACAGCTACTCCTGGCGCAATGTACGAATGGTTTGATGCTCAAACCAATAACTCACTTGGCTCGTCAGGACTTTCAACTAATTTCAATATTACCGACTTTAGTACGTATGGTGATGGTGTGTTTGAATTTTATGTAGTGGCCAGCAACAACGATTGTATTTCTAGCCCATCTGTTCCAACAACAGTGGTCTTAAATGCTATACCAAGTTTGACTGCCAGTGCTGGTGACGACTTAGTAGCTTGCGATGGTAGTTCTGTAACACTCAATGCAGATGCTCCAACAACAGGCATAGGTACTTGGACACAAATAAATGGCCCAGCCGTAACGATTGCAAATCCTAATGCACCAAACACTTCAGTAACGGGTATGATGTCAGGAAGTGCCTATACATTCCGTTGGACACTTTCAAATGGAGCTTGTGGAGACTATAGTTCTGATGATGTTGATGTAATAGTAAACTCGGCCAATCAAACAGCCGAAGCGGGCAACATTGTTGCCGCTTGCAACGCTGGAACAATCAATTTAGAAGCTGTTCCTGCAAACACAGGCAATGTCGGTACTTGGACGCAATCAGCTACACAAGCACAGCTTGGTATCGCAATTGTCAATCCAAACGATCCGAATTCAGAAGTTACAGGATTGATAACAGGCAATACTTACGAGTTTACTTGGACACTATCCAATGATGCTTGCGGCGATTTCTCTTTTGATATTGTACAAGTAGTCGTAGAAGACAATATGATTAATGCTTCTGCTGGTTCAGATTTTATAGCTTGTGGCGATGGCGATGCAGTTATTCAAGCTCAACCCGTAGCGAGTTGTTCAGGAATGTGGACATCACCTAACTCAGAACTTGTTTTTGCAGACGAACTTTCAGAAACAACAGTGGTGATGGACTTACAGGCTGGCGAAAATATGCTTGTTTGGACAGTAAATTGTGGTCCTTGTGGTATCAGCATAGATACCTTGATTATTACATTTGAATCAGGAGCGACAGCAGTACCTGACCAAGCTACCGTTTCTTTCAATAGTACTGTAGAAATAGATGCAATTGCCAATGACCTTTTACCAACCAACTACGAAGTTTCTTTGGTAAGTGAGCCAAGCAATGGTATGTTGACAGAAACAAGTGAAGGCGTTTGGACTTATACACACCAGAGTTTTGATACAGAATCAGACCAGTTTACTTATCAAGTATGTAATACCAGTTGTCCAGATGTTTGTTCGGAGGTCACAACAGTAGGTATCAGTGTAGAAGTTTCAGACGAGTGTATTGTACCGACTATTATTACACCTAACAATGATAATATCAACGATGCCTTTATAGTACAATGTTTATTTGCTTCTGGCAAATATCCTGATAACAGAGTTGTGATTTATAATCAATGGGGAGACGAAGTTTTTAGTGCAGACAATTATGAAAATAATTGGAAAGGAACATATAACGGAGAAGATTTACCCGTTGGTACTTACTATTACTTTGTTGATTTAGGAGACGGTTCTGATCCTTTAACTGGATTTTTGATTATTGAACGATAAAAATAAATTATTAGTTCTCTGCCAATAGTTCTTTGAACTATTGGGCAGAGAACCTCATATATCGTTAGCATTAACTGAAAAAAAATATCTTATGAAAAATATCGTCATTACGATTTTGTTCTTGTGTATAGTTGGCATCAGCTATGGTCAACAAGAGCAACAATACACTCAATTTATGTACAATAAGTTGGGCTACAACCCCGCCTATGCAGGAAGTAACCCTTCTGCTTGTATCACGGGGATTTACCGTAACCAATGGTTAGGGATTGAGGGTGCTCCTCAAACCCAAGCCCTAAGTTTCAATGCGCCACTATTTAACCAAAGAGTAGGTGTCGGAATCAATCTCAACCGCAACACGATTGGTATTTCTGAACGTTGGACATTAGATGGAGCTTATGCTTATCGTGTTCCTATGGGAAGAGGTTCTTTGGGACTTGGCCTTCAAGGTTCGGTTCGTTATTTGAGCAATAATTACAACGACCCACGTTTGGAATCAAACATACCAATTGCCTTAGACGGTTCTATACCTGTTGGTGTTCAAAATAAGTATATTCCTAACTTTGGAGTAGGAGTATATTATAACACCGAACGTTTTTACTTAGGTTTGTCCTTGCCTCGAATTTTATTAAATAATATTGATTTTAACGACTTATCAGGAGAAATAGGTAAAGAAGTACGCCATGCTTACTTTATGGCAGGATTGCGTATTCCTATCAATGACAATGTAGCTTTTCAGCCACAAGTTTTACTCAAATATGCTGAAAGTTCTCCTTTTGATGCCGACATCAATGCAAGTTTGATTTTTAGCAATCGCTTTACAGCAGGTTTGACTTATCGAGTTGGAGGTTCTTCTCAAAGTGCAGGCGAATCTATTGATTTGCTATTGGCAGGACAACTCAACGACAATATTTTGATAGGACTATCTTATGATATTACCTTATCAGAATTAAGAGAAAGTACAAGTGGTAGTATCGAGTTAGTGCTTCGATATTGTTTAGGCAATTCAGAAGGAGAAGACTTTGTGAATCCTCGATTCTTTTAGCCATACAAATCCTATAAACTATGTTTGTAAAAAGGAAAATAATCCCTGCAATAGTAATTTTAATATTAAGTCTGAATGTTGCAGCTTGGTCGCAAGCTGCTTTGGGCAATGCCACAGGAGTAAAAGTGACCAATACGGCTAGTATTAATACAGAACATCTAGAGTTTTCACCAAGTTATTATCAAAATGGACTAGTCTATACTACTGCCCAACGCCAAAGAGGTCGTAGAGACGGTAATATAGATGAAACCTTTTTTGAATTATCTTTTGCCGAATTGGACGGAAACGGAATGCCCATAGAAGGAGAGCAGTTTTCTATAGAGATGAACTCTCAAGTACATGAAGGGCCAGTCACTTTTAGTCGTGACGGCCGAACCATATTTTTTACACGCAACAATATGGTCAAAGGTATTACCAAAGCCGACTCTAATGGCAAAATACGCATGAAAGTATTCAAAGCGACCAAAGGAGCTTTTGATTGGGAAGAGGTTCGAGAACTGCCTTTCAATAATGACGAATACGATGTTATGCATCCAACTTTATCTGCCGACGGCAAGATACTTTATTTCACTTCCAATATGCCAGGAAGCATGGGCGGAACGGATATTTGGATGGTCTCTAAAGATGGTGACAACTACGGTACACCTGTCAATTTAGGCCCTAATGTTAATAGCGATAAAAACGATGCTTTTCCATTCATCCACGAAAGTGGAACACTCTTTTACGCCTCTGAAGGCAAAGGTGGATTGGGTGGTTATGACTTGTTTCAAACGACTAAGACGGGTGAATCTTGGGGTGCAGCAAGCAATTTGGGCGCGCCACTTAATAGTACAAAAGATGATTTTGGACTTATTATGAATGCAGCAGGTCGGTCAGGCTATTTTACCTCGTCAAGAAATGATGGTAGTGGTAAAGATGATATTTATAAATTTGAAGTAGGAGAGGATTTTGTTGGAGGTCCTGCGGCCAGCCTAGCTGGCACGCTACGAGTATTCGATAAAGCCACTGGTGCAAGAATTGAAGGGGCTGAAGTGCGTGCATTTGAACGAGGAGTAGATGGTCTTTTGGCAGGAGGCGAATTGTATGATGTTGTACTGCTAGGCAATGCCAGCGGCTCCAATGAATTGACGCTAAAGTTAGTACCCAAAGATGGAGCATTAGTAGGCGACCCTAATTTTTTGACGGATACTCAAGGCGAACATCCTTATACAATGTCTGTTGACAAACAATACATCTTTTTTGTATCAAAAGAAGGCTATAATACTAAAGAAATGGTTTATACCACAGCAGGTCGACGAGGTGATGTGATAGTCGAAATACCTTTAGAAAAGAAAACTTGTACCACTATAAGTGGTACTGTTGTGGACACCAAAACAGGTGGTTTGTTACCCAACACTACCATACGCCTTTCAGGAAATTGCGTTCAGAGTAACAACCTCATCACTTCCGATGCCAATGGTCGTTTTGAGACTTGCCTACCTGTAGGTTGCGAATATACCTTGTCAGGTTCACGTACAGGATATACAGATGGTATGAATAAGGTAAATATACCAAACTTCAGCGATGTAACGACTGTTATTCAACTAACACCATTTACGCCGACTCCACCTAATATATCGACACCAAGCTCTGGGCCTAGTTATCCAGGCGGAACAGTACTTGGTGCAGGTTCGACTATTGTTTTGGATAAAATTTACTACGATTTTAATAAGTCTTCTATACGTAAAGGTGCAGCTAGAGAGCTAGAAGGTTTGTCGAGCATCATGAAGAGTTACCCAAGTATGGAAATAGAACTCATGTCGCATACAGATAGTCGAGGAACAACAGAATACAATATGAATTTATCACGTCGTAGAGCTGAATCGGCCAAGCGTTATTTGGTGTCACGAGGCGTTGAGGCACGTAGAATTGTAGCTTTAGGTATGGGCGAAAGCCAGCCTCGAAATGGTTGCTCGGACGGAGTTGCTTGCAACGAAGAAGAGCATCAGTACAATCGTCGAACCGAAGTACGAGTTGTACGTATCAATGAATCGGTAGAAGTGCGTTATGGCGATAGTGGCCCAGAAGTGATAGACCGAAGAAATTAGATGTTACCCACAAAAAAAAAGTGCGATTGGAACTTCCAATCGCACTTTTTTTATGCCCCAAAAGCATCTTGCCAAGCCAATACACCGCCTAATAAATTTCGGACATTGGTATAGCCAAATTGCATCATATAAGCTTTTGCTTGACCACTTCGAGCACCCGAACGGCAATGTACAACAATTTCTTTGTCCTTAAAATCATCGTATTCCTCTACAATCTGTAGAATACCACCAACAGGATGCAAGGTTGCGCCCAAGTTAAAAGCATCATACTCGTGTTGCTCTCGCACATCTATAAAAATAAAGTCATCGCCTCGGTCAAGTTTTTCTTTCAGTTCTTGTACTGTAATATCCATATTGAATTCTTTTGCGCAAAGGTAAGAAATGAGTTTGGAATAAGGTCGTAAATTTCGGATAGATTACGATTAGAGATTTGAGTAATGTATCACAGACTTTAGTCTGTCTTATCTTTAAAACAGACTAAAGTCTGTGATACATTGGCCTTTAGTTCGTCGAAGTTTAGTTTACAACTTCGATGCTATACACTTATCGAATTTCATCATTATCGAGCCAACATCAATTTTTGATGATAAATTCTTAGTTCGTCGCAGTTTCCAAACTGCGATGCCATACACTTTATTTTTTTGAGCGAATTATATTGCAGAAGTAATCTGCGAGAAGGATTAGAACAAGAGTTTACGAGTACCACAGACTTTAGTTATAAAGATAAGACAGACTAAAGTCTGTGGTACATTAGCCGAATTTTATCGAGCCAACATCAATTTTTGATGATGAACTATATTGGATTTTAAATCTCGAATTTTGGTAAAATATAAACCATCGGGGAAAGAACTCAAATCCAATTCAGGCTGCAATAATTGCTGATTCAGCAATTGTCCCGTACTTGAAAAAATACTCACCTCAAAATTAGAATAAGCTCCATTTTCTAAACGAATAGTAAACAATCCAGCAGAAGGGTTGGGATAAAAAACAATGGAAGATTGTTTTTTGTCAATGCTTTCGGTAGAGGTGTTGGGCGGAATTTCACTACCCACAACAGGTCGAATCATCAAAGCACCACTTATAAAATCAAGCCCTTCCCAAATATTATCACCTAAATTTCCAAACAAAATAGATTCATCTAAAAGATTATTTTTGTCCAAACCAACGGGCATAGCATCTTGAAAATTATTGCTCACCTGCTGCCAACCCACATAAAAATCGCCTACAGGTAAGGCAAGAGCTTCCAAGTTGCCTGCGGCATCTTGAAAACGATAAGTGGTAAAGCCTTGCAAAGTATCGGCAACTTCGTCGGCATACAAAGGTTGAGTACTCAACGAATATTCGGGCTCGTCATCCAATTCTCCAATCCAAACATTCAGCTTGATTTGTTGATTGCTAACATTAGAAGTAAAGCGTGGAATGTACAATTGAATTGCTCTAAGCGAATCAGCTTGGTTAGCATGAAATTTTACAGCGACTTGCGTGCCAGGTCCCTGCGCACTAATACTCGACTCGGCCGAGCCATCGTCATAAGCAAAGTAATTGTCGAAGACCGTTACTCGGCGCACGGTATCGTTAGCAGCAGCACCTACAGCCGTATTTTCGTCCGAAACTAAGGTATATTCTAATTCAAAATCAAATTTATCGCCACTAAAACCAGCCATTTGGCTCAAATAATTTGCACCTGTCCAGATATTTGGAAAAACAAGTGGATTGTCCGAATCCAAGTCATATACGCTTATGCGTTGTTCGCCAGCAGAAATATTGGCTTCTTGACCACTAAATAAAGTCTCTTCAAAAACAGAAGTATTGCTTGAAATTTCGGTTAATGAAATTTGAGAGTTTCCTGCATTGGCATCTTCGTCACTATTATTAAAAATACCAACCTTGACAAAACGGTTGAGTTCGTCGGCCTCATTGCCTTCAAAATGCGACCAGGGCATACTAGAGTAGGGATGCAAAATATCGTCGGGCAACTGCGTAAAAGCAACATCTTCAAAAACAGCTCCTTGGTTCATAGCATCTAGTAGCACATAGTCCAAATGCCAATTGTCCACATTGCCCGAACCTGCCGACTTATTGTAAAATCGAAACTGGAATCCCGAATGTAAAAATTCTGGCGTAAACTCATTGAAATAAGAGTAGCGTACAAAACGAGGAATAGAGTCGTTGGGTACAGTTTGAGGTAAGCCAGGAAAAGCAGCAATTTCTATCCATTGGTCTAACTCATTTTTGAATTGTAAAACTAAAGAGTCGGTCAACTCAGGTTTATCCCCACAACCTTTGGGTTGTAGATAGAAACTCAAAGAAGCACTACTTTGACCACTCAAATCAATGTATGCAGAAGTCAAAATATCCGAAGGAAAATCATCGCCGAATGCATAGGGACTACCGCCGCCATCTATGCCATCAAAGGTTGCTACGCCTACCGACGGAGCTTGAAAGCCAAGTGTATTGTTGACAAAGACGCTATTGGTTAGCCATTTTTCTGTATTTGGTAGTGGGCCACCTTGCGAAAAGTCATCAAAAAAGGGAAGTTGAATGGTGTCTTGTTGAACTAAAACTGGAATTTTGACAGTATCGCAAACAGTAGCATCGTCGCAAAGCACGACGCATACTTCGTCCGAATCAGAAAAAGTAGAAGATTCGTACAAAAGACATAAACCTGCCAACTCAACATACGTATTGAGGTCTTCAAATTCGCCACAATAAAACTCATCAGCGATTTCTATCGAAACCCAATTGCTAGGCAAGGGAAGGGTATCCATCTCTAAGCAAAGTTCAAAACTTTCTTCGGCTTCCAACTCCATCAAACTTTCTGTTCTGGACTGATTGGCTCTTTTTATGACAATAGGAAATTGTAAGGTATCGCATTCGGAATTACTTTTGCAAAATTCGACACAAACCGTATCTCTTTCTAATGTTAAACCACTATTAGAAGCAAAACTAACACAAGTAGAGTCTATACTAAGCGAGCCAAAGTCAATTGGTTCGCAATTGACTAGGCCAATACTTGCGCCTGCCGATGTTTGACCCAAAGTATCTATACAAAACTCGATTGTTTCTCCCGAAACAACATATTGAATTTCTTCTTCAATCAAATCACTTCTGAAATTAGCATTTTCTAAGCCATAGCGTTTGCGAAAAGCAGCACGTTGTACCTCTTTTTGCTGTGCTTTTTCGAGTGCAATTTTTTCTAAAACAGGATTGATTTCGAGGGTTTTTTCTACAATTTGAGCTTGTAAAAAAGAAAGAGGTAAACTGCTAATCAGTATCAAAAATAGTAGCCGTATCATTAATGGGAAATGTATTTTTTAGTAATTCTTGGTTTGGTTTTTCTTATATAAATTGTTCTTTTTCATTGCCAAAAAGAACCAAAACGCTAGTCGAATCGCATATTTCTCAAAACTTTTGACCTAGATTTTAAAAATTTCTACGCTATAGCTCCAAAATTTTAAAAATTCTCCCTTCGGGCGGTCAAAATTTTGGAAATTGCTTTTTTCGACCTACTAATTTTTTCTAAACCGAGAATTGCTGGTGTTTTTTAATTTATTTACCTTGAAATAAGGTTGAAAATTATATTCGATAACGTTTCTAAAAACGTACAAAGATAGGATTTGTTGCTCGAAGACTGTGTTGAAGTGCCTATGTGTTTGCGTGTTTGCGAAATTCATAAACACGCAAACACATAGATACACAAACACGACCTAATAACAATCATCAGGACGATACTGCGTCAAATATAAATCGAAGGAAGTACCCATAGGAATTTGCTGGTTGGGACTAAAGCTAGGGATTTGTTTCCAAATAAAAGCCTCTTGCTCGTCAGAGATAGTTGCATCTTTGATAAGAGAACCGACACTTAGACTATAATTATTGATGATAAATTGAGCTTCTTTATATGACATACAAACCAAGTCGGGGGACTCGACCATTGTGCCGCCACGCTCTGTAACGACAAATTCTAGCACGCTTCCGTCTGGAACTTCAACCCCTTTGTTGATGTCCTCTTCGGTGATTTTCTTGTCGCCATGAAATAGGTGTAGAATCGTATTGGCTTTATATTTTGGATTAAAGATTTTTTCTTTGATTTTAGATTGAATGCCTCGGCGAGCCAATTTATTGGAATAATGATTAAAATCATAATTGCCCACCAAGTCGGGGAGGCGTTTCATGTCAGGAATGGTTTTGACAATTTGAAGATAGATGGTTCTATCTTCTTTTACCCGTGAAAGCGGATTGGGTTTTTGGTCAATGATTTCTCCAGGGCGCAGTTCGGGACGAGAGACGGAATCATTAACAACCAAATTAAAGCTACGGGCTTCGGCTTTTTTCATCGCCTCATCCAAATCCATACCAATATAATCATGGACTTGCAAAGACTCCCCATGTTTGGTATAGCAACGCATCCACCAAAATGTAAGCATCAGAAAGAAGGCCACCGTGCCTACCATTCCCAAGAAATTTTTGAGGAAAATTCCACTAGTCAAAAAATAGAATAATTCTTTGCCGTATTTTTTTAGACGTTGTGTAAATGTCAACTTTGTATCTGTCACCTTTAAGAATTTAGGTTTTTCGTTTTCTCCTTCAAATCAAAATTAGTCTTTTGTAAGTAAACGCCCAATTTATTGGGGGAAATTGTTAGGGAAAAAAGAGACTCTATAAAATATGGAGTCTCTTTTTAGTTTTTAAAATTTGTAGTTGAGGTCGAAGTAACCGTCTGTTACTTGTATGGTGTCGTTACATTCATTTATAGCTGCGAATTCAAATTCACTTATTAGGTAATAGTCTAAAGAATCAATTTCATTGATTTTGATAAAGTTAGTTGACGCTGTATCTAATGTATAAATTTGACAATCTGTCGAATTAGTATAATCAATGTATATTCTTTCTAAGTAGAGAAGTGGTGTCTCAACACCTATATAATCAATATAACAATTTAAATCTATTACAGATTCATTGTTTCCTGCTACTAAACCTAGTCTATTGTCAGATGGATAGAAATATAAATCAGAGGGACTAGAATCAAACAGTCCCCCTCCAGCCGGTTCCCAATCTTCGCCATTGATTTTACAGCGTAGGGTAGCATGGGCATCTTCGGTGCTTGGGGTCATATCGTCATCGGAGTTACAAGAGGCAGCGATAAAAAGGCTGCAAAAGCAAAAAAGGAAAAGTATGTTTTTCATAAGAGGTGATTTTTTAAATGTTGTTCATTGTCAGAACAGGATGATAAAGATTTCAGGATAGTCAGGATTTTTTTGCGCTTGGTTATAAATCCTGTCGTATCAAGAGAATCTAGCATCCTTTCCCTTTCGGGTTCATTCTCTTAAACTGCTACTAGCAGTTTATTTTACTTTGTAAAAATCGTTCATTCTTGTGCTGACAGTAGTGGAGTAATCGGAGAGGGATAGCTTTATTTTAGAATCGGTAGTTTAAGTCAAAATAACCTTCAGTTACATTGATTGTATCTTGACAATTATTGATTACTGAAAAATTAAACTCAGCTTTTATAAAGTAGTTAATAGTGTCTATTTCGATTATTGTTATTTCATTATCGACTTGAGAATTTAATTCTTCATAATATTTACATTCAGATATATTATCACTATTAGAAATATACCAGATATCTTCTATATCTTTAATTCTATTAACCCCTAACTCTGTATTAGTGAGACTTAGCATTATAGTACCTCTTAAAGCAGAATCAGAGGTTGTATTTGAAGCATCGAATACAAAGAAACCATCATAATCGTAATATTCTAGTCGATATGGTTTAGAAGTAAACAAATCCCCCCCCTTCGGTTCCCAATCTTCGCCATTGATTTTACAGCGTAGGGTAGAGTGGGCATCTTCGGTGCTTGGGGTCATGTCGTCTTCGGAGGTGCAAGCAGCAGCGAGTAGTAGGCTGCAAGTGAGTAGTAAAAAGAATGTTTTTTTCATGATGGTGTATTTTTAAATGTTGTTCATTGTCAGAACAGGATGATAAAGATTTTAGGATAGTCAGGATTTTTTTTGCGCTTCGCTATAAATCCTGTCCAATCATGGGAATCCTATAAATCGTACATAGATAGCGGGAAATCTAATCTCAAATTGAAGGTAATTTCGTAGTATTTAGAAGGTAGAATGAAGTAATAAATACCAAAAACAAATATTTTATTATCCAATATCAATATTGAATAAAAATGGAGGAGAAAATCAATAAAGCCGAATGTTTATTTTTGGATTATGCCTAAGCTCTTTTTCCTCATCCCAAATTCCAAAATGGAATCAATAAAATGGTAAGGTTTGTAACCATTGATGGCAGCTTGATGAAAAATACAAGTAGCAGGAGTCATACCTGGTAAAGAATTGACTTCTATAATAATAGTCTCGGCTCGGTTGTTTTCAAAAATTCTTACAAAGGCATCAATACGAGCATAACCTTGTACATTGAGGATTTGGGCGGCTCTC
>JAHDEQ010000303.1:0-1350 GCA_020628755.1 Saprospiraceae bacterium
GTTTGGGCAGAAAGAATCGAATATATGGGAATCAGAAAAATTAAGAGCGTAAGTCTAAGGAAATTCATAATTTGTGTTTTTTTTAGAGTAAGCCAAAAAAATGGATGGATTAAATTACAATTAAAGTCTATATAAACTTATAAATTAGTCAAAACTGACTAATTTATACAAAAATAGTAAATATCTTGGAAAATATAGATGCTATTCAAATTAATTTCAACCAAGATTCTGTCTTTGTGCTGAATCTGTCCTTGGCATTTCTGATGTTTGCTGTCGCTTTGGATATCAAACTAGAGGATTTTAAAAATGTCCTACGCAACCCCAAACTCCCTCTAATTGGATTAATCTCTCAATTGATTTTACTACCCTTATTGACTTTGGGCTTGATACTTTTGTTTGATCCGCCTGCAAGTTTAGCATTAGGAATGGTTCTGATTGGTGTTTGCCCTGGAGGCAATATTTCCAATTATGCAGTTTATTTGGCCAAAGCCAATACAGCCCTTTCGGTCATGCTGACTTCTATTAATACGATTGGAGCAGTCATTTTAACGCCATTTGCCTTCGTCTTTTGGGCAAGTTTTTTGTCCAAAACAGCCATTTTAGCCAAAGAAATAGCCGTCAATCCTTGGCAAATGATTCAAGTCATTTTTGTCATTATCATTATTCCTTTATTGGTTGGAATGTACCTCAATCACAACTATCCTCAATTTGTTCAAAAGATTGAAAAATTCATGCGTCGCTCGTCCATGTTTCTTTTTTTGAGCTTTGTAATTGCAGGTATCGCCACCAATTTTCAAAACATTATTGATTTTGTAGGCTTGGTTTTCGTAATTGTTTTGGTCTATAATACAGCCGCTTTTATACAAGGTTATTTGTTTGCCAAAGTCTGTCGCTTGTCCGAATACAATGCTCGTGCGATTGCTATAGAGACGGGCATCCAAAATACAGGTCTTGCCCTTATTTTGATTTTCAATTTCTTCGATGGGCGTGGCGGCATGGCGCTCATAGCGGCATGGTGGGGCATTTGGCATGTCATATCTTCTTTTGCTTTAGCAACATATTGGGGAAAACATCCTGTTGAAAAGGAAATTTGATGAAAAAAATAAAAGTTCATAAAATCGCCCAACTCCAAGGTCATAAGGCTTCCATCTATGCCCTTGCCAACACGCAAGTTGAAACTAAAATACTCTCAGGAGCAGGTGAAGGTTGGGTGGTAGAATGGGATTTGACTAAACCCAAAGACGGACATTTGTTGGCTAAAGTTGAAGGAAATATTTTTTCATTATTAGCTTTACCTGAAGAAAATTGCGTTTTAGCTGGCAATATGTATGGCGGCTTGCATTGGGTGGA
>JAHDEQ010000303.1:1450-3742 GCA_020628755.1 Saprospiraceae bacterium
CGCTTCAATTTAGTCCCAAGGGCAACTATCTGCTAAGTGGCGGTCGTGATGCCCACCTCAAGGTTTGGGATTGGCAAAATGATTTTGCCAATGTTTCGAGCCAAGCTGCTCATTGGTTTACCATTAATAAAATTACTTTTCATCCCAATGGAGATTTTTTTGCAACTGCCAGCCGAGACAAAACCATCCGAATCTGGGATAGCCAAACCTTCAAATTGCTAAAAGAAATTGATGTCGCAAGAAATGGCGGACACATCAATTCAGTCAATAATTTATTGTGGTCAACTTATAACAATTACCTCGTCTCAGCAAGCGACGATAGAACTTTAATAATTTGGGAAATCGGATTTTAGATTACTGATTTTAGATTTTTTATCTTTACAGAATCACTCATTCCTCATTAAACCATTATTCGTTAAAAATATGATTTTAAGCGATATAAAAATAATAGAAGCCCTCGAAAAAGGTGAAATAGTTATTGAACCTTATCGACGCGAGTGCCTTGGTACAAACTCTTATGATGTACATTTGGGCAAGCACTTGGCACGCTACAAAGACCATATTCTCGATGCTCGAAAACATAATCAAATTGAGCATTTTGAAATTCCTGAAGAAGGATTTGTGCTTCACCCCAACACCCTTTATTTAGGTGTGACCGAAGAATATACCGAAACACATAACACCGTTCCTTTCTTAGAAGGTAAATCTAGCGTTGGCCGTTTGGGTATTGATATTCATGCTACGGCGGGCAAAGGTGATGTGGGTTTTTGCAACACTTGGACGCTCGAAATTTCATGTACGCATCCTGTCCGAGTTTATGCAGGCATGCCAATTGGCCAGCTCATTTATTTTGTCGTAGATGGCGATATTGAAAACTACTACAACAAAAAACAAAATGCTAAATACAATCAACGTACTGTCAAGCCAGTAGAAAGTATGATGTGGAAAAATAAGTTTTGATTGTAGAAATATGAATAGTACAAACGCAACAGAAGATTCTGTTGTGTTCATAATCCCGACTCAATCGGCAGAAAAAATTAAATCATCTAAAGGAGCATTTCACGTGCCGCATGGTCTTGTCTTTGGTTTATAATTTTGGCCAACCTATTTTTGGTGATGAAAATTCAAAGGTTTACAATCTAAAATCACTTCTTCCAAGAACGGTAGCCATTTTGAAGTTCATAGACTTCTTTGAAACCAAGTTCTCGCATCTTTTTAAGGGCTTTTCCGCTACGTCCACCCGCTTGACAATAGATAAAGGTGGGTTGATTTTTGTCAAGTTGACTAATTTTTGATTCAAAGTCATTGGCTTGAAAATCAATATTGATAGCTCCTTCAATCGCTCCTTGTTGAAATTCTTCTGACGTACGAACATCGACTAATTTGGCATTGGTCGTTCCTTTGAGTTTTTCAGCAAATGTTGTATTGTCCATTCGTAAACTGACGACATCACTATCTGCTTGTGAAGTAGTTGTATTGGATTGACAAGAAATAAAAAAACTCGCAAATAGAAGGCTAAATATGAAGATATAATTTTTCATAAAATTTGATTTTATAAGAACGAAGCTAGTAAATTCTTTTATTTTCTTTCAAAAAAACATAAATTGAAATAAAATCTAAAGACAAATATGAGTGTTGTAGAAGCTTTTGAACTTTTTGCTAATAATATTGCTCAAATTGACCCTTCTCAGGTTGCACAACTCAAAGCACCTGAAAGTATGGCTGCTCGCGTATCAGAACTCCTTGCCAAAAAAAATAATGATACTATTACTCCTGAAGAACAAAAAGAATTAGACAAATATTTAGCTTTGGATCTAATTATCAGTTTGGCTAAAGCTAGAGCTCACCGCTTGTTGAAAGCAGCATGAGGGAATATATACCTAAAAAAATAAGACAATCAGTCGTTGAAAGAGCCAATAATTCTTGCGAATACTGCAAACTCAATCAAGAATTTTCCTTTCTTCCATTTCAGCTAGAACACATTGTTTCTATCAAACACGGCGGTGGAAATGAAATAGAAAATCTAGCACTAGCTTGTGCGCATTGCAATGCACAAAAAGGAACGGATTTGACTACTTTTCTTAATGACTATGAAGATATTGTTCCTCTTTATCATCCTAGAAAAGAGAATTGGGAAAAACATTTTTCCACTTCAAAAGGTCTTATTATTCCAGTTACACGAATCGGAAAAGCTACCGTTAAATTACTCCTACTGAACAATCCCGAACGAGTCGCTATCAGAAAAATCTTAGCCGAAGTTGGTTTGTATCCATAAAATCTTCTACACTTCTA
>JAHDEQ010000304.1 GCA_020628755.1 Saprospiraceae bacterium
CTAATCAAAATACGTTCCTCGAAGCTTGCCTGTTCGCAGACAGGTTTCCAACTTCAAGATAAATATCCCGCAAGTCTATGACTTGCATCATCAAAAAAGTAACTATGAAAAACCATATTCTCTTACTCCTTTTAGGAATCTTCTTATTCAGCATTCCTCAAACAACTACAGCTCAAAAAAAATCTAAAAAGTCCAAAACCGAAACCTCCGAAACCAAACATCCAATGGATGAACTCAAAATTTCGGGACTCAATTTTCGTTGTGTCGGCCCTGCTTTTACTTCGGGACGAATTTCGGACTTTGCGATGCACCCTGACCGACCTTACGAATACTTCGTAGCAACAGCTTCAGGTGGAGTTTGGAAAACGACGAATGCAGGGACAACTTACCAACCTATTTTTGATGGACAAGGTTCATACTCGATTGGCTGTGTAACGCTAGACAATAAAAACCCAAACATTGTTTGGGTAGGAACAGGCGAAAATAACAATCAACGAAGTGTCGCTTACGGAGATGGAATTTATAAATCAACCGATGGAGGTGCATCTTGGAAACACAAAGGACTCAAAATGTCTGAACATATAGGAAAAATTATCGTCCATCCCGACAATTCTAATGTTGTTTGGGTAGCAGCTATCGGCCCACTTTGGAACGAAGGTGGCGACCGAGGAGTTTATAAAACGATCGATGGAGGCGACACTTGGGAAGCCGTTCTCGAAATCGACGAACATACGGGTGTTTCCGATTTAGTGATTGACCCAACCAACCCACAAGTTTTATATGCAGCCGCATTTCAACGCCGTCGTCATGTGTTTACTTATTTAGGAGGTGGCCCCGAATCTACGATTTATAAATCTACTGATGGAGGTACAACTTGGAAAAAAGCCAACGGTGGCTTACCAAGTGTTGATATTGGACGTATTGGTTTAGCAATTTCTCCTGCCAATCCTAAAATTATTTATGCAATTGTCGAAGCGGCACAAGGCAAAAGTGGATTTTACAAATCCACTAATGGCGGCGCAAGTTGGCAAAAACAAGGTGGTCATGTAACAAGTGGAAATTACTACCAAGAAATCATTGCCGATCCTGTTGATGCCAACACCGTTTATTCGATGGATACTTGGATGAGTGTGAGTCATAACGGAGGTAAATCTTTTAGTAAAGTAGGAGAGGACACCAAACACGTTGACAACCATTGTATGTGGATTAATCCTCAAAACAATAAACATTGGCTTGTCGGTTGCGATGGCGGAATCTACGAAACTTGGGATGCTGCCAAAACATGGGATTTTAAAGCCAATCTTCCTGTAACTCAATTCTACAAAGTGGCGGTTGATAACAACGCACCTTTCTATAATATCTATGGTGGAACACAAGACAATTTTAGTATTGGAGGTTCCGCCCGTACACGCACCAAACATGGAATCATGAATTCCGATTGGTTTATTACGCATGGTGGCGATGGCTTCGAGTCGCAAGTTGATCCTTACGACCCCAATATCGTTTATGCCCAATCGCAATATGGAGTTTTGGTACGCTATGACCGTTTGACGGGAGAAGAAACGGGCATTCAACCCAAAGAACGCAAGGATGAAAATGCTTACCGCTGGAATTGGGATGCGCCACTTGCAGTTAGTCAACATGCAAAAGGACGTTTATATTTTGCAGCAAATAAACTTTTCCGAAGCGACGATTATGGTAACGAATGGGAAGTCATCAGCGATGACTTGACACGCCAAGTCAACCGCAACGAGCTCAAAGTAATGGACAGAATTTGGGGAATTGATGCAGTTGCCAAAAACCGTTCGACTTCTCCTTACGGAACAATTGTCGCCTTTTCGGAATCACCAATCAATAAGGACTTTCTTATCGTTGGAACGGATGATGGCCTCATTCAAATCACCGAAGATGGAGGCAAAAACTGGCGTAAAGTAGATAACATTTCGGGTGTTCCAAATCGTACTTATGTCAATGCGGTTTATGCTTCGCAGCACGACGAAAATACGATTTATGCCGCCTTTAATCACCACAAATATGGCGATTTCAAACCCTACATTTATAAAAGTACGGACAAGGGAGCAACGTGGCAAAACATCTCCAATAATTTACCAGAAAGAGGTTCTGTTTATTCTCTCGAAGAGGACCACGAAGACAAAGATTTGATTTTTTGTGGGACAGAATTTGGCTTCTTTATTTCAACCAACGGTGGCGGACATTGGAAGCAAATCAAAAATGGTTTGCCTACGGTTGCCGTTCGTGATATTGCCATACAAAAAAGAGAAAATGACATCGTTTTAGGAACATTTGGACGAGGATTTTATGTGATGGATGATTACTCGGCTTTACGCCAAATTGAAAATAAAGCCCCTGCTGAATCAATGGTCTTTGCAGTGCGGGACGCACTGCAATACGAACAATCAGCACCACTAGGTCTGCCTGGCAAATCCTTCCAAGGTGATAGTTTTTATTCTGGTGAAAACCTTGACCCCGTTGCACTAATTACATACTACGTTTCAGAATCTGTAAAATCCAAAAAAGACGAACGCCGCAAAGCAGATGCTAAAGATGCCAAAGACGGAAAAGGAAATCCATACCCAACCTATGAGGAATTGTTAGAGGAATCAGAAGAGTTCAAACCTCAATTGATTTTTACCATAAAAGATAATTCAGGCAAGGTTGTCCGAAAAATAAGCAAAGGCATCAGCGAAGGTTTACATCGTTTCAAGTGGGATTTGCGTTATGCTTCCAAAGAACCTATCAATCTCAATAAATCCAGTTTTTACAATCCATTTGCAGGTGTAGAAGAAGGAACATTAGTAGAACCTGGAACATACAGTGTCTCAATGGCAACTTATATTGATGGCGAAATCAAAGATGTAGGAGAGGCGAAATCTTTTGAAGTCAAAGCCCTCAACAAATCATCTATACCTGGCAATCGAGAAGACAAAGTGGCTTTCCAACGTGAAGTGGCAGAACTGTCTCGTGCCATACAAGGCGCACAATATATGATGAGCGAATTAGGCGACAAACTGCGCCATATTCGTCAAGCCATCAAGCAAGTCGAGCAACCAATGACCGAACTCACGGCCGATGCCAATGCGATTGACTTACAACTCAAAGATTTGCGTCGTCAACTCAATGGCGATCCTATCAAATCTCGTTTGGACATTGACCAGCCGCCATCTCCTGCAACTCGTATCGGATGGATTGATTATGAACAAAAATACTCGACTTCTTCGCCTACCAAAACCCACATGAATAGTTTTGCAATAGCGAAAGAAGAATTTGCTCCAATTTTGACAGCTATCAAAAAACTAGCAAATGAAGCGATGCCAGCTTTAGAGCAAAAATTGGAAGATGCCGACGCACCTTATACACCGGGTCGAGCGATACAAATGTTGAATAGATATTAGTTAATTGGCTGATTAGTAACGACGAAAAAATAAGGTGAACAATTTAGAAATAGAGATTTTGTGCCAAGACAAGGCAAAAAACGCAGGCGATGCCTAGCATCAGCGAGTATTTTTAACGTAGTATTGGTGCAAAAGATCATAAGCTAAATGTTCAAGTTATTATTTTGACGTTACTTAGTGTATTGGTGAATATTTGTTATTTACCAATACACTAATGACTAATATACCGATTAACCAATCAACTGATTAACTAAAAAATGTCGAAAAAGAAATTTCGGATAGATCCATTTCGATGGCTGTTTTACAATTTTGTCAAGA
>JAHDEQ010000305.1 GCA_020628755.1 Saprospiraceae bacterium
TTATTATTTTGACGTTACTAAGTGATGCTTTCCTAAACTTGCCTTGCCGTCAGGCAGGCTTGCGGCTAGGAAAAGAGAGGCAAAGTTTAGGAAAGCTAAAGTCGATTATTCTAAAACCTATGAAAAAAGGCAAACGGATTTTGTTTGCGGTACTCAATTGGGGACTTGGGCATGCGAGTCGTTCCATTCCTTTGATTCGGTATTTTTTGGAACAAGGAGTTGAGGTCATTTTAGCATCAGATGGGCGTGCCTTGCATTTGCTACAAGAGGAGTTTCCTAATTTAAAATTTGTGGAACTTCCTGCTTACAATATTTCTTATGCTTCAGAAAATATGTTTTGGAATATTGGGTGGCAGTTGCCCAAAATTGGGCAAGCGGTTCGAGCCGAAAATCGCTTTATACAAACATTTATTCATAAAGAAAAAATAGATGCCATCGTTTCTGATAATCGTTTTGGCTGTTATAGTTATTCTGTACCAAGTGTTTTTATTTCTCATCAAATTAATATCAAAATTGGATTTCCTTTTTTAGAAAAAATAGTCAATCGCATCAATCGTTATTTTATTCAAAAATTTGATGTTTGTTGGATTCCTGATTTTGAGGGTGTGGTCAATTGCGCTGGTTTGCTCTCGCACCAGCACAAACTGGAACAAGTAGCGTATCTCGGAGCTTTATCAAGAATGAAACGATTGGATAATCCCATAAAAAGAGATTTGATTGTCATTCTTTCGGGGCCAGAACCGCAGCGCAGCAAACTCGAAGAAAAGCTAGTAGCGCAGCTACAAGCGAGTACCTATAAGACCCTTCTAGTACAAGGTATTACCGAGAGTTTTGAAGAAAAAACCATTTCTAAAAACCTCAAAATCATATCTTTTTTAACCAGCCAAGACCTTAATAAAGCTATTTGTGAAAGCCGATTTGTGATTTGCCGTTCGGGTTATAGTTCCATTATGGATTTGGTACAATTACAAAAACAGGCCTTGCTCATCCCTACGCCTGGACAAACCGAACAAGAATATCTGATTGAACATTTTGACGAAAACCATTTATTTGTTGGTCAAACTCAAAAAGATTTGGATATTGAGAAAGGAATTGGATTATTGAAACAAAAAAAGGGTATGAACAAAACCATTTACCTTGAAATTATATATAAAAAAGTTGTACAGGATTTTATAAAAGAAATATAGCAATGAAAAAGTAGAATTGATACACCAAATTTTGCTAATTTTCATCTATAAGTATAGAAGTAAGAAATCAAAATTACCAAGCTATGCCATTACTCAATTTTCTTCGACCTCCCAAAAATCAACGTTATGCTTATAAACCTCGCTATTGGGATCCCGATAAAGAAAAAATGCAAGAGCGACTCAAACACATCGAATCGCTCAAGGATTCTAGCCCCGAAGCTGTAAAAAAACGTTTGTCAAAAGGTTTTAAAGGTGGCTACAATGTGGACAAACAATACCGTTCCAGTGCCGTTTCCAAATCAAACATCCGTCTATTAGGTATAATAGTAGTGTTAATATTCTTGACTTATCTGTTTCTTACCGTATATTTGCCCGAGATTGTTGCGGCAATCGAATAAGAGACTCAAGTGCAAGAAGGTTCTCTTAATTTGATTAACCACAGAGGCGCACAGAGTTACACAGAGTTTTTGACCTATATTATTGATTTAATCTCTCTGTTTTCTCAGATTTCTCAGCGGTTCAAAAAAGTTTGCTTCGATAAATTCTAATTATAGAACCCAAAAATTAAGAGACCACAATATGGCTGACATCATTCAGCTTCTTCCTGATTCTATTGCCAATCAAATTGCTGCGGGCGAAGTCGTGCAGCGGCCAGCTTCTGTAGTCAAAGAACTACTCGAAAATGCGATTGATGCGGGCAGTACTCAAATCAAACTTATCGTAAAAGACGCAGGCAAAAGCCTAATTCAGATTATTGATAATGGCTGCGGTATGTCAGAGACCGACGCTCGTATGTCCTTTGAACGCCATGCGACTTCTAAAATTCGTAAGGCAGAGGACTTATTTGCAGTTCGGACAATGGGTTTTCGAGGCGAAGCCTTAGCATCTATTGCCGCAGTGACACAAGTCGAGGTAAAAACCCGTCGCCAAGCCGATGAGTTGGGTTCTCGCATTGCAATTGAGGGTTCTGAAATCAAAGCGCAAGAGGCTTGTCAGTGTGCAGCAGGTACTAATTTTCAGGTCAAAAATCTATTTTTCAATATTCCTGCACGTCGTAATTTCTTAAAATCGAATACCGTTGAAATGCGCCATATTTTGGATGAATTTCAACGAATTGCTATTGCGCATCCCGATATATTTTTCTCTTTACATCATAATAATACCGAAGTTTTCCACTTGCCGAGCACCAATTTGCGCCAGCGAATTGTAGGCGTTTTTGGCAATCACTGCAACAAGAAACTTGTTCCCGTTTCGGAAGAAACCGACATCATCAAACTTAAAGGTTTTGTTGGCAAACCTGAATTTTCTAAAAAAACACGGGGCGAACAACTTTTTTATGTCAATAATCGCTTCATTAAAAGTGCCTACCTCAATCATGCCGTGATGGGTGCGTACGAAGATTTATTGCAAAAAGATGCTTATCCTTTGTATGTAATTTTTGTGGACATCGACCCTTCCAAAATTGACATCAATGTGCATCCAACCAAGCAAGAAATTAAGTTTGAGGACGAAAAATTAATTTATAATTACCTCAAAGTTTCGATTCGTCACGCTTTGGGGCAATATAGTATAACACCGACATTGGACTTTGAGCAAGAAACCAGCTTCAATCCTTATGCAACGCAAGCCACTCCGAGTGGCTTGGGCAACGCTCCTCAAACTAATCTTGAAAAAATAACCATTCCGAGCAAAGGAAATCCTAGTTTTTCGCCTAGCGAAAAACGTCAAAAAAACAACCTTGGCAATTGGGAAAAACTCTATAATGGCCTCCAAACTATTGATGAGTCAACGGAGTTGGAGAATAATGAAAATAGCAGCCCCGAAAAATCTATGACCATCGAAAGTGAGTGGTCGCAAAAAGGGGAGTTGGACGATTCTGTCGGTAGTTTTTCTAAACAAAGCCGTGCACCTTATCAAATTCATGCTTCATACATTGTGAGTCAAATCAAATCGGGTTTTTTACTCATTGACCAACAAGCGGCACATGAACGAATTTTGTATGAAAAATATTTAGAAAAATTTCAATCGGAAAATCCAGCGACTCAAAAAACGCTTTTCCCTCAAAATATAAATTTCGCGCCTGCTGACGCGGCACTTCTGAAAGGAATATTGCCTCAAATTAATCAACTCGGTTTCGATGTTCAGGAATTTGGGAACGATAGTTTTGTTGTACACGGATTGCCCAATGACTTGCCCGAAGATACCAATGCTCAAAAAACGATAGAGATTTTGCTCGAACAATACAAATTAGACCTTGATGTAGAACTTGATACCAAAGAACGCATTGCAAAATCTATGGCGCACGCTGCGGCTATCAAGCGAGGGCAAACATTGTCACCCACCGAAATGCAAGAGCTGATTGACCAATTATTTGCCTGTAGTGTTCCTTATAAAAATGTACGTGGTCGCAATTGTTTTATCACCTACGAACTCGACGAGTTAGAGAAACGATTTTTGGCGTAGTCTTTTTTTATGAAACAGCAATTCTTAAATCTTATTCATCGCTTTTCTAATTTTATGCACTTGCCATCG
>JAHDEQ010000306.1:0-2379 GCA_020628755.1 Saprospiraceae bacterium
TTGGTGCAAAAGATCATAAAATAAGTGTCTAATTTATTATTTTTTCATTCCTAAAAGGTTCTAATTTTAATGTTTCACTATTTTTTTCGTTCTTACTTCTTGGCCATCTATGATTTGCAAACTATACATTCCTTTTGGAAATTTTGATAAATCCATGACCTCCTGCACTCGACCAAAGCGCGGGCTTGTTTGGCTTTGCCACACAAGCCGTCCCCCAAGGTCAAATAGACGCAATTGAATTTCTTTTCCCAAAAAATCATTCCCCAAAATAGTAAAAATTCCACTAGATGGATTTGGATAAACCTCCAATTCTTTTTCAACAAAAATATCTTTTACACCAACAGGTTCTTGCAATTGAAAATCCCAAATTCCTCGCCCATAGGTCCCAAATCGAACCGTTTGTATTTCTTCCAAATATTCTACGGACCAATAGGTTTGATTGGGTGCAGCCTCGCCTAACATATCGTACCAACGTCCTTCGCTGACCACATACACATAAGCTCCCGCTTCAGTGGCCGCAAAAAAGAGGCTTTCGTCTTCATTTGCAACCAATTCAAAAACTAAGGTCGAGGGCAAGCCTTCGTCAAAAGGCGCAAAGGTTTGGCCATTGTCTTCCGAAATATAAACCGCAGGATTGGAGTAGCCGCTTCCTGCAATGTAAACGGTGTTTTCATCAAGAGTCGAAGCATAAATGCTTGTACCATATAAATAGTGTGGCTCTGGAACGATGACAAAACTTTGCTCCCACGTTTGTCCACCATCATACGAATAATAAAAGAAACCGTTGGTTGTAGAAGCATACATAGTTTGCGCATTGAGGGCCGAAATTTCGATAGCAGAAACTTCGCCTCCCGAAGCATTTTTAAAATCAAAAGGCAATTGGTTGGTTTGAATACTTCCTGCCCAATAATTGAGTTTTATGATGTGCGAACCTGCTCCGCCATTGACGTTGCCACCTGCCATATAAACAAATATATCCTCAGGGTCGGGCGTTTCGATAATAGGCGGAAGCCAAACGCTTTCATTATCGGAATTTAAATCATAACCTGCAACGATAAATCCAAATTGAGCATTTTGAAAATACGAAACTGCTCCGCCAGGATAAACCGTCCACATTCCAAAACCGCCATTTGAAAAAGCAATATGCCCATAATCGCCCGAAATAACTTGCCCAAAATTGACCAAGTCGTCATGTCCTGCAGCTACTCCACGCTGAAAACCTTGGTCTTGCGAACCTGCATAGATATAGTTCAAATCATAAGGGTCGGTTCGGACTTCGTAATATTGCGAAACATTGAGTCCAGAGAGTCCAATATTTTGAGTAGTCTCCAAATTATCATAAGAAATACTCAAGCCACCATGATTGCCAACAAGCACAAAATTTTGTCCATTATTGGTCGTAAATTCATTAAAAGACATAATATCAGCGTGTAATTTGCCGTGTATATCGTTGTAGTATTCTCCCCAGGTATTCACAGTTGTCCAAAAAGGGCTTCCCGAATTGGTATGACATTCGACCTCGCCTGTATATAATTTTCGGTCATCAAACTTGCTCACATAAAGACCGACTTCCCAAGGTTGCTGCGGCATTTTGCTCCGATAATTCCAAGTTGCGCCCTGGTCTTGTGAGCGATACACTTCTTTGTTATTATTATAAACATAAAAATCTATGACCCCATCATCCTTCAATGTAGCAGTCATATTAGCTTGAGCATCGTCCAAATTGAGTGCGCTAGTATGGAGCAATTCCAGACTTTGTGTTTCTAGGTTAATATTGTGTAAACGAACATTGCTTCCCATTTTTTGAAAAAGATAAACTTCTTCTGTATGATGTGGTTTGCACAAAGAAAAAGAATTAAATTCATTGGTATCAAATTGAGTGATTTGCTGGTAACTTGCGCCATTGTCTGTGGAAGCATATAAACGGATATTGTCCCAATAATCTCTTTTGGTCAACATATATATATGATACGAATCGTCGTATTGCACCACCACAGGTTGGTGCAATCGAGCCCAAAAATCATTGATTTCTATATCGCTATTGGCTTGCGTCCAAGTTTGTCCCAAGTCATCGGAATAACTTGGTATGCCATCAATAGCAGCTAATAAACGTTTTTCAGGCAGCTCAATCATCTTCAAAAATCGGTCATAAAAACGATAATCTTGATTAATAACTTCCCAATTGCTACCATCTCTTTGACCTCGAAACAGAGTTCCGCCTCCCGAAATGGTATAAATTTTATCGGCTTCGACATCGTACTCGGTTACTCCAATATTTCCTGATTGATTGTTGCTGCCTCGCTCAAACCATTGGCCTATCAAATTGCCATCGGCCAAAATTTCTTGTCCTGAACGAAATGTACTTTTCTTTCTCCAAGC
>JAHDEQ010000306.1:2479-3702 GCA_020628755.1 Saprospiraceae bacterium
AGTTCGTCGAAGTTTGAAACTTCGATGCCATATACTCAACAAATTATTAGCATCATTTATCCCATATTATTTCTATCGTTTTTTTGATGTTTTTTTTATTAGAAAATTGCTTTTCTAAGATGGTTTTTCGTTTCTCCAATTCATGTTGAACATCAAATGGAATAGGAATGAGTTCATTTATTTTTTGAATAATTTGATTGGGATTTTGACAAATATGACAAAGATTTTCTAGTCCTGTATTGTCCACCATTATTGGATTGGCAATACAATGTCGTCCTCGAAAAAGGGCTTTCAATAATTTTAATTTCATTCCTGCTTTTTGGAATGTCCATAAGAAGTGAATATGAGCATTTTTGACCAAGTCTTCCATTTTTTGGTGTGAAACATTTGGCAGCAGTTTGACATTTGGGTGTTGCTGTGCTGCTTGCAGCAGCGCAGCCGACGGATTGAGACCAGCTAGGACAATTTTAAAAGCGATTTTTGGAGCAATTTTATTTATCAAAAACAAAGCTGCCTTTTCATTATCTTTTACACTCAATTTTCCATGAAATAAAATATAATCTCCTTTTCCTTCTTTTATACTAATTTTTTCGTCAGGATGAAAAGGCGCAACATAAACGCAATTAGAATGTTTTTTTTGATAAAACTGCCAATCGTCAGGTGCTAATGCAATTATTTTATTGGCGTGTTGAGTCAAATAAGTATCAAATCGCTTCAACTTCTGGCTTTCTAGCTGAAAATACAGTTTTTTAACGGGATTTCCCTCCAAATCTGCCAAATTTTGATAATAATTCGTCTCAATATTATGGACTCGAACAATTTTTTGGCGATGTTTTAAATCTGAATGTCCTAGAAAAAAACACGTATGATGTCCTTCAAAAAAAATGGGATGCTCGTCTTGCTTCAATTTTTGAAGCAAACGATTATCTGAACGGGATTTTACAATAAAGGGAAGCGTACTAAATTGGTCAATTATTTTTTTATTTCTCGGATAATAATATGTTTGGTAACAAAATTGTTCTAATATAGGTGTAGGCTCACGATTATCATATTCGTAAGCGTGCAAAATGACCTTGACCCCAGCCTCAAATAAAGCCTTTAAATGATAATAGATCACAATCACGCCCCCATAATTGGGCGGGTCGGGTATATCAAATGCGACGATATGTAAGTATTTGCTTGACAATTATTTTTATATAAATAAGTTTCTGTATTTTTGAAGT
>JAHDEQ010000307.1 GCA_020628755.1 Saprospiraceae bacterium
GCACAAATTGGTTGTTTAAAAGCTGTTCGAGTTGTTGTGTATTCAATAGTATGTTCCATTGCTCCTCGAATTGCACCGATTGCAGAAACTGCAATGTTGAGGCGTTCACGAGGAAGTTCTTTCATCATTTGAACAAAGCCCATTCCTTCTGCACCGAGTAGATTTTCTTTAGGAACTTTGACATCTTCGAAAAAGAGTTCACAAGTATCACTTGATTTTAAACCAATTTTTTTGAATGGTTTGCCTTTAGAAAAACCTGGAGAATCGCAATCAACCACCAAAAGACTGATGCCTTTTGCGCCACCACCCTTATCGGTTTTACAGGCAACTATACAATAATCCGCTTTATAACCTAAAGTGATAAATGTTTTGCTACCATTGAGTAAATAGTGGTCGCCTTTGTCTTCGGCAGTCGTTTTGATGGCTTGAACATCGCTACCCGTACTTGGCTCGGTCATTCCCAAAGAACCAACGTACTCGCCAGAACAAGATTTGGGTAAATATTTTTCTTTCAAATATTCACTTCCATATTTAGCAATATAAGGAATTACAATATCGGAATGCATGGCAAAACCTGGCGCAACGGAACCGTAACGAGCTTGCTCTTCAAGCAACAAAGCAGAATAAGTATAATCCAATCCCATTCCGCCGTATTTGGGGTCAAGGTCGATACCGATAAGACCAAGTTCGCCCGCTTTTAGCCAAGCTTCTCGGTCGCAATAACCTTGTTCTTCCCATTTTTCACGGTGTGGAGTTACGTGTTGTGCAAAATATTGTTCTATTGTTTTTTTGAACATTTGATGCTCTTCGGATGCAAATATTGTTCGAGGTAATTGATGTCTTTTAAGCATGATATTGTATTTTTAAAATAGAATTTTTCAAATTCAGTGTCCAATTTACTTGGTTAGGCTTCTTTTACTTCTCGGTTGACGAGGGATTGTAAAATAAAGTCAGGTGTAATGTGTCGAAAAGCACTTAGAAATCGTCCTTTCCAACCTGATATAATCACACCTTTTTTTTTGTTAAAACCATTCCAAGTATCTTTGGCTACTTCTTGAGCTGTAGTTGTTGCCAATCCTTCGAAGGTTTTGACTTTGTTCATTTTTGCAGCAGCTTTAAAATTGGTATCACGGATTGCCGCAGGCAATACCGTGAGAACCCTAACTTTTGAGTTCTGCATTTTTAATTCTTCATTTAAACTTTTACTAAAATGAGCAATAAAAGCTTTGGTTGAAGCATAAGTCGTCATTTTTGGTACGGGTTGCAATGCAGAAATTGAACTAATATTGATAATCGTTCCTTCATTGCGTTTTTGCATATCTTCCAAAAATAAACGGGTCATTCTATAAACATTCAACAAATTGAGATTTATCATGGTCATTTCTTTATCCCAATTTGTTTCGTGTAAAAAGCCATACGTACCCATTCCTGCATTATTGATGAGTACATCGAGTTTCCAATTATTTTGATTGACCCATTTATGAACTTTTTGTGCAGCATCTTCTTTTGATAAATCCAATGCTAAAGTATGAATTGGTGTTTTAGGAAATAGTTCATTTAATTGCTGCTTTGCAGTTTGTAATTCATCTTCTAATAAAGACACCCACAATAATTGATAGCCGTTTTGGGCAAAATGTTTGGATGTTTCCAAACCAATTCCGCATGAGCCTCCTGTGATTAATGCTGTTTTCATCATGTATTATTTCATACGTTGCTTTTTTACAATTGTATCTTGATAACGCACAAGCTAAAGCATGTGCCACTAGCCACTAGTCTCTCAAAGGTATATTGAGCATTTCTCTTGCTTCCTCGATTGTGGCAACTTCTCGTCCCATAGAGTGGGCAAGGTTGACACCTGCTTCGACAAGTTCTCCATTAGATTTTGCCATTGTTCCATTGGGTAGATAGAAATTATCTTCTAAGCCAACACGGAAATTACCTCCCATTGCGGCCGCAATGGCAGACAATTGCCATTGCTTACGACTAATCACAATGGATTGCCAAAAAGCTCCTTCGGGAACTTGTTTGATTTGATGTAAAAGATTTTCTGGTGTCGCTGGAATTCCACCCAAAACGCCCATTACTAAACTATAGCAAGCATTATCAGGAATAAGTCCCATATCACGAAGTGGTTCGGCATTGCGAATATGTCCTGTATCGAAGCATTCCATTTCGGGAGTCGTCCCATTTTCATTAAAGGTTTTGACGACCTTTTGCATGATTTGAAAGGAATTTTCGAAGATACCACTAAAGTAAAAGTCTTTACGTTTTCTCGAATAAATGGCGTAATTCATACTTCCCATATTGAATGCCGCCATATCGGGTTTGGTAAATGGAATATGCTGTAAACGGGTTTCAATTGGTACTCCAATTGCTCCCGTTGAATAATTGATAATTAAGTTGGGACAACGTTTGCGAACTTCTTCGTGGATGGCTTGAAATGTTTCGACTTTCCAAGTGGGCATTCCGTTGTCTTCACGTGCATGGATGTGTACGATACTCGCACCTGCATTGGCTGCTCGTTTGGCTTCTTCGCCTAGCTCCTTTGGGGTGTAAGGAATATCGGGACAATGATGTCTCGTTGTTGCTGCTCCTGTAAGGGCAGCGGATAGTATGAGTTTTTTCATCTAATTGAATCTATATTTTTCGACGTTTCTTTTGACTTTTTCATTACTCGCCAGTCCAAATGGCTTGGCGTTTTTCTCGGAAGGCTTTCATACCTTCTTGTCCGTCTTTTGTGCCGAGGGTTTTCATGAGCATGCCCATGAGGTATTGATGTTCTTCGGCAGAAGGACTTATTTTATCGTAAGCCTCTAAACCATATTTAATAGCTGAAGGACTATTTTGCTTGAGTTCATTTATGATTTTTTGAACTTCTTGTTCTATGTTTTCTGCATTTGTTACTTGCGTAACGAGTCCATATTTTTCTGCTTCTGTTACTGGTAAATTATAACCTCTGATACACCAATCAATTACTTTTCGTTGTGGCATGACTTTGAGTAAAGCTGCCATTACTTGAAATGGAAATAAGCCTCGTTTGACTTCGGGTAAACCGAATTTGATATTGTCCTGAGCAATAACAATATGACTTCCAGCTAAAAAGAAAAATCCTCCTGCATAGACATCGCCTGTGACTTTAGCGATAGTTGGTTTGTGGATTTTATTGAATAATTCTCCAATCAAAACGGGTTCACTTGGTTGTGGAATACTAGAACTGTGTGGTTCGGCAAAACCTGCCATCGCTTTGAGGTCAGCTCCTGCACAAAAGACGTTGCCTTTGGCAGCAATGACCAACATCCAAATGGACGATTCGAAGTGAGCATAGTGCATGGCAAAAGCTAACTCATTGACCAGTTGTGGATGGAGTGCATTTTTCTTTTTTGCTCTATCCAAAGTGATGTACAAGACATGGTCTTCTTCTTGTACTTCCAAGAAAGCAAAGCTTTCTTGATGAATATTTTGAGTTTGTGATGGTGTATAGAGTTTCATTTCCCTTTTCAGGTTTTATATTTTCAAATAGCTTTACTAAACTTATCTTAGGCTCAATTCTGCCCGCAAGTTTAGGAAAGCTAAAATTAATTTTCATTCAATTTTAGTAGCAGAAAAT